>JAFAHS010000371.1 GCA_019237115.1 Deltaproteobacteria bacterium
CTTGTAGTGCGGTGAGTGCGATTGTCGCGCTGACCGTGGTGGGCCTCAGGCATTGCAGGTTGTCACACGCCTGGTAATCGATGGAAACCGTCAAGTCACCCGCGGGCGTGAAATTCATCGCCGCGGTGAGCGGAACCGAGAGCATCAGGATTCCTGAAAAGACCGAGAGCTTGTCGCCACCGGAGAACTGGAGTGCTACCTCCTCGGCCCTGGGGTATTGCACTGGGCCGGCGCTCACCGAAGCGGGCCCCGTGACTCGCACCACCGTCGGAATGTACTCGTCGCTGAGCGGATGATTCGAGTTGATATGCCAGCCTGCCATGACACTAGCGTCGACGAGCAAATTGCTCGTCCCGCCAGGTGCCAGTGGATGGTCGAGTTTCAGCCCAGCAATCTGCACAACTTGATTCGCCTTGGGCAGCGCGAACGCGGGTGCAGCAAACGCGAAAACGGCGCACAGCGCCCAGATCAGCGCCACCCAGCTTCTCGGCTTGTCCCAGTCAGGGCGCGCGGTGCGAAACCGCGACGGCCACTTCAATGTCCAGTCGGTCGCTGGCCGCAGGGCGGGCGCACCGCCGCAGCCGGCCGATTCCCGCTTTGGGCATACGCGGGAGGCCGTCCCACGGATCCGATTTGCGCGATACATGATCTGGTACAACCCTTCCCGCAACCTGGGGGTTCCGCGACCCTAGTTGCTGGAAGTGACAACCGGCTTGCCATTAGGCACGGTGAGCGGCACCGAACCGACGATCTCCAGTCCATATCCGGGCAGGTTGGCAAGGCGGGGAGCAGCGTCGGACATGACGATCATCTTGCGCACCCCGACGTCGCGCACGATCTGCGCCCCAATGCCGTAGTCGCGGAAGTCCGCTTCGGTGGTCCCGTAGCGGGTGCTGGGCCGATGTCCGCCGCGTCCGTTCGATCCCAGCTCCGCGGCGATCGCGTTGGATTCGCGCTTCAGGTAGAGCAGCACGCCTTCGCCTTTTTCCGCGATGCGTTCCATCGCTGCGCGGAGCAGATTGCGGGTGGGGCGCGCCGCATAGCCGAATACGTCGCCGGGAAGATACTCGCGATGCACCCTCACCAGAATGGGTTTCTGCGGATCGACGCTGCCCATCACCAGCACCAGGTGCTCGGTGTAGTCGACCTGGTTGCGATAGACGATCGCTTTGAAATCGCCATACTGGGTTGGCAGTTGTGCCTCCGCGATGCGATGGACCATGGTTTCGTGGCGCAACCGGTACTCGATCAGATCGGCCACCGTTACGATTCTGAGGTTATGAGTGCGCGCGAACTCGACCAGATCGTCACGGCGCGCCATCGTGCCGTCATCTTTCAGAATCTCGCAAATGACCCCCGCGGGTTTGAGACCCGCCAGGCGCGCCAGGTCAACCGCCCCTTCGGTCTGACCGGTGCGCACCAGCACGCCACCATCACGCGCGCGGAGCGGATACACGTAGCCGGGTGAGATAAATTCCGAGCCACTCGCGTCTTCGCGAGTCGCCTGCAGGATCGTAAGGGAACGGTCCTGCGCCGATTGCCCGGAACCGGCGCAGCGCTTGGCGGTTATCGATGCGGTGAACGCGGTGCCGAGCGGCGCCTGATTGTCGCCGACCATCATGCCGAGACCGAGCTGGTCGATGCGCTCGGCGGACATCGGCAGGCAGATCAGGCCGCGACCGTACTTGGCCATGAAGTTGATGGCTTCCCCGGTGACCTTTTCCGCGGCCATGCACAGGTCACCCTCGTTCTCACGCTGCTCATCGTCCATCATGATGATCATGTGGCCGCGGCGCGTTTCCTCGATAGCTTCTTCTATCGAAATAAAGGGGGCCTTGGCTTTGGCACGCGGGTTTATCTCACCGAACATACGGGCGGCTCTCTTACCAGCGTCTAGACCTATCCTAAGAAATTCCGGCACGCCAGCAAAGCGTTCGTGGCGCTGCTATGCTTTCGGACATGGTGCCCGGCAAAGCGGTTCTGCTGGCAGCGGGGCGAGGTACCAGGCTGGGCTCGCTGACCGCGGACCGGCCCAAGCCCCTGCTTAAGGTTGCCGGGAAGCCGCTGATTGCCCACATCCTCGGGGGAATGATCGAGTCCGGTGTGCGCGAATTTGTCGTAGTCTCTGGCCATCTTGCCGAACAGATCGAGCAGTGGTGCGCAACCTTTGTGACACGAACCCCGGGGGTAACGATCCAGACGATTCGCCAGCAGCATCTTAATGGAACCGCCGGCGCTATGTTGGCCGCGCGCGGTCTGCTCGCCGGCGAGGATCGCTTCCTGTTCGGCTGGGGCGACATCCTGATGGATGGCGCCAACTATCCGCGCTTTGCGGCCGCCTCGGCCCGCGCCGATTGCGACCTGCTGCTGGCAGTCAACGATATCGACGATCCGTGGCGGGGCGCGGCGGTGTACTTCGACCCCGAAATGCGCGTGACGCGTCTGATCGAAAAGCCGCCACCCGGGACGTCGTCCACCCGATGGAACTGTGCCGGTCTGTTCAGCACGTCGCGCAGCCTGTTCGACTACCTCGACCGTCTTGCGCCGTCATCCCGGGGCGAGCTGGAGCTTCCCCAGGCCATTGCCGCGATGATCGCGGCGGGGCGCATGGTGCGAGCGTTCGAAGTGCAGGGGTTCTGGAGCGACGTCGGCACCGCCGATGATCTCGCGGCGGCGTGCGCGCACTTCGATTCGGGAGTGGCTTCTTGAGCGATCGGGCGTGGGACAGTTCGGAGCTGGATCGCGCGGCCGCCATGGCGCGAGGGCTCAGAGCCGCCGCGGGGCCCGATGCGCGACTGTTTGCGGTGCGCGCCCCGGGCCGAGTCAATCTGATCGGCGAGCATACCGATTACAGCGGTCTTCCGGTGTTGCCCGTCGCGATCGACCGATCCACCATCATCGCCGCCGTAGCCACTCGGTCAGGTGAAGTCTCACTTCGTAACGAGAATCGTTTGTATCCCGATCGTGACTTCAAGCTCGCGCGCAATATTCCACCCTACCCGACCGGCGATTGGGCCAACTATGTAAAAGCGGCCCTGCAGGGCGTCATCGATCACTTCGCTGACCGCGGGACCGAGGTGACCCGCCTGCGGGGCGCCAAGTTGGTAATCGATGGGCGCGTGCCAACCGGCGCCGGTTTGTCATCGTCGGCCGCACTCACGGTGTCCTCCGCGCTCGCCTTCATGGCGACCAACGGCCTCGCACTGTCGCCCATCGAAACGGCTGCGCTGGTCGCCCACAGCGAGTGGTATGTCGGCACGATGGCGGGCGGGATGGATCAGGCTGCATCATTGCTTGGACAACGCGACCATGCGCTGTTCATCGAGTTCAATCCGCTCCGGGCGCGACCGGTCAAAATGCCGTCCGAGGCCGCCCTGGTCGTCGCCGACAGCCGCGAGGAGGCCGACAAGTCGGGAAACGTTCGCGCCGAATACAATCGCCGGGTGGTGGAGTGCGGGCTCGCGGCGCGCTTTCTGGCGCGCGCACTCACGCTGAATGGGGTTCGTGAACTCGGTGACGTCGTCAAGGGCGTCAAGGAATGGAACGCAGCCGACCTGGTCGCGGCACTTGCGGAAACTGCGCCTGAGCGGCTGAATCCCGACTTGGCGCAAGCAGCTTCGCGGTTGGGGCTTTCTTCCGAAGCGCTCGCGCGCGAGATGCTGGGCGACCGCGATCCGCACATTGTGCTGGACCTGCATCGTCCGCTCGAGATTCTCAAGCGCGCACGTCACGTATTCAGCGAGACCGAACGGGTGCTGCAGGCGGTACGCGCGTTGCAAGCGGGGCGGCTGGCCGAGATGGGCGCTCTCATGAACGAGTCGCACCGGAGCCTTGCCGAGGATTTTGACTGCAGCACCTCGCGGCTGGACCGGATGGTAAGCTGCGCACGCCGCGCCGGCGCACTAGGCGCGCGTCTTACCGGCGCGGGTTTCGGCGGCTCAATCGTTGCGCTCTGCCGTGCGGACGATGCACCCGGCGTTATTGCGGCGCTGGATCGCGACTACTATTCCTCCCTGCAAATCCCGCCGCAGTCGGCGCGCGCCGTGCTACACGCCAGCGCGGGCGCCGGCCTCGTCGAACTGGCCTGAGCGACTGTCCCCGGCAGCTTTGGCGCCCGATGGCAATGGTGGAGACCCGGAAAATTGCCGCCACCGGACTGCGCTAGCGCCGATTCACGCGCACCAGGCGTGCCGAATGCGGCGCAAGCTCTATGGTGCCGGTGGCCGATTCCTCCATTCCACCCAGGGTGCGCACCTGGTACGAGCCGCGCCCGAGCGTGGCGAGCGTAAATCGCGCCGGGTTGTCACCGCGATTCACCACCACCGCGATAACCCCCTCATCGCTTTGCTTCATCAAGCCCCGCACGCCGCCAGCGTCGAGCAGATCGATTGCCACGACAGGCTTAAGCCCCGCGCCCTCATCCATCTGGACCGCCAGGGCCGCGGCGTCGCGAAACAGTCCGCCCTCGCCCTCACCCAGCAGCGACATGTCGTCGGAAATCAGCAGCATCCCGCCCGAACCCGCGATCACGCTGGCCAGCGCCAGCCGCTCGTCGGCACTCAGCTGGGTCTCCCTGGCGCGCAGCATCAGGCAGTCGGGATCGTTGAGCCACAACCGTCGATGCATGAAGCTGCGCGCGATGATCGCGTCGAGGGCGTGCACGGTCGACGGGTCGCCCGCGCCGCCGCTGCCCCAATAGGGCGAGACATCCGGGCCGATGCGCATTCCATCGACCATTCCCACCGCCGCACCCAGCGGACATCCGCAGGCGAGGATAAAGGCCTCGTCGCCCGCGCCCGCACGAATCGCTGCGAGTCCATGGCGCAGGGTTTCGGCCCGTGTCCAATTGCGGCCGTGGCGGAGCCCTTCCGCAGCTGCTGCATAGAGAAAATCGAGTTTTAGGTAGGAAAAGCCGAACCGGTGCACGAGTTTGCGAAACAGCGTCTCCAGATGATCGCGCAGCCGCGGGTGGCTTGGGTCGAGTGCATACGCAGACTTGTCGTCGTGGCGGGTCCAGTTGGGATTGCGACCAGCCCGCAACGGGCTGCCGTCTTCACCCCGAATAAACCAGTCCGGATGCTCGCGCATAAGGCGCGAGTCCCGCGCCGCCAGGAATGGCGCGGTCCAGATTCCGGCCTCGAAACCGGCCGCGCGGATTTCGGCGCCAATTCTGGCAAGTCCGCTCGGGAACTTCCGGTTGGTTTCGTCCCAGTCGCCCAAGGCCGATTGAAAGCCGTCATCGAGTTGCACCACCTCGATCGGGAAGCTGGATCGCAGCGCGGCGAGCGCGTGCAAGTTGTTGCGCAACGCATCTTCGGTGATGGCGTGAAAATAGTGGTACCAGGAGCACCATCCGCGCCGAAACGGAGCGCGGGTGCGCGCGCCCATCCTTTCCCCCAGCTTCGCTGCCCAGCGCGCGGCCAGCACCGCCGCGGGCTCGCGCGAGCGCTCGAAGGACAGCGGCGCGATCGCGCGCGTTGCTCCCGGCGCCAGCTCGATGCCGTCGAGCAGCGCGCGTGCGCCAATGGCGTCGGGCGAGCGAACCGTGAGTGTGGTGAGACTCGTGGCACCGTCCAGGAATCCCACCAGCAGCCGCTCGCCGTCGCTCCGTTCCAGGATGGTGAATAATTCGGCGGTAGCGGCCTCGGGCGCCTCCGGCGGGCGCACCACCTCGCTTTGATGATTGACCCGGGCAAGCGTTGATCTCTTCTCGTAGCGCTCGGCGGAAAGATCCCCCACCGGTATCGGAAACGAGCCGCTCCACGATTGGTAGCCGTGCTTGAAAAATCGCGCCTGCGCCGCGCGATCGAAGCCGCTGGCGACGAACATGCAAGCCGCATCGAGCCTGACCGGAGACTCGGCGAGGTTTTCCACACTTGCGCGGACCACCTTGCCCCGCTGCTCGTATTCGCACCTGACAGCGACCCTGATATGGGTGTCGCGCCCGGCACTTTCCAGCGCGCCTGGTGGATGCGCAATCGTCAGCGACTGATTGGCGCCGGTTGCATCGCGATAACGAATCTCGATTCCCGACAGATTCACATCATAGACCCTTGCAAACGCTGCGCATGCCGACAAGCAGGTCGCTTGGCAGTGCAGGCTCTGGCAAAATCGGTGGGGTTCCCGACATCGATTGTGAGGTTGGTATCATCGACACTGCGCCGGAGATAGAAGCCCTGGAGGCGGAAGAGCCTGGGGAGCTTCCTGAAAGGACCACCTGGGAAACGCGCCTCTCCGCGTTTCGCGCGCTGCGTCATCGAAACTTCCGCCTGTTCTTCGCCGGTCAGCTCGTCTCGCTGATCGGCACCTGGATGCAATCGGTCGCGCAGGCGTGGCTGGTGCTGAAGCTGACCAATTCCTCGATGATGCTCGGGGTGGTCGCCTTCGCGAGCTTTATGCCCGTGGTCCTGGTTGGACTTTTCGCGGGCGTGATTGTCGATCGTGTCGATCGGCGCCGTTTGATAATCGCGGCGCAGACCCTCCTGATGTTGAGCGCGTTCGTGCTTACCGCGCTCACCTGGACCGGCACCGTGCGGGTCGAGCACGTCATCATTCTTGCCGCGCTCAATGGACTGGTGAGCTCATTCGATATGCCGGGCCGGCAGGCTTTCGTAGTGGAGATGGTGGGCAAGGAAGATCTGTCAAACGCGATCGCAATGAATTCGATGATCTTCAACGGCGCGCGCATGGTAGGCCCCGCCGTCGCCGGCCTTTTGATAGCCCTCATCGGCGTAACCGGGTGCTTCTTCGTCAATGGGTTCAGCTTTCTGGCGGTTATCTGGGGACTGCTGGAAATGGATGTGCCACGCCGGCAGCGGCGCGACTTCGGCGCCGCGATGATGCGCCAGGTGCGCCAGGGCCTCGCCTATGTGTGGCGCCACCGGCCCAGCTTCCATCTCCTGGTGATGGTCGCGGTGAGCAGCGGTTTTGCGTGCAATACTCGGTGCTGGTACCAGTGTTCGCACGCGACCTCTTGCACAGCGGCGCGCGGGGCTATGGCTTCCTGATGGCAGCCCAGGGTTTCGGTGCGGTGGTCAGCGCGATCGTGATGAATTCGCGCTCCGGCGAGGCGCGGGTGCTGCGGCAAAATCTGGTCATCGGTTTGTTCCTGCTGGCTGCCGCCATCCTGGTTTTCGGGGTGTCGAGATGGATGGCGCTTTCCTTGCTCGCGCAGGCGCTGATTGGTGCGGGCCTCATCAACCACATGGTAACCACCAATACGATGCTGCAGATGTTCGTCGCCGATCAGTTGCGCGGCCGGGTGATGAGCATCTACACGCTTTCGTTTATCGGCACCGCGCCGTTGGGCAGCCTGGGGGTCGGTTTTGTCGGAGAGCACTTAAGTCCCCGCATCGCGGTCGTATGCTGTTCGCTGTTCGCCCTGGGCTGCGCGTTTTTCCTGATCAGCAAACTCAAACTCATTGCCGAGGCCCAGGCCGGGCTCGAAACGCCGTCGCTCGCATCGTAGTCCGCGGCGCTTGCCTGCGCGGCGGGTGCTCTTCGATAATCCAGCCCGTGACCCGCCAGCGCCCCTCTTCCACGGAAACCGCCGCCCAGGGCAGTCGCGCGTCGTTGTTGCGCGCGGTGCCGCCGGTCGACGAGTGCCTGCGCGCGCTGGCGGACAGCCCGCGCGCCAGGGGTGTCAGCCGCGCCTATCTTAAGAAAGTCGTGCAACAGGCCGCTGACGACTTGCGCGCTGCGCTCGAGGCAGGGCGAGCCCGCAGCCAAGGCGACCGCCACGCGATGCTCGCCCAGGTCGTGCACCGCGCCGAGAGCGCGCTGATTGCCGACGAGCCCGCCCTCAAACCGCTGGTCAACGCGACTGGCGTGCTGCTGCATACCAATCTCGGTCGCGCGATCCTGGCCGAGCCTGCCATCGAGGCGGTGGAACAAGCCGCTCGCGCGGCGGTGAATCTCGAGTTCAATCTGCAGACCGGGGAACGTGGCGACCGCGATGCGATCGTCGAAACAGAACTATGTGCACTTAGCGGCGCCGAAGCGGCGACCGTGGTCAACAACAACGCCGCAGCGGTCCTGCTGGTTCTCAATACCTTGGCGCTCGGGCGCGAGGTGGTGGTTTCACGGGGCGAGCTGATCGAGATCGGCGGTTCGTTCCGGATTCCCGACGTCATGCTGCGCAGCGGCGCGCGCCTGCACGAGGTCGGTACTACCAATCGAACCCATCGTGCAGACTACCGGAACGCGATTGGACCAGACACCGCGCTGCTCATGAAGGTGCATCCGTCCAACTACCAGATTGTCGGATTCACCAGTGAAGTCGCGCTTCAGGACCTGGCCGCGCTCGGCCGCGAATACGGCGTGGACGTGGTCGAAGACCTGGGTGCCGGTGCGCTCATCGACCTGACGCAGTTTGGGTTGCCGCACGAGCCGGTCGTCGCGGAGCGAATCGCGGCCGGCGCGGCGATCGTGACTTTTTCCGGCGACAAGCTGCTGGGCGGCCCGCAGGCGGGACTGATCGTGGGACGCCGCGAGCTGGTCGCAAAGCTGAAGGCGAATCCGCTCAAGCGGGCGCTGCGCTGCGACAAGCTCACCCTCGCCGCGCTCGCAGCGACGCTGAGAATCTACCTGCGCTCTGACGAAATCGGTGACACGGTTCCCACCTTGCGCCTGATGGGCCGCAAGCCCGCGGAGTTACGCACCGTCGCGGCCCAGGCCGCGCAGATTATTGCCGAGCGCCTGGAGGCCGGCTTCAAGGTGGAAGTTACCGAAGCGACATCCCAGGTTGGATCGGGATCGCTCCCCGCTGAAAGCTTGCCCTCGGTCGCGGTTACGATTACGCATCCCGATATGTCCGCAAACGCGATCGCCGCGCGGTTTCGGCGCGCACGAATCATCGGACGAGTCAGCGCCGATGCTTTTCACCTCGACATGCGAACCATTGAAGACACTGCGGTCTTTGCAGTCGATCTTAAAAGCTGAAACCAGCGTGCCGGCAAGGCACGCCGCAACCCGAGGGCGCAGCACCAATGCTGCGCGAGGAGCCAGAGCTATGCCGGACAAGACTTACAAGATTATCGAAGTGGTAGGTGTCTCGGAGGAGAGCATTCACCAGGCCGTCCGCAACGCGCTCACCAAGGCTACCCAGACGCTTCGCAACATCGACTGGTTTGAGGTTAAAGACATTCGCGGCGCGGTGACCAAGAACGGCGAACCCGTGTTTCAGGTCGAGGTCCGCATCGGATTCCGACTGGAAGGCGACCCGGTTTAGGAGAAGCTCACAACTTGAAGAACGGGCCGTGGTACGTCCGAAGCGTCGATGGCCGCCTCCCCCCTGGGTTTTCGGGGGGAGTTCCGCTCTGCGGACCGAACCGGCCCCAGGGAGAATCTCATGAAATTCGCGACGTTCTTAAGACAGACGCAGCCCTCCGGCTTGGCGGCGATCGCGCGCAAGGCCGAAGAGTTGGGCTTCGAGTCACTGTGGGTTCCCGAGCACCTCATCCTGCCGGTTCAGTACCGCTCGCTCTATCCGTATTCATCGAGCGGCCGACTGCCGGCGCCCTCCGACGCTCCTATGCACGATCCGATGCTCGTGCTGGCGTACATCGCGGCAGTTACCAGCAGCATCAAGCTGGCCACCGGGGTTTTCGTGCTGCCGCTCAGAAATCCGTTCGCAACGGCGAAGGCGGTGGCAAGCCTCGACGTGCTGTCCGCAGGCCGCTTCATCTTTGGGGTAGGCATCGGATGGCTGGAAGAGGAATTCTCGGCGGTCGGGATGAACTTCAAGGATCGCGCGCTGCGCACGCGCGAGTACCTCGCGCTGATGAAAGAGCTGTGGACCAGCGCCGACCCGGTCTATGACGGGCAGACCGTCAGCGTCGCGGGGTTCAAATTCATGCCCAAGCCGGCGCAGCGGCCGCATCCACCAATCGTGTTCGGCGGCCACACCGGTCCGTCGTTGAAGCGCGCGGCGCGGCTCGGCGACGGATGGTATGGAATTGCCGAGAGTCTCGACGGGATCCGCACCAGCATCGCGCAGCTGCGAGCCCAGGAGCATGAACTCGCGCGCGCTGCGCCCCTGGAAATAACCATAAGTCCGCGCCTCGCCGAGCCATTGACGCCGGCGCTCGTAAACCAGTTCGCCGAGATGGGTGTGGCGCGCATCATTTTTGCCGCCGGGCCTTCCGCCAAGGAGCAGATCAGCGGGATGGAACGCTTTCGCGACGAGATAATGAGCAGATGTTAGTGGCCGGGCGCATTGCCTGCTTGGCGTCCTCATCCGGGCGCAGATATCATCTGGCCTTACTAAAGGTTTGGGGCGGAGGCCGGAGGCGGCCCTCCAAATGAAAAAGTGCCCGAGCTGCAACCGGACCTACCCTGACGAGGAAACCTTTTGCGAGGCCGATGGTGTCGCGCTGATAAAGGCGGGCCCGGCTCTCGTGGAAGGTAGCGCCCCCACCGTTGGCGAAGTTATCGAATGTCCCGTGTGCGGAGGTCGCGCCGAACCCGGAGAGGTTATCTGTAACTTCTGCGGCGCTCGGCTTACCGCCGACCCGCAGACCCCGCCCAGCCCCGCAGCGCAACCGTCTGCGCCCCAGCGCCCCGGTCAGCAGCGCACGGTGGTGGCGAGCGCTCCACCCGAGCGATTTTCCAGACGCCTGACTGATCAGATGCCGGAGTCCGAATCGGACGGCGAAGGGCGCGGATCGTTTACCGTGCTCGGCTACGTGGCGGCCGCGCTGGTGGCGCTGGTGGGGGGAGCGTGGCTGGCGTTGCATTTGAGTTCGCGCGGTCCGGCCGAAGAGGCTGCAAGTGCTTCCCCCGCAGCCGCGGTCACTCCGGGTCCGGCGAGCACCGCGGGCCCATTGGTCGCACTTGCCAGTAACGTGCCGGTGCGGGTTACCGGCGAATCGTCGTCGGCGGTCGAGAGAAGTCCGGATGCGATGCGTAAGGTGTTTGACGATGGCAAGGGCGCGCTGCTCGATGCCTACAAGCACGCGCTCGGCGGGGATGCGACCAGCAGCGACGGAATGATCGTGCGGGTAAGGATCATGCCCGACGGCTCGGTTGCGGGAGCTGCGGTACGGACTTCTACCACCCCCAACCCAAGTCTCGACGCCGAGGTCATCAGGGCCATTTCCGGATGGTCATACGTGCCATTTACCGGCGGCCAGGTGGAAGTGGACTATCCGATCATCTTCGCGCACGACGCCACCGAACAGGTGAGCATCGAATCCGCGCTGGCCACGCGCGTGGCCAGCCTCGGCACCAACGAGGCGCCGGAGTACGGAAGTTCGGTCGCGGCAAGCCCCGCGCTTTCGTCGAGCCCCGCCGCAGCCGCGGTTCCCACCGAATCGATCGCGCCAGCGGCAGTCGAGACGCCGCCCGCGCGTGCCCATCCGCGGCATCTGGCCCGTGTGCCGCGGCCCGCGTTGACCCCGTCCTTGCGCGATCGAGTAAGCGACGCGCTGCGCTCCAACCGCAGCCTGGGGCGGGTGCAGTTTTACACCAATCCGGGCGGCAGCGTGGTCCTGTTTGGCAAGGTGTTCGACGAAAAGGCCAAAGGTGTTGCCGTGCAGGTGGTACGCGGGGTCCCGGGGGTAACCGCGGTGGTGAACAATCTTACGACCGATACGGATACCTGGCGCCAGCAGCAAGCCCAGGTACAATCGCAGCTGGCCAACGCAGGATTGCAGAAGGTTACCGTGAGAATCGTCGGCCGCGATGCGTTCCTGAGTGGCGAGGTGACCACCGATGCGGAGAAGGATCGCGCGGTTACGATCACCGAGGGCGCTGCCCCGGTTGTGGTGCGCACCAATTTGATTACGGTTAAGCCCGGCTCAGTGTTCGGGTTCTAGGCACCGCGTCGTAACAGGTCAAATCGCGCGTCTCCCTAAGGGCTGTTAGGGACGGAAATTGTCCTAATAAACTATTGACAAGGTTTGGCGCGAAGGCTTAGATGGCTGCAAGAGCGCGGCGAATGCCGCTCCCACCCCAGGAGGTTTCCCAGTCACATGGCTGATGCAGCACCCACCTCGTGTAAGCAAGCTTTTGACATGATGCCGACTCGCTTCAACAAGGAAGCGGCCAAAGGGCTCAACGCGATTTATCAGTTTGACCTTTCTGGCGATGGCGGCGGCAAATGGCACGTGATCATCAACAACGACAGCTGCCAGGTAAAAGAGGGTCCTGCAGCGTCACCGAGCATCACTATCTCGATGACCGCGCAAGACTATCTCGACATGCTGAGCGGCAAGCTGAACGGCCAGATGGCGTTCATGACCGGCAAGCTGCGCATCGCGGGTGACATGGGTCTTGCTTTGCGCATGCAGAGCCTGTTCCAATAGACTAGAGTCAAGTTTGAAGCCTGACTGAAGGTTCGAAAGGCGCCGGGCTCGAGAGCCGGGTCCGGCGTCGATACTGCTACGCAGCAATTTTCCAACAAAACTATTCCAAGCACATAAATCTGGTTGCGGGTTTCAAATTCTCGCACGCGACGCACAGGAACGACTGAGCCGTACAACAAGCAAAGCACTCGACCGCGGATGCGCGGCGTCATCCAGACCCAGCTGAATTTTGCATGCTTGGCTTTTTGACATTACCGAAAGGAGATCCGGAGTTACTCACAGGAAGAGAGACCGTATGAGCGAGATGAGCGACGAAGAAGAGAAGGTTAACGGAAACGGTGCCGAGGGAGCGGAGGACCATCAGTCGCTGGCCAAGCTTTCCAAGGAGCTGAACAACTGGCGGCGGCGCAGGACCTCTTCGCGTCCGAGCCGCATTGACGGCCCGGCCCAGAACTATTCCGAGCCTGCTCGCACGATCAAGGTGCGCGGCCACGAGACCCTGGTGGTGCGCAAACCCAAGATCGCAGCGCCCAAGACCCCTTCTAATCCAACCCCGTCCGCGCACTAGCCGGCTGGCAAGGTTCGCCGTCGCCGGCGAGTCGGGCTTGGGTGGTGGTTGCGGAGGCGGGCTAGGAGCGGAAGACCTCGATCGGCATTGCGCGCGCAGCCTGGCGCGCGGGGTATAGAGTTGCGACCAGGCACAACGCCAGGGAACCGAGCGCAACCAGCGCGAAATCGAGTGGCCGTGCCGACACCGGTGGGGTCGACATTTCGTACACTTCCTTGGGGATGTGGATGATCTGATAGTTCGCGAGCAGGTAGCATCCGATCGCGCCGACGATTTCTCCGGCCAGCGTCCCGGCCGCGCCCACCGTCAGTCCCTTGAATACGAAGATGCGGCCGACCTCGCGGCGGGTCGCACCCATCGCCATCAGCACCGCGATGTCCTTGCGCTTCTCCATGACGACCATAATCAGGGTGGCAACCAGGTTGAACGCCGCCACCCCGATAAGCAGGAAGAGCACCAGGGAATAGACCCGTTTCAACATCTCAAAGCCTGCGGATGCTGACTGGTTGAGTTCCATCCAGTTGCGCACGAAATAGGCGCGCCCCAGCATCTTTCGCAGCTGCGCGCTCACCGCCAGGGTCCGGTTCAGGTCGGTCAGGTGCACCTCGATGCCATCGACCCGATCGCCGCGCCCGAAAAAATTCTGCGCCTGCTGAAGCGCCATCAACACCATCTTGGAGTCGGTAGTATCCACGCCGGACTGAAAGATCGCGCCGACCACAAAATCGCCGGTGCGGGTCGAGAGACTGCCGTCCGCGGAAATCAACGGTGCAACCATCCGGACCGGATCGCCGATTCTGACCTTCAATTTCTCGGCGAGGGTCGCGCCGACGGCGATTGCGCCGACGCCCGCCCGCGGATTGCCGCCCGGGGAAGCAGGTTGCTCGAGCAAGCGGCTTAAGCTGCCCGCGGTCAGGTACGCGCCCCATTTTTTCTCGATCAGGGGGTTGTCGGGTTCGATGCCGAATGCGATCACGCCGCTGATCCCGCGCCCCGAACTCAGCATTCCTTCACCGTAGATGAAGGGGTCGGTGCCATTCACCCCTGCGACCGTCCGCGCCCGCGCTTCCACCTCCGAATACTTCGCGATGAAGCCCTCGACACCGTGGATCTGCACCTGCGGACTCATGTTCAGCAGGCGTTCCTTGATGCTCTGCTGAAAGCCGCTCATGACCGCAAGCGTGATGGTCAACGCGGCGACTCCGATCATCACGCCAAACGCGGTGAACAGAGTGGTAACCGAAATGAACGCTTCCTTGCGGCGAGCCCGCAGGTAGCGAAGTGCGATCTTTAGTTCGTAGCGCACGAGTCAGAAAACGTGGTGGCCGCCGGCAGGCTCAGATTATCACGTTTTCCTTCTTGAGCTGTTCGACCTCGGCGGCCGAGAGGCCGAGCATGCCGCAGAAAACCTCTTGGTTGTGTTGGCCCAGGACCGGAGCGGCAAACCGAAGTGCCCCCGGCGTGCGGCTCAGCCGATGCTGCAGACCCTCGTACGGAGAAGGCCCCATGGTCTTGTGATCGAGCCAGTGCCAGAACTCGAATGCTTCCAGGTTGTCGTCCTGATGCAGGTCCATGCAATTCTGCACCGGATACGCAGCCACGCCCGCGGCTTGCAGCTGGTCGGTCAGCTCCTTGGCGTCGCGGGTCCGCGTCAGCGTGGAGACAAAATCGTCCACTGCGTTCGCATTCGCGATGCGACTCTGCTTGGTCTGGAAACGCGGATCACCGCTGTGCGCGCGCAGCACGGACACCAGCGACGACCACCCGGCGTCGTTGGCGACCGCGATCGCGATCCAGCGCTCCTGGCCATCTTCATCGGCACAGCGGTATGCACCATGCGGCGCGTAACGTTCCGAGGCATTCCCGCGCGGGCCCATCACGCGCCCGGTCGCGAAGTAGTCGATCAATGCGGGCGCAAGATTGTGCAGAGCCGCCTCGTACTGCGACATGTCGATGTATTGACCCTTGCCGGTGCGGCGGCGGTAGTCCAGCGCCGCCAGCAGCGCGGTCGCCGAAAAGCGCGGCGCGATGAAGTCACTGTACGCGCCGTAGGGAGGACACGGCGAATCTTCGTCGTAACCCGAGATATAGTAGAAGCCGCAGAGCGCGGCCATCAGCTGCCCGAACCCCGGATACATGGCGTTCGGACCCGTCTGACCCTGCATGCAGGTCGAAAGCATGATCAGTTGCGGATTGATTTGCCGCAGGTGATCGTAGTCGAGTTCCCACTTGCGCATCGCCTTGGGGGTGAAGCTCTCGGCGACGATATCGGCCCACGGGACCAGCCGTTTCACCAGCTCGCGCGCACGTGGCTTGCTCAAGTCGAGAGTGATGCCTTTCTTGGAGGTATTGTAGCTGGCGAAGAATTGGCTTCCGTTCGGTTCGGGGCGGGCATCCTTCCACGGCGGAGCCAGGCGCAGCACGTCGAGCCGCGCGGCCGATTCGATGCGAATCACCTCGGCACCGTTGTCGGCCAGGTACTTGGTGGTGATGGGTGCGACCCCGACCCATGAAAAATCCAGAACCTTTACCCCCTCCAGTGCAAAACGGCCCATCTCATATGCCTCCCGCGCTGCGCAGGCTTTGCAGGCGAGTTTCGCTCACGCCCAGCAGACCACCGTAAATCTCGGAGTTGTGTTCGCCTACTCGGGGCGCGCGGTGATGCGGTCCCACCGGAGTGACACTGAACTTGGCGAAGGCCCCGGGCATGGTGAGCTTGCGACCCAGCGTATCGTCATCGATCTCGACGAAATATTCGCGCGCGTTGAGCTGTTCGTCATGCGCAATGTCGGAGACGTCCGAGCACGGCGCCAGCAACATGCGACGCTTCAGGGTGCCCTCGTAAATCTCCCGCTTGGTCATGGTCAGGAAAAAGCGCTGCACGCGCTCTTCGAGGTCGTTGATCTCGAAATGATCCTGCTCGGTCAGTTTCATGAACATGCCGGGCACCCAGGTGGTCCAGTCTTTCTTGAGCATCCACTCGGCAGCGAAGCCCTTTTCATCCATCCACTGCACCAGCGCCTTGGTCGATGCGCCGCCTACCGTGCCGCCCGCGATCAGCGTGGACATGTCTCCGTCCTTGCACCGATAGATCATCTTGCGCATCGTCCCGGCGGACCCGGTATACACCCCGCTGCGACGGATATGGTTGCCGTGCAGAATCGGCATCGCCTGTTCATTCATCAGCGTCCACACGATACAGGCCTGCATGTCGACGACTACTTTCTGCCCGATGCCGTCCACCTGGCGCGGGTAGTGGGCAATCATGGACGCCACCGCCGCCTCGCCCCCGGCGTGCAGTCCCGCCTGCGGCAGGCTCATCTGCACCGGCGGCTTTCCTTCCTCGCCCATCATGTACATCATGCCGCCGGCCGCCCAGGTGATGATGTCCGCCCACTGGTAGTCACGCGCGGGCCCGCGATCGCCGAACGGCGTTATCGAGGTGTAGATGAGACGCGGAGTGCGGTGCGCCAGCTGCTCGTAGCCGAGACCGATGGAATCGAGGTATCCGACCGGAAACGACTCGACGATGAAGTCGGCCTGTGCCGCGAGGTCGGCCACCAGACCGCGGCCGGCGTCGGACTCCAGATTGGCAGTGACCGATTTCTTTCCGGCGTGGTACGCGATCGCATACAAGCTGCGATCCGCACCGGGACGGTCCTCCAGGAACGGCGGAATAGTTCGACTCGAGCACCCTCCCGGCGGCTCCACCTTGATGACCTCGGCGCCCATGTCCGCAAAGATCTTGCCGCACAACGCGCCCTTCTCGTCGGTCAGATCGAGCATCCGGAACCCTTTGAGCAGCTCTGACACCATTACAGCTATATCCAATAAACCAAGGTGTGACGGCAACAATCCCCACCACCGCGATTCACGCAGAACGGCGGAGATTACCGGCGACTGGAGGGGCGCAATCTGCGGATGGGCAGCTAATCCTTTTGCGCAGCCCGCGCCGCGCCGATGGCGGTGGCGTAGTCGGCGTGCTCGGGAATCAGAAAACGGCGGCCAAACGGATAGGCGAGCCGCTTGGCTTCCTGCACAAACGTGAACAGGCGCGAAAGCTTGCCGGTCAGCACGATATTTTCCTGGCCACACGCACGCGCGCTGGCCATGGCCAGAACTCCGATCGATTCCACGATCATGTTCATGATCGCCAGCGCCTTGTCCTCGGGCGTTGCATCTGCGCCGACCTTGCCGAAATTCGCTGCGGTGGTGCTCGGGTCCAGGTCGCCGATCGGGCCGCCGGCGATATCCCGCACGGTGAGATCAACCCGGCACAAATCACCCTTCCTCGCCATCTCTTCCAGGCGTTCGATGGTTACGACTCCAAGCATATGCTTGGCCAATCCAAGGAGGGTGCCGCCGCCTACCCCCGTGCCGCTGACGTGCATTATCTTGCCCGGAATGACCGAAACCATCGCGGTGCCGGTTCCCAGCGAAATGACCAGCGCATGGTCCTTGTCGGCCAGCCAGGTTCCGCCGATGCCGATGGCGGTGAACTCGCTGACCTTCAGTACCGGCCGCCCAAAGAGGGTGTCTCCCAGGGCCCGAGCGCCGGCGCCGGTAGCGGCGACGCGCTCGATTTGATCGAGCTGTAACCCGAAGTCAGATGCGAGTTTGCCGAGCGCCCCCGCCGCTGCCGCGATCGGGTCGTTCGCTTCGATGGTTACAACGTGGATGCTACCGTTTTCCAGAATGACGGCGTCCGTGGTGGAACCGCCAATATCGATGCCGACGATCATAAGCGGTGCCGGCTCCTGTCCAGCCCGCCCTGAGGCTAGATCAGGACCTTACGCTGCGCAACGGACCGGACCACCCTTAAGCCTTGCTGACGAAGGGCGCTATGCTAGGGGTTCAATGGCACGCCGAAGACCATCTGCCAGCGGGGAATTGTTCCAGCCCAAAACCGCGCCGAACCAGCCGCTGGCGGACCGGGTGCGGCCCGCGCGGTTGGAGGAAATAGTCGGCCAGGACCACCTGCTGGGCGCCGGCAAGCTGCTGAGCCAGATGGTCGCGGCGCACCGCTTATATTCCATGATCTTGTGGGGCCCGCCCGGAGCGGGCAAGACCACCCTGGCAATCGTGCTGGCGGAGCAATCCGGAGCGATCTTCCGCCGGATGTCGGCGGTGACCGCGGGCATCGCCGACCTGCGCGCGGCGGTCGAGCAGGCGCGCCTCGATCTGGATGCGGGCAGGCAGACCGTCGTCTTCATCGATGAGATCCATCGCTGGAACCGCGCACAGCAGGACGCCTTTCTGCCTCACGTCGAAAGCGGTCTCATCACGTTGATCGGCGCAACCACCGAAAATCCTTCCTTTGAAGTCATTGCGCCGCTGCTCTCGCGCGCCCGCGTTCTGGTCCTCGATCCGCTCTCCGAAGATGCTTTGCGCACGATTATCCTGCGCGCCCTCAAGGACCCCGACCGCGGCCTCGGTCGGACCGGGCTCGAACTGGAGCCCGCGGCGACGGATGAATTGCTACGCTTTGCCGCCGGCGATGCGCGGCGCGCACTGAACACGCTGGAAATCGCCGCCGAACTGACACACGAGGCCGGAGCGAAAATCATCAGTGCCGAGAATGTGCGCGAAGCTGCACAGCGCAAGGCACTGCTCTACGACCGCGCCGGCGACGAGCATTACAACGTAATTTCTGCGTTCATCAAGAGCATGCGCGGCAGCGACCCTGATGCTGCGCTTTACTGGATGATGCGGATGGTGGAGGCAGGCGAGGATCCGCTTTTCATCGCGCGGCGCATGGTGATCTTCGCGTCCGAGGATGTCGGCAATGCCGACCCACGCGCTCTCCAGGTTGCCATCTCGGTAAAAGATGCGGTGGATTTCGTTGGCTTGCCCGAGGGAGTAATTCCGCTTGCGCAAGGCGTCACCTATCTGGCGAGTGCCCCGAAGTCGAACGCGTCGTATGTCGCGATGACCAAAGCACGCGAAGATGCGGTCGCCGAGCCGCTGCCGGTGCCGTTGCATTTGCGCAATGCGCCAACCGGGCTGATGAAGAAACTCGGCTACGGCCGCGAATATCGCTACCCGCATGACGACGAGGGCGCGATCAACGAGCAGGTCTACCTGCCCGAAAAGCTTAAAGGCCGCGTCTACTATCAGCCGTCCGAGCGCGGCTACGAAATCCGTATCCGCGAATGGGTCGCCCGCGCTCGCCAGGCGCGCGCCAAACTCGGACAGGCGCAGCCGCCCACAGCCACCAAGCTCAAACCCCCGCACGACTGATTAGCCGGCCGCCCGCCCGAGCCGACGACGACCTCACAAAACCACAAGCCGCACGATGGAAGCGGAACTTCACCGTGCGGCTTGGTGGCCGATCCGCGCAGTCTTCTGGAGCGGACCGAGCTCGGAATTATTTCTTCTTGGCACCCAGCACCGAGTCTTTGAGCGACTTTGCGGCCGTGAACCGCAATCTCGTACGTGCGGGAATCTTGATGGCCTCACCGGTGGCGGGGTTGCGGCCCATGCGTGCCTTGGATTGGCGTTTGCGAAAGATTCCGAGTCCCGCCAGGCGCAGGGACCCTTCTTTCTTGAGCTCTCGCACCACGAGGTTGGTCAGCTCCTCAAGCGCGCTCTTCGCCTGCTTCTTGGTCATACCGACCTTGTCGGCGAGATGGGTTGCTACCTGCGACTGCGTCATCATCCTCCTCCTTATAAGGCCCGGCTGCGCGGGCACGGTGTCAGCGTGACGAACTGATTGGGGTTTTTCAAGTGCGTCAGGCCCAAAGTAGTGCATATTTCTTAGGAATGGTGCGAGTTTTTGAACAGCCGGTCCCGTTTTCCACACGCGGGCGCGCAATTTTGTAACCTCGTCGCGTGAAAACCCTGCCAAATGCGCTTTTTCGGAGACCGGAGCGAAGGGGCGGGCCCTCATCCGCTTGCGAGCGCGCCTTCAGTAACGAACTTCCATCAGATAGAGCCCGCACGCGGGAGCAGGTGCGGGCGCCGCGGCGCGGTCACGCGAGGCGAGCAGCGCCGCGATGTCGCCGCGCGCGATTTTTCCATGTCCCGCATCGACCATCGCCGCGACCATGGTACGCACCATATGGCGCAGGAAACTGTTCGCCTCGACCCGATAGCAAAGAACCTCACCCGCGCGTTGCCAGTCACTGGCGAGCACGCGCCGCCGACTTGTCTTCTCCGCCGACCCCAGCGTGCGGAACGCCGTGAAGTCGTGTTCGCCCGCAAACTCGCCTGCTGCCGCCCGCATTGCCTTAAGATCGAGCGGCCCGCGCACCAGCCACGCGTAGTGAAATTCGAACGCGGAACGCGATTCGCGGTTGAGCACCCGGTACTCATAGATGCGCGAGCGCGCGTTGCGCCTGGGATCAAAATCCTGCGGCGCGGCCTCGGCGGCAAGCACCGCGATGTCCGGAGGCAAGAGCGCGTTGAGCGCGCGCTTCAAGTCGGCGGGATCGAATTCACGTGGCAGCAGCGCCGAGGCGACCTGCCCGCGGGCGTGGACTCCGCTATCGGTCCGGCCCGCACCGCCGACTCGAACTGCCACCCCGAAGATTTGCGACAGGGCCGATTCGACGCGGCCTTGAATCGAGTCCTGGTCTGCCTGCAGCTGCCAACCGGCGTACGCGCTCCCGTCGTACTCGAGGGTGAGCTTTACCCGCATCAGTTTGCGATCGGAGTCCCGATCGCGAAGGTTTCCGCGATCCAAACTGCGGTCAGCGCTGCCAGCCGTGTGTTGTCGAACGCGCACCAGAGGTTGACGCCCGCACGGCTTTGCTCGGCACTGATCTGGATCGCTTCCTGTCCGACCGCATCGGTAATCGAAAGCGGCTGCCCCTCCTCGATTA
>JAFAHS010000401.1 GCA_019237115.1 Deltaproteobacteria bacterium
CGACAAGTGCCGGTTGTTTTTCATTTCCTGGATGGCTGCCAATGCCGGTGGTGTAGTCGGCACGCACTAGGCTGCATCGAAGGCCGAAATGATCGGACAAACTCACTCGTAGGGGTCGCAGCCGGCCGGAGTAGGAATCAGCCCGAACGTTATCTCTCGCGCAATCGTTGACACCGACATCCTTCGCGCGGATTTGCCCAATTGAATCTCGGCCCGACGATTCGGTCGTCCGGAAGAGGTCGCTTGGGTCGCTGTGATGCGTGCGCGAAACCCTTAGATAACCGGCCAGACGATCAATTTGAGAGGAGGCTTGTATCCGACCTCTTGAGAGACTTGAAGACTCTTTCTCATCGGCCCGAAGATTGCTCGACGCTTTCATCGTGCTTTAGAAATGTCTGTGGATATCCGTGTGGATGATTTCTGGCAAATTTCTGGCATTTTTGGCGGGAGTAGGGGAGATATCCACAGATGGAGAGGGAGGGAAGAGATCGCGAAAACCCTTGTGGTACAAGGGTTTCCATCACTCTTTGTCCTCGTCATTCCCTGCCTCCGGTCCCTTCCCAAGCTGGACGTCGCCGGTTCGACCCCGGTCGCCCGCTCCACCCTTTCCCCCCGGGGCGCATAGGACGGTGCGGGGCCGCCATGATTCTCGACGAATCGAGCTTTCCTAAGAGATCCCTAATACACGAATGCCATGCGCCTGCGCGCCTAGCGCCAGAGCGCGATCATGAGTCGCCATCGTTAGTTCTTCGCCGGTCCTCTCGCGGAAGAGCAGGGCGCTAGCCAAGTGAATTGCGTCAAGTGTTCCAAGCTCGGTCGGCATGGGCTGAGCGGCGCGATCCAGCACGGTCTCGTCAATCTCGACGAGTTCGAGGGAAGCGATCACTGCCAGCACCGCTTGCCGCCGTGGCGCCAGTTCGGAGTCCGAGAGCTGCGCGCGGAGCCGCAGCCGATCCAATGTTCGAAGGCTCTCCGTCGTAACTAGCGCGCTTGAAACGCCACGATCAATCTGGTTCCACTCCGGGAGGGCGTTTGGTTGTCGAAGCACCACGCGCAGCAACACCGACGCATCCACGTACGCGATCATCGATGCAGCTGCCGTTCCTCCAGCAATAGCTCAACGACGTCGAGCTTGATTTTCAGCGGCCTTGGCAGTGGGACGCGGTTGACCGGCGGGCTACCCGATTGTGGCATGCGGATTTTGAGATTTGCTTTATCTCTGATCGGCACGATGTGAGCCACAGGGGTTTCGCGATCGAGCACCGCGATGGTTTGTCCGCCGCGGACTGCCCGAAGGTATTCGCTGAGATGTGACTTGAGTTCGGCGATGCGTACCTGCTTCATGACCTTATGATGACCTGAAATGGTCTGCTTGGAAAGGAGTGAGTGCAACCGTTGCGCGCCCCATGGCCTGGCACAAGCAGCCGCGAAGGTTGGCGCGGCCTCGGGACAACGACCCTCCCGTTCGGCCAATCACTTCGTTCCACACGAATTCACGCTACGGTGGCGACCTTCACCGCGCGGATATGACCTGGACGATACGCCGCTGCTCGCGGTCTCTCTCAGGAGCAACTCGAGCACGAAATCCTGAACAGCCGGGAGATGTCGAAAAAAGGTTCGCCGCTGCGTAGGTTGGCGTACGCCATGCGGACCGCGACCAAGGCGATCGCTTTCTCCGCTCAATAAAAAGAGCCTTCGCTATGGAAAACGTTCAATGAGAGGAACTAAAAACGGACGCCTGCATCATCTGCGGACGAAAATTCAAGGGACGGAAACCGGGTCAGCTGCCGCGTGTGGGGTGACAGGCGGCTGCATTCCGCCTTTTCAGCGAGGATTTATGACACAGGCACTGCACCGTCGCTCGATGAGTTTCGGCAGAGTTCGTTTTCGGCGGCGGTTAGTCGATCGCCATCGGCAGGGATTCGATGCCGCGCAGGATGTAGGTGCCCTTGTATTTCGGCTTCAGTTCCGGGTCCTTGAGTCTCAAGTTCGGGAATCGATCGAGCATCGCGCCGAAAGCAACCGATGCCTCGAGGCGCGCGAGCGGCGCGCCGATGCAGAAGTGGATTCCTTCGCCGAAGGCCACGTGCTCGTTGGGTTCGCGCGTGATGTCAAATTCTTCGGGCGCCGGGAATTTCGCCGGATCTCGATTCGCCGCCGCCAGCACCACGAACGCGATAGCGTCGGCAGGAATCTCGGTGCCGCCGACGTTCGCCGCCTGCTTCGGAAAGCGCGCCGTCGATTGCACGGGACCGTCGTAGCGCAGCATCTCCTCGATCGCGCTCCCGAGCAGCCCACGATTCGAGTACAGGAGCGCGAGCTGATCGGGATTTCGCATCAGCGCGAGCGTACCGTTGCCGATAAGGTTCGTGGTCGTCTCGTTGCCGGCAATGAGCAGCAGCGAAACAAAGTTCAGTAGGTCAGCCGATGACAACACGTCGCCGGTGTCGTGTGCCTGCACCAGCGCGCTAACGAGGTCGGGCCCTGGATTCTTGCGCCGCCCTTCAATCTCGCTTTCGAAGTAATCGGTCAACGCGTCGAGAGTTTTGATCACATCGGGCGGTGTCGGCGTGCCGGGCAGATTGTTGCCCGCGTCGACGAGCTTGTCCGACCATTCCTTGAACGTCGCGTTGAGCTCGACCGGTACGCCGAGCATTTCCGCGATAACAGTGACCGGCAGCACGTTGGCGAGGTCCTTGACGACGTCGAACTCGCCGGTCCGCTCGGCGCGATCGAGGATGCCGACCGCGATTTTGTGTATACGCGGCTCTAGCTCGCGAATCCGGCGCGGCGTGAAGTCGCGCGAGACCAGGCGACGAAGCTGCGAATGGACGGGAGGATCGGTGCCGAGCAGGTTGCGCGAGACGGCGAGGCGGCCCTGGTACGCCTCCGGCGGAGGTGGCGGTCCCATATTCGAGAAATGCTCGTGATCGTGCATCACGCGAACCACGTCGGCGTAGCGAGCGACGAGGGCGATTTTGAACGCACCTGCGTCAACCACGCGCGGCGGACCCGCGAGCAACACTCCGTAGTGCGGATACGGATTATCGCGGAACGCGGGATCCCACGGATTGAAGTAAATCGGAGTTTCTTCGGCCATCAGACTCGCTCAGTCGCTTTAATCTTAAATGATTCTCAGGCGTGGGAAACAGCGCCCGGCGCCCCCTGGGTTTTCGAATGAAAAAGCGTGCCACGCTCATTTCAATCACCGCTTCGACTCCGAGCGTAAAACTCCGCTACCCTCATCCGATTACCGCATTTGCTCCCGCTTCCCCATCACGCCCGCGCTTCTAGCTCGGCGAGATGTTTTTAGGCTGCCATGACCTCAATGTGTATAGCCTAAGAGGACCAAAGACGGAGGGTGCAGAGAAGCGGGAACCCTCAGCCTGAACAGCCGCAGAGCGCCAGCGCAAACGCAGCATGCTGGAGCTTCACAGGTTTAGTTTCTCGAGGGCGACAACCCGCTAATAAGCCGGGGGTCATCAATGGCGATACATTGCGATAGTGCGCGTTGTGCATGAAACGCTTTGTAACTTTGGTTGGTTGGGTCCTGCGCCGACCCTTTCTGATCGAAGATCAGAGAGGTGCCCCGAAAGTTCTCACATTCGGCAGCAGTGTCGAAGGCATTCGTGACCGTCCACTTCGACAGCGGGGCGGCGCCGTCCACCACCCCATGCTTCCCCTGTACGAAGGGCGGCATCATCAGGCACCAGCCCGCAAGCACAAGCGCAGCCACGTGGCAAATCTTCATTGTGATTCCCGCCTCCTGGATTCTGATCTGCGCGAGTTCAGCCGTGAGCCCGACAACGTTAAAGCTTCCCAGATTGTTACCGTTAAGTGAACACCACTAAGCGCGAGCACCGCCTGGCGCGCTGCCCCACTGACATTCATCCAGTCAATGATGAGCCGGTTCCCAGGATCGATACCGATGACAGTCAGTTTTCCGTCCTGCGACACGATTCCGGCGATGAGGTAATTAATCGCCCGCTGAAAGCAGGGTGAGCTCAACCTTGTCGAGGTCGTTCGATCCAACCACGCAGAACGCCAAGCTCAAATTACCTTGCGAAAGGCAGCTGCGGGAGCAATCTGAATCGCGCGGAAGACCGGCACCGCCGCGCTTAAGAGGCTGACCAGCACGGCAATACCGATGGCGGCGACAGCGGTGTCGGGCCGCACTGTCATGTATCCCATCACCCCCGTGATAGCGCCGAGCGACGTACCGGTACTGAATTTCCACAAAGCGAGTCCAGCGCCTAATGCGGCACCGATCAGACCGATTACCGCGGCCTCGGTCACCAGCAATGCGACGATGTGCGACCGCTGGAAGCCCAACGCGCGCATCACGGCGACCTCGCTGGTGTGGTCGCGCACCATCATCGCCATGGAGTTGGCGGCGATCAGCAGCAGGGTGAGCTGGATGACCAGACAAAGACTGTAAATGATCGTCTTTACGCTGCCGATGTTGGTTACGACGCCTGCGACCGCGTCGGATTCGGTCTCGGTCTCAGTTTCAGCCTCTGAGTTGTGGAAGTTCTCGTCTATTTGGCTTGCGACCAGGCCCATATTTTCGGCGCGGTCCACTCTCACGACCAGGAACGCGGCATTCTGCGCAATATCCGCGCCAAACAGCTTCTTGACCGCATCATCGATCAGCTTGCGATTGAACATGAAGGTTCGCGACAGATACTCGGTCGGCAGCTCGAGAATCGGAATAAAGGTCAATTGAAGCTTGGGATCATCGGGATCGCGGAGGGTAATCGGCTCATGCAGTTTCCAACCCTGCTCGTGCAAGAGCGTGCTGCCGACGACCACGTTGCGCCGATCGGCGGCAAATTCGCGGTTGATTTCCGGCGAAGCCTGATAATCGCTGCTCGAGGTGACGGTGCCGAGTTCTGAGGTCACCCCATAGGTGATGATGACGTTGCGTGGATCGCGATAAACGCCGGCCCAAAGAACCTCCGGCATGCAACCTAATACGTGCGGCATGTTCTTGATTTCACCGCAGTATTTTGCCGGGAGCCGATTGTTGTTGCGCTCCGTCACGATCAAGCGCAACCCCTTGGAAGCATTGTCGGCGATTCGATCCATCGAAATCGGGATCGCCACCAGGACGGTAAAGATGAAGACCGCAACTGCGAACGTCAGTGCTGTGAAGATCGTACGTCGCAGTTGGCGCCTAAGATTTCGAATCGCTATCTGTACCAGTTTGAGTGCCATCATGCTTCTCTGATCGAATCGATGATCCCGACCCGCGATGCTCTCCAGGCTGGGAAGGTACCGCCCAATATTCCGATGATGGCGGCCACGATCACCCCTGCCGCGACGGCAGCCGGTGTCGGACGATAGGAGAAGAACAGCGTGCCGACGCTCATCAGCCGACCGCTCAACCCGATCGCGGATGCGACCGCGAACGCAAGCAGTACTCCGGCAGCGCCACCGCTCAAACCTAGGAGGGCGCTTTCAAGCAGAAAACAAACAAGAATGTTGGAGCTCGGGAAACCCAGCACCCGCAATACGCCGATTTCGCGCTCGCGCCGCGCGACAGTCGTATACATCGTGTTCATTCCGCCAAAGACCGCGCCGATGCCTAGGCAGATCGCGACCACCAGGCCGAGCGACCGAAGTTGATTGGCGATTTGGGTCTGCGCCGCGTAGTAGGCTGGCTCCGCGATGGCGTCGAGCCGCAGCCGTCCGTCGCTCTTGATCGCCTGTTGAAAAGCAGCCTCACTCCCGGGCTTCAGCATCACGTGGAGCACAGTGTCGTCGGTCCAGTGACGGTCGACCTTCAGGTCGTCGTGATCAGTCAGGATTTCTGATTCGCGTGCGCTGTCGTGATCGGAGAAGACCCCGACGATGGTCCATTCCCTGCGATCGTAGTGAAACTGGCTCCCAGGTTCGAGGTATGGGAAGCGCACCGACGCCTTCTGCCCGACCACCCATTCGTAGCTGCCTCGCTTGGGCCAGCGCCCGCTCACCAAATGCATTCCGCTGTGAACCTGGTAAGCGATTGGTGTCACGCCCCGCAGCAACACAAACTCTTTGACCCGATTGTCGCGGCTGACGTTCACACCGGCGATGACCTCCGGCGAAATCAGCGGCTCCCCATCGGCGCTTTGCGCGATCGCGGGATAGACCCGAATGGTGTCGAGCTGGTCTCGCGGCACCCGGCTGGCGTTCTCCTGCGGAGCGCCCCGAGAGACGAGGATGTAGTTGTGGGCGCCTGCGGCGTTGAGCAGACTGTTTTGCAAGCCAGCGATGAATCCAAACAGGATGACAAAGATCATCGCGACCATGCCGACCCCCAGAACCGTCATGGCCGAGGTTGCTCGCCGCTCAAGCAGGCTGCGAAGGTTGTAGCGGAAGGGAATCATAGCTTCACGCAATGAGAGCGGCGAAACTTGCAGTCTACCATCGCGCGCCTCTCGACGCAGGCGGCTACCTCCTCGGGCTGTACGGCGACGATATACATCAGCCCCAACTTGTGGCAAACCATATGCGAGATCGTGCCCTCGCCTGGGTTCCAAGGTGAGGCGGAGGTCGGGCTATGGAAGCTCGTTCGTCGAGCTGGGTTCGGGAGCAAATCGAGCACGATCCTGAACAGTCGGGATCTACAAAAAAGGGTCCGCTGCTGCGTCGCATGGCGTACGCCATGCGGACTTCGAACAAGGCGATCGCTCTGTCCACGCAATAACAGAGCCTTCGCTATGGAGAACCCGCCCTGAACGCAGAGCTAAAATGGCAGGCAAGCGGGCGAATCCAACTAAAGGTCTAGCTTGGTTCCGATATTCAGGTTCAGGTTCCACAGGCGTCGAAATTGACGCCTGTGGATGGAGTTCTCGTGGTTACTTCATTCGTTAAGTCCTTCTACGCCGACCTCGAGCGCTGCAACCGCCGGAGGAAACGCTACCAGACCACTGATTGGTTGAAGAACAGACAACGTCAACACAATGTAGAAGGCGGGGCGTTGCGCGATCGGAGAAAGAGGTGCGCCCCCCGGGAGTACAGCAAACTTCTCTTGGAAAGTGTCTGAGTGGGTGCCGTCCACTCGGCTGTCAAACCCGATGAGTACACTCTCGACGCCAGTATCCATGTCGACGCAAATCAACTGGGCCACAACGAACCCGTTTCCGTCTCGGTACCGTATCCCGATTCCGTTCACGCCGGTCACGAAAGCGTCGTGGGAAACATCAACGCCATAACGAATCACGGCACTGACCTGCGTCCCCAGTGTGATGAGTGAAGGCGCTGCCGGGCTCTTAGCCGTCGCGTTCGCCCCTGGATTCGAAAGACCGCCACCAGTACCGGGACCCAGTTGAACAATGGAATTCAGAAACAAGAGCTTGCTTAGATCCGCCGCGCTGGCCACCCCGACAGATCCTACCGTGGACCACAGAGCCATAGGTTTACTCTCCAGTTCGAGGTCGTACTTCCGTGTTTATAGTACTTTGATGAGTTCGGAGCGATACGAATCATGTGGATTCCAATCTAGAATAGGCTTGATAGCGGCCCTGCTCGATTGCGACGAGTCGATCGCGCTCATAGGTACGATGCCCTCTGCTGAGTCTCCGCATCGTGAGTTCCTCGTGACGACCTTTGGAAAGCGACGTTTTCAGGCACTGCTCCTCGTGGCGAATCCAGGCACACGAGCCTTCTTTAGAACGCATTCATAGGATTCGACCGGTTCAGCGTGGGAACGGTTCAAACGAAACCGGCAGTTGCATCGCGCACGCTACCTTGTCTGATCAGAACGTTTTAGTCCACACGGTAACCCGTAGTGTTTGGAGGTTTCTCACTCGCGTTCGACGATTTGGTTCTTGAGCTTGAGAAACAGGGCGAAAAGTTCGTTACCTTCGCTATCCGGCCCCTTGAGTTTCAATATCGCACGCTGGACATGATCCATCGCGATGTCCCATTCGCTGGCGTCAATTCCAAGACCCTCGTGCGCGGTTTTCATATCCTGGCCAAGATACAGCGCCGGACCGCCGGATGCCGCACACAGGTAGTCAACCGTGAGCTGGCGGTTCCGCTTGCGCCTTTCCAGGTTCATTGCCGACACGAAGCGCGCCATCCGCGCATCGGTTGAAAAAGTTTGAGAGAACTCGTCGACCACGGCGGCTATTACATCATAGCCTCCGAGCCGAGCGTAAAGGGTTTTCTCTGTCGGTGAGGGGATTGTCACGTTTCTGGTTAGCGCTTCATCACTGACCTGGTGTGATTTTAGTGATTTTGGATCCCTGAATACCTACTCCTCCCATAAGACCCTTTTGATCGAAGATATAGGCATAGACCCCCTTCTGTAGCGTAGTCGTGGACAGATTCTTGCCAAATCCTTTGTCGAGCACCACCAGACTAGGCCCTGTTCCCAGTTCCCAACCATCACTTTTGTCCAGATACCTCAGTGAGTCGTTGTCCATAAAGAACAGCACGTAACCGAAGGCTTGAGCACCCGCCTGAAAGCCCACCGACGCCGCGACCGACCTGTAGTACCCGACGGTCCTACCCCGTTCACGCAGGGCGCCGTCTCCATATTGTCCGGCGACTATAAAGCCACCCTTCACGATGTTGGGAAAAATGAGTATGCCCTTCGACTTGTTCCCCAGAGCCCTGGCTCCCGGAGTGTTTCGATAGAGATTGCTGAGGGCTGCTGTTGCGTTGCTGTTTATCTCGCTCGCGCTGGCACCCAGCGCGACGGCGGGATTCAAGAACCAGAGTGATGCTGCAGCCAGCATCACTCCGAGAAGCGTCATTACCCTATCAAGGTTCGAGTTCCCTGGTTGTGCTTCACGTCGTCGTACCAGATCCGTACGAGGGGCTCGACGCTCGAAAATACTGGGTGTGATCGACATACGTCGTCTGCTCCCGATTTGGCTCAGTTAAACCTCAGCCCTGTTTACCAACGCTTGATATAACTCCAGCCTAGTCCGCGTGCATACGCCCGCGAGGCCTCAAAGTAAAGCCTACGCGCGCAGTTTCCTTCGGCGGGAAATGAAACCGCCCCGCGCAAGAGTGACAACCGGCGTGATTTGAGGGAGGGTCCATTACCGGGCCGCCTGATAGAGGCGGTAAACGGTTGCTGATGAGGATGGAACAAAAATGCGCTGAGCGATAGATTCGACGCACTCATATTCGGACTTCACATTGGCCCGTGAGCCACCAGGTTGTTGGAGCGAGTAGGTAGATCGCACAATCTCGTACCAGCAAGTCTTCCTTTTTTCGATCACTTCGTTCCACGAAGACTCACGCTACGGTGGCGATTTTCATCGCGCGGATATGGCCTCGGCGTTACATGCTGCTGCTTACGGTCTCTCGCAAGAACAGATCGAGAACGAAATTTTCTGCGCTCGCGATCTGTGGAAAAAGAGTTCCCGCCCACGCCAGTTCGACTACGCGGCGCGAACCGCGAGGAGGCAATCGCAAATGTCTAGTGAGTGACCACGGGGCCTCGTCCTTTAGAGGACGATGTCGGAAAGGAGAGCTGAAAATGCACTCAGGTACTGTCTCGAACGAAACTTCAAGCTGCAGAAAACTGGGTCCACTGCGTGCGACACCCGAAGTGAGGCAAACACGAACCTACGAATGCGACTATCAGGCGCCGAATTGGTGAGAGTGCTCCTTAACGGGTAGAAAAAGAATCCGATCCATCGCCCAATTCCGTAACTAGGTTGTCAGAAGAAAAGCTTTTGAACTAAAACGGTGCTCTTCGTAACACGCGGGGCGAAACAAACCGCTTTAGGAGGTGCGTTTATGAACTCAAGGAGATTCCTGTCCCAGCGGGGCTTTACTCTCATCGAGTTCGGCGCGGCAATCGCGATAACCGGCGTACTCGGTTTATCGGTGACCCAAATTGCGAGATTCAACGTACTGTTCCTGCCGGCGGTCCAGTTCGGTGCTGCGCCATCGCAATGTACCACCAACTTGAAAATCTTCGACAATCTGGGCAATACCCTGGCTTCGTCCACGGTCACGCTATTGCCGAATCAATCCCAAACCGTGAGCTATCAAAACGCCCCAAGCGCCAATGGCGATCCGACGGCTGTAGAGCTTCATGCGCTGGCAACGGTTCCGGATTGCCCCGACAACTCCGAGTCGTGCTCGCCTTCGATACGGGCGCAACAGCAGGCCTGCGCGAACAATCCGCGCGATTTCAACGCCACGCTGGAACTTGCCGACGGCACCACGGGAGTGACGCTGGTCACGTTGCCCGGATCGTTTCTGCCGGCAGTCCAATCGCCGCCCCCGTTTCTGCTGGGCGCGCGGTGAAACCGCCCCACGGGAAAGTGACAAGCAGAATGTGATGGCGGCGTGGGACCGTCTTGCGTCCGGCGGCACACTTTGTGGCGGTGATAAGCCCCGGTTGTGAGCATCCCGCGAATGAGACGGAATCGGTGCGAAGCATTTTTCAACGATACAACACAACAGTTCAGCAGGCCGAACTGGTCGCTCTCGGGAGTTTTCAAGAACCGCGATGCGGGCCTTACAATCGAAAGCGGGAGATTGCGGAAAACTTCGAAAAGGTATTTGATGCAGATGGGATAACGCTATGGTGTTCAATCCGACCGCCACCAAGGCAGGTCCCCGCGCCGCCGCTGGCGGCAAAAGAGCGCGTCGCGAGGGTTTCTGTAGTTAGTCGAGCGATGGATCGTCATCTTCGACAATGAGTCAACTACGCGAGAGATTATCATGCCTAAACCAACACCAAACAAAGTCCAGTCCTCCAATGCGACACGATTGATGCGGATCCAGGCTCGTCCAGGCTCGCTGGTCGAGGCGCGCCACTATCGCTATCCGCAGACCGGTTGGGTGCAGCCGGCCGCGCTAGCGCAGGGCATCCCGCCGGACGCGTCCGCCGACCTCGTCTTCCACGGTGGGAAAACCGTGCCCCAGATGGAGTTTCAGAACGTATTTCTTGGCGGCCAAGCATCGTGGCTCGCGTCCGACATCGACTCGATCAATACCGCGATCACGCTCGCGATGCAGGACCGGAAACTAAACAATGTCGTCAAGCAGTACTTTGACAGCGGCGTCAATCTGACCTGCGATGCGCGGCCGCTGCTCGTGCTCGAAGAAGCAAAGCCGGTTCAGCTCGACGAGCCGGACGTGCAGCAATTGGTCGTCCGGCTGCTGCAACAGGGAAAGGTCCCTGACAACGATCTTGGTACGACGATCTTCAACCTCGTGTTACCTCCTGGAACCGTACTCAAGCTCGACCAAGACAATTCTCTTGGCGGACTTGGTGGTTATCACGGCTCGGTGCACTTCGAGCAAAATGGCCGGTCGCAGACCGCCTACTATTCGGCAAACGTCTTTTCGCAGACGCTGCCGAACGGGCAGGCGAATGGAATTCCCGCGTTCGACGCATCGTGGAAGGATGTGGTCGGTACTCTCTACCACGAGATTAACGAGTTCCGCACTGACGCCGACGTCAGGGACGCGATCGCGACCGGGAACGACGACGGCGTCCTTGGCTGGATGGGAGGACAGGGCGAGGTCGGAGATCAGCCGATTGCCATGGCCGGGCAACTCGGGATGTTGCAGCGGGTGTTCCAGGAGGTGCTCAGCAGCTCTGGAAATCAGAGCGTGCCCGTGCAGTTCTTGTACTCGAACGCGGTCCATGGCGCGGAGGGGCCGATCGACGAACCGGATCCTCCGGCACAAAGGTAACAGTCCCCAGCCATCCACAGACAGCTCGGGCCACTACCGGCCGTGAGCGACGGAAGCATCTCTCTGCGGTGCCGTTGCCCTCACGGTGCGAGGGTTCGCTGCCTTCCCGATGGCGCCTCATTCGAGTCTCTGAGGTCGTGCGCTTGAAGATCAGATCCCTGTAGAACTCGATGAAGGCGGTAAAGGTGCCGTGGCCCGCGCCTATACCCGCGCCGGGAGCGTCGCTTGGTTCGATATGCTCTCGAGACGGTTTCGCAAACTTTGATTGAACCTCCGCTGTGCTAAACGTCGAGCCGGGTCGAACACCAGGATCGTTTGTTCTCGCAGAAGACTCTTCATTCGTGAGGGCGGAGTCTCCATATCGTCTTCAGATGTTTGTCGGACCCAGCTTTGTACCATGGGACCATTGCCAACGAACACACACCTGATTTCTGGCCGTGCGGACATTCTTTCCACTTCCCATATCAGGGTATCTGTTGGCTCTGAAACGTCACAAATGACCAGACGCACCCGTTCGGCCAACTCGGACACCAGTTCTTGCCAAAGCTTGTCAACTACCCTCACCACGAGCGCTTGAGGTGCCGCAATAGATGGCCGCCTGAGCCATCCCGCAAGGCCTTGCACCCGAATAAGGCAGCGCGGTATCTGCTCCGCTGATCTGATCTCAACCTTGAAGCTCCGTCGAATTCGCCAGCGGTAGATGAGAACTGCAAGAACGATCACGATAAGCGCGAGAAGTGGCAAGCAGAACAACCAAAACTGGTATAGCCATATTCCAGCGATGGGAAACCAATACATGATTCTCACAACCAGTCCGTTCGGTAGACCTAGTCCCTGGCCGCCGGTCAAAGAGTTAACAGCCAAAAGGAAAACCAATAGCGCGAAAGGGATTCCGAAACGCGAAAGAATCCGTTCGATCCGGGGAACCTCTAAAGGCACGAAATCCGAATCGTCTAAGGTGATCACCCGGTACTGCCTCCCGAGACCTCCGTTGATTGCCCGAGCGAGCATTCGATTAGCATCGGACAGTCCAAATCGCCTCAGATAGAGCACTGGGGTTTTTCGGCTCGACATCAGGGCCGCAAGGACATACACAATCGCCAAAAGCGCCGAAGATTTCAGCAGCCACACAATTGGTCCCGTGAAGAATCCGACGAACGCTCCCTCAACTAGGTAAATGAACTCGTTGGGGGATGAGAAAAAGAACAGGATTAAACCGCCTGCGACGGCCGAGCGTATTAGCCATGCAGCAAACCGGCGCAGCCGCCTGCGTCCGGTCTGACTCACCTCCGCAACGCTAGTGATGTGCATTATACGCAGGGTGGGGTGAGGCGCATGGTTGGAGAAGGACGGCGGTCGAAGCGGGAAAGATCCTCATAGGCATACCAGACGGCGCGCACAACTGAGCTCTTTATCTAAGAGCTCAACTCGTCGCGCTACCCATGCGTTGAGCAATTCACCGTGATAACGGCTGCGAGAGAGCGAGTCGGCTTGCTGAATCAGTTTACTCGCAAGCTCAGCCTGTGATGAACCTGAAAACACGACCATGAACTTCGAGTCCGAAGATCGGGCGAAAACGCTGGCGGCCAAAAAGCACTCTGGCCGAACTGACGCATCAACGAAGCAAGGGGGAAAAGAACGGAAGCGCTCACAACGCTTATATTTGGCTGGGTGTGGCCGAGGTCCGCGCCGCCGAGGTCCGGCGTAATGTCGGGCTTCCTCCAAGCGTTCCAGGCGTCTACGCCTTGCTGAAGCGCCTTCAGGTGATCTGGATTTGGCATGTCGTTGGGCCTCTTGAGCGGTCCACCAAAAATCGAGTTTATAAAGCTGAGTGCGACAGAACATCTCAGCGAGGTGGACTTCCGCGGGGCGAACCTTGCCGAGGCCTACCTCAGCGATGCGGATCTCAACCCCCCGGAGGCGAAAGCCTTAGTCTGCCCATCGATGCATTCGTCCCTGTCGACTATCAGTCGCTTGTCCACCGCACAGGATCACCTTCCTGGAAATGACCTGCGCTCAGGCACTCCGGCGCGTCGGTTCTAGACATTGCCTGAGCAGATTCACTGCATTGGTAAAATCCTAAATACCTCGCGCCAACCTGCGAATCCCTTGAGTTTTAGTAGACCGATGGAAATCGTCTTCCATTGCTTGGCCCGACGTTCTAGGATTTCTGCCGTTTCTTCGCTGCACAAGACATAGTTCTCGAGAGGTAACTCGTCAGGAGGAATGGGGTTCAAAGCCTCAGGAAGTGACGCGCGCGAGATCGCTTCGAGGCGGAATGTATAGGAGATGTGTGGCCCCTCTCGGTCGCTGGAAACGACATCTACCTCCCCAAAATGTATTGCACTCCGAAGGTTGAGGGCCCGTTCTTCAGGAACATCGCGGTTTCGCGTCGCAATATGGCGCAGCAACTCGAAGACGGTTTCCACAGCATGAACCGCCGCTCGTTCAGCAGATTGGGGGTCATGAAAGGTCACAAGATAGCCGTCTCCGGTACTCTTCATGCAGCGCAGTCCACGAGGTTGGCCAATTTGCGCGATGAGAGTTCTCAGGTCTCGCAGCAAGCCACGGCCAACCGCATGCCAGCCGAACAAGTTGCTGGTTCTCGCTGAGTCGACAAGGTCAATAACAACGATGGCCTCGGTGACTACCTCGGGAGGAGAAGCGGCATCACCAATGTCCATTTGCCCACCTACACCTTAGCGAGATCCACGCGGCTGAACTCCGTTTCCTCAGCCATTCCCTTGAGGTGAACGCGCTCCATCGGTCCAAGAAGGGTTACTTGTTGCGTGGGCAGCGCCTGCTGAGCAGCCCGTGAGACAACCATTTGGTCGGCGTCGGCAGAACTCGTCAGGTGTGCAGCGATGTTTACGCCTGGCCCCAGGATTTCTTCGCCGTACGAGGTCTGCTCGATGGAGACTGTGGCCAAATGCAGACTGAAGCGAAGCCGCCAATTCGCTGGGGCCGTTTGTTGCGACCGTGAGCGGGTGAGTGCCGCCGCAAACGGGAGAACCTTGGCGACATCCTCGAAGATCGCGAGAAAAGTGTCACCAACAAACTTGATGCACCGACCGTTGTAAGCAGTCGCGAGCCTTTCTACATCACCGCTAAACTCACGGAGTGTTTCTACCAGCAGGAGATCTCCGTGCGTTGCCAGCAATGCGGTGAACCCGACGATATCAGCAAACACGATTGCGAGAGTGTGCGGCACCCGTTCTGGGTTGCGGCTTTTCTCCTCTTTCGTCTTCACTTCTAGTCCTCGTGCCTGCTAAGCACTCGTTGGGTGAACCGCAACGGTCCGAGACATTTCGGGCGATCTTCACCTTAGCCGCTATCGAAGATATGGCAAGCTATGTGCTGAGTTCGGATAGCAGTGCCTTGGCGTCTTTCAGGTTCGGCGGTGTCGAAGGCCTCGGTGAACCAGTTGTGGATTTCGGCCAGCACGGCCCGCATCTCCCGCCGATGGGATGGAAGACCACTAAAGCGGCAATTTAGTCCGGCTTTTGTCCGAGCAGGATCTGTTCGGTCAGAGTCAAGTTCAGCGATGCGAGCTTTTGCTTTGCGCCGAGAGCCACCATGATGCGCTCGGCTTCCACCCGAGCGGCTTCAGACACAAGCGGCAACCACCGCACTCGCACGAGTTCCTGAATGTCCGGCCACCGCACCGTAAACGACGCGCACCGCCCTTCGAACTCAAGGCCAGCTCGCTCGAACGCGAGTCTAAAATATTCCGCGAGATTGGTTCTCGATAGTTGGCTCCCGGTAACGCGCACGAAATCCACCCATTCGTCGGCTGTCATAACCTCTTTCAGTGCCGCGGCCAAACCGCTGCCTTCGAGAAATGCGATCAGCCGTCCACCGCCCTTCAGACAGCGAGCTATTTCGCTGAGACACTTCTCGAGATCGCTGACGATTTGCAATGACCTGCTACATAGGACGACGTCCCAGGTCGCCGAGGCAAAGGGCAGTGCTATTGCGTCCGCTTGGACAACCAGCGCAGAACCTCCGCCTCGATGCCGCGCCTCGATGGCCATCGCGAATGAAATGTCGGCGCCAATGATCTCGGCCTGCTGGTTCAGCCGGCGAATCTCGGGGCGAAACGCCCCGTTACCACATCCCAGATCGAGTATCTGACATGCGGCCGCGAGCTCTGACGCGATCGCCTGAATAGCCGACGCGCGCCGGCGTGCGTAGAAGGCGCCCTCGCCATAGGTGCTGGCGAGCCGTGAAAAGTAGCCTGCTACAGATGATTTAGGTGATGGCTCCATAAGGTATTAAAGAATGGACGTGGACAGGCGCTCCCGACCTGGCTGCTTTCTTTCACTCTCTACTCGCCCAGTTCGTCGAGCAGCGTCTTGGCGTCCTTCAGGTCGGTGGTGTCGAAGCCCTCGGTGAACCAGTTGTAGATTTCGAAGAGCATCGCGCGCGCCTCTTCGCACTTGACTGCTTGGCGAGCAGCCGGGCCTGGCTTTCGCCATGCCGCCCAGCGGTGGAACGACGAAAGATACGGGCTTGCGCTCGCGATGTCCCAAGACGACCGTCGATGATTCACAGTGCCCAGAAGCGCACGCCAATCAATCCCCAATATGCGAAGAACCATGCGACGGTGCAGCACGCGATCGCGACCAGCAGCGAGTGCACCCAAACTGCGCGCTTCACTTGGAAGCTCCATGACCTCAGAGCGACCACCAGGGCAGCGACCGAAAGGAGCGGAAATATAATGGTCAGCAGCAACAACGTAATCGTGACGGTATCCGGTCGGCCAAGGACGCCAGGAGGTTCATTCCAGGTTCGCCATACGATCGCAAACAGAGACAACGTCGCGAGGAGCGGCAGGACCCGGACGGAGAGATGACCAACTCCACGCATTCGTCCGAGACACTTTCGCGCAATCCAGACAATTGCAAACAGAATCGAGGTGGCCATCGCCAGCAATGCCGCCGTGATTGTCACGAAACGGATCACCGGCCATATCGGATTAATGCGGCGAAACGCCGTCAAGGCACCGCATCCGTAGGTTTCACCGCCCGGGGCTTTGCAGTACACGCCGCTTGCGGCTGACTCAGTGTCGATGCGAATTTGACCGTCTCCAAGATAAATCATTTTTTCGCGAGACCCAGGTATCAGCCCGCGGCGGAACAATTGCTTTTGGTTGATGTACGTCCTTCCGGTGACGAGCAGTTCGCCGATAGGCCGAGCCCATTCTTTGCGCGGGGTCGCGAGTTCATACGTGCCTGTGGCTTCTTCGATCCTCGCATCCAACGCCACCGACGCGGGCTTGGAGGGAGGCTTCATTCCGCGCGTGATGTAAGCGAAGAGCAGGTCGCCGATTCCTTTGAGCGGGGCCTCGCTAGCCGAAGAATTGATTGAGAAGAAGTAACCGACGCCCTCTTCCGGTATGTACTCGTACTCTGACAAGAAGCCGTCAACACCGCCGTCGTGTCCGTGCGAGACAAAGGCGTGGGTGATATCGGCAACGTTCCCGAGTCCGTAGCCGTACTTGAAGCCGTTTCTCGAGGCGAGGGTGGTTTTGGCAGTTTCCATACGCGCGATTGAGTCGGGGCCGACGACCATGAGTCCCTCGAGGGTTCCCCGGTTAAGCATCATCCGGACGAAGCGGGCCATCTCGTTCGGCGAGGATTTCATCTCGCCGGCTGGCCGAAGCAGAATCGGCATGTAGGGAACCGGAAGGGGAGGGTCGTGGACGTAGCCTTGCGCTAGCGCGTGTTTGACTTCGGGCGTCAGGCGCAAATCGGAGTGCGCCATCCCGAGTGGGCGCAAGATGTTGGCGACGATGTAGTCCTCGCACGCCATGCCAGTAATCTTTTCTACCAGGTAACCGGCGACTCCGTAGTCCGGGTTCGAGTACGAGGGCAAGGTTCCCGGACGCCATCGCACGTGTTGAGGCTCGGGGAATTTCTGGAGAGTCGTTAGCAAGGGAATGTTGTCCCGGCCCTCATAGTCGTAGAACTCGGCGAAGGGAAAATCGTCGAAGCCGGCGGTATGTTCCAGCAGATTTTCGATTCGCACCGGATCGGTCTGCTCCCAGGGGTTAACGATAGGGACTTCGGGCGCCAGGTCTGCAACTTTTGCATCGAGCGAGACTTTCCCTTTTTCCTCCAGCTGCAGAAGCGATAGGGCGACGAAGCCCTTGGTTATCGAGCCGATGCGGAACATCGTGTCGCCATCGACATCGCGTCCGCTGGCGAGATCGGCTTTTCCAACGCCGCCGGCCCATGTGACTTTGTCTTTCGTTACTAGGGCAATGCCGATTCCAGGCACGTGATTGCGCGCCAGGATGTCGGCGACTGATTTCTTCAGCTGCTCGATATTCTCGGGCGGCTTCGGTTTCGAAATGGTCTTCGGACGGCTACACGCGCAAACGGTTGCGGCAAATGCCAGCCCAAGAGCAAGAGCGGTGAGATGTTTGCCCATCTTGTCTTCCTTTTCGGCTCGTCAAGCCCAGCAGCCGTTCACATTTGACGTCGCGATGAATGCGAGTGCAGCCTCTAACCAGAAGCCGTGCGCGGACGATCCGTAGAAACGAATCGCGCCGAGGTTGATATAACACCGTTTAGCGACCCAGCTCGTCGAGCAGCGCCTTGGCGCCTTCAGGTCAGCGGTGTCAAAGCCCTCGGTGAACCAATTGTAGATTTCGGTCAGCATGGTGCGCGCCTCATCGCGGCGCGCCGAGACTCGTGCGGAACTTGGCAACCTACCTTCAGGGGCGCAGCCTATAGGCCGGCCGATGCATTGTGACCTCGCCGCTTTTTCTGCTGCCACGCCGCAAGCTGTTCGTGGGCGCTCCGTCCAAAGCCGTGAAACAGCGGTTCCGATGACACCGGCGCGGTTAATTCGAGGCGGATCCCGTTCGGATCAAAGAAGTAAATCGACTTGATCGGTCCGTGGTCGGTTATACCTAGAACATCTATCCCGGCCGCCCGCAACTTCGCCGTTGCGGTCTCCAGTTCACCAAGGGAATCCACTCGTAACGCGAGATGGTTCACCCAGGTCGCGGTGTTGGGTGAAGGTTCTGCTGCCTGCCCATCACCCAGATCAAAGAATGCGATGCACGAACCATCGGTCATCTGAAAAAAGATATGCGCATGCGGGGCAAATTCCTGTGTGCTCGGAACGCGGTCCTGCGTGATAACGCCCACCAGCGGTAGCCCAAGAATATCCTCGTAAAAGTGCCGTGTTTCCTCAGCGTCGCGGCAACGATAGGCGAAATGATGCAACCCACCAATGGGAACGAAGGAAGACATAGAACACCTCGTATTTTACGATGTGATGATGAGCGATGACCTAGCACTTTGACTGATGACCCTCAAGTTTGTGCTGTTGGCGGAGCGCTACGTTGATGACGCGTTGCGGGTGATCTTATTGCGCGGTGGGCCAAAAGTGAGGCGAGGTTTCCGGGTTTCTGCTGGGAAGGTTGGGCTCAAGATTCGCTTGACCGATTTTGCGCAGCGTCCCCTCGCAGGATTGGCCTGAGATTTTAACTCCTCGAGCAGCGCTCTGGCGTCCTTTCAGGTCGGCGGTGTCGAAGCCCTCGGTGAACGCCTTGGTTTCCCCGACGTCGCGCCACACTCAGGCGATTGGCAGCGGTGGCTGGCGGCCGAGCGCCTTGTACACTGCGCGCACGGTTTCTGAACTGAGAAGGCTGTGGTTAAGAGCGCGCGTCCTCAGCTTCGAAGCTACCGTCTCGATGGCGTCGGCGGCCTTGACGAACTGAGCTTCGACCTCGTTGTCCCGTCCCAGTTTGCCAAGAACACGCCCAAGCGCTGACCGCGCAATCCATACTTCCCGCGGCGTGCCGAGTTGCTCGGCCAGCGACGCCGACGCGTCCAAAGTCCGCGCGGCTTCATCGAGCCGGCCGCTCGCGGCGAGGATTTCGCCCTGGAGTCATTGCGCACGCGCTACGTGCTTGCGGGACACGGTTTTGTTCGCGAGATCGAAGGACTCGGTTGCGAATTTCCAGGCTTCGTCGCGCCGTCCACGAACCAGCGCCAATTCCCCGCGCCCGCGGAGCAGTACCATCTGCCAACGCCAGCGAACGAGCTCGTCTTTGTCCTCGAGCAACTCCCAGGCGCGGAGGAAGAATTTATCTGCCAGGGCGAACTCGCCGAGTCCCAAGTAGGCGAGTCCAGCTTTGGTGAGCGTGTGGCCGCGAGGTTCGGTCCATAGCGACAGCCGGCGCGCGGTCTCGTAAGACTCGAGGCTGTTCTTCAAAGCCTCGTCGAAGTCACAAAGCTCCAGGTGCACTCCCCCGGACAGATTTGCCCCTATGGACATAAAGAATTTGTGACCGGCTGCGTCCGCATACTCCGCGAATCTGCCGTAGCATCGTAAAGCTTCTTCATATTCGCCCTTGGACAGATAGGCGCTGCCGAGATGCAGCTGGGAGGGGCAATACAGGTCTGCCTGGTGGATCTGCCCGGCCCACTCTATCACCTGATTGAGATGTGGAATGCTTCGGTCGAAATCGGCCTGCCATTGGAGCACGCAACCCAAGTTAAAAGAAGCGTTAACGCTCAGTATCGGGTTGCCGCTCTTCTCGGCCAGACTGAGGGTATGTTCAGAGTCCTCCTTAGCTCGGGAGTCAGGGCCAAAGGAGTTCCGAACACCTGATGTGAGAAGTATACAATAGGTCTCCAGGAATTTGTCGCCAGCCTCACGCGCCAGTGCCAGTGCTTGGCCGGCACACTCCAAGACCGGATCTTTCTGATGGGTCTCCCAATGGACACCGCCCAACTGAAGCAGAATTAGAACCTCGCGCTTGCGATCGAGGGCTGAGCGCGCGAGCTCGCGCGCACGTTGAAAATCGGCGATGGCGTCGTCGTGCCTGCCGACGATCTTCAACAGTTCGCCTCGTTTAGTGTACAGATCAGCGAGCGAGCCTGGTTCGACCAACGGCAACTTCGAAGCCGCCGCGAGCGCGCGAGCGTAATGCTGCTCGGCTTCGACGTTCGAATATGACTGAGCCGACTGCTCCCCGGCGCGCGTGCTGTACTCCAAGGCCTTGGGCCAATCTTCCGCGCTGATGAAGTGACGGGCCAGTTCGGAATAGTGCTCGGTCAGCCGATCGAGATAGAGTTCCTCGATTCCCCGGCCCACCGCTTCATGAAGTTTCCTGCGTTGCTGCAAGAGCAGGCCGTTGTACGCGACCTCCTGAGTCAGCGCGTGCTTGAAGGTATATTCGACGTCTCCTACGGCCGGCTGTTCATAGATGAACTCGCCGAGCTGCAGATCATCGAGCATCCGGCCAACCTCATCAGCCGAAGTTTCGACCACGGCTTTGGCGAGGCCCAGTGGGAAGTTTTTGCCAATCACCGCGAAGGTCTGTAGCAGGTCCTTCTCATCCGGAGGCAGCCGATCGATGCGGGCTGCCAGCATGGCTTGCACCGTCGGTGGTATCTTCAGCTCGCTGAGCGGCTTGGTGAGTCTGACCGCAGCGCCGTCGCGCACCATGGCGCCTTCGTCCAGCAGCACCTGCACCGTCTCCTCCATGAAGAACGGGTTGCCCTGGGTGCGTTCGATGATCAGGCGCTTCAGCGGCCGCACTTCGGCCCCGTCGCCGATCAGCGCGGTCAGCATCTCGTCCGCACCTTCCCCGCCCAGCGGGTCGAGCCGCAATTGCGCGTAGTAGGTCTTGCTGTTCCAGCGATGCGAGTATTCGGGGCGGTAGTTGACCAACAGCAGGATGCGGGCGGTGCCGATCGAATCCGCCAAAAGGTTCAAGAGCGCCTGGGTATCATCGTCGATCAAGTGCAGGTCTTCGAAGATCACGATCAGCGGCTGGTTGAGGCTCTCCCTGAGTAAGATGCGTTTGATGGCTTCCAGCGTTCGCCGCCTCCTGATCTCCCCGTCCATCTGCGCCAGCGGATCGGCGCCCTCGACGAGAGCGAGCAGACTGAAGAGGTAGGGCAGCGTATCCTCCAAACTCCGATCGAGCCCGAGCACGCGCCCGGTTACTTTCTCGCGGCGCTGGTGCGAATCATCTTCGGACTTGACGCCGAAATATGCGTAAAGCAGATCGATCACTGGCAGGTACGCCAAGGTCTTCCCGTGCGAGACCGAGAACCCCTCCAGCACCATCCATCCCGACTGCGAAACCGCCTTGAATTCGAACAACAGGCGCGACTTGCCGAGCCCCGGCTCGCCGGTCGCGGCGACCATCTGGCCGTGCCCGGCTTGAGCCTGGTCCACCGCTCGCGCCATCGCCTCCATCTCGCGCTCGCGCCCGACAAACTTGGTGAGTCCCCTCCCCGCCGAGCGCTGCAGCCGAGTCCGCAACGGGCCCAGCCCGGTCTCTTCGTATAGCTCGACCGGGTCGCTCACCCCCTCGATGCGCGCCGGACCTAGCGCGTTGAGCGTGAAGGAGCCCTCGACCAGCTTGCGCACCGCGCCGCTGATCGCGATCGAGCCCGGTGTCGCCAGCATCTGCAGGCGGGCGGCGACACTGGTTGGGTGCCCGACCGGAGCGTACTCGGTGCGTTTCTCGCCCGTCCGGATCTCACGCACCACCACCTCTCCCGTATCGGCTCCCACCCGAACTTGCATCTTCACACCCTTCTCGGCGAGCAGCTTCTCGGCATAGCGCTTTACTTCCGCCTGCATCCGCAGTGCCGCAAGCAATGCACGCTGCGGGTGGTCTTCGTGGGCGACCGGCGCTCCAAACAGCGCGAGGATGCCGTCACCCGTGGACCGGGTGATATAACCGTCATAGTGCTGGACCGCGTCGATCATCAGCTTCAGGGCCGGGTCGACGATGTCGCGGACCACCTCGGGATCGAGGTCCTCGACCAGGTCCGTCAAGCCTCCGATCTCTGCAAACATCGCGGTGACGGTCTTGCGCTCGCCGTCGAGCGCAAGACGGCTGGAGGTATCGGCTAACCGAATCTGAGGCTCGTTAGATTCCCTTGATGGGGCCGCGGGCTGCCGCCCCTGCTGTTCGACCTGACTCGTCGCGGGCGGCAAGTCGAGCTCTTGCGGAAGTCGGGCTTCCACGCGGTCCGTGGGTCGCTCCAAAACGTCCCCCGGTCCGATTCGACGCCTGCTGTCTGCGACGGACGCGGCTCCGCCGTACCCACGGGCTCCTCACGCACCTCGGCAATGAACCTTTAACCCCTGGCCGGGAGTGTGACGATGAAGCGCGGGGCCTCCGCGTCGTCCTCCAGTGCCCGCCGAATTTTCCTTATCGCGGCGTTAATGCTGGCGTCGCCGTCCAGAAAAACCCCTTTCCCCCAGATCCGCTCAAGAATTTCGTCCCGTGCCACCAGCTGCCCGCGTCGTTCGGCGAGCAGGAAGAGCAAATCGAGAGGGATGCGCTCCAGGTGAACGACCTGGCCGCCGCGGCGCAGTTCGCGGGCGCCGCGGTCGATTTCGAAATCTTCAAAACGCAACATCGATGCGCCAGCTCCACCTGCTACAGGAGCGACCAAAGTCTAATTCGGCGCGCTCCTGCGTATAGCGCCCCCAATCTTCAGCAAACCTTCAGAACATCATCAGTCGCTCATCATTGGCAGCGGAGTCGATCCACCTGATCATGGCCCCCGAGCAGCAGTGGAGGGTTAAGGACATGCACGCGAAGCTAAAAATGATCCTGATTGTGCAGCTGTTTGGTGTCCTCATCGCCGTAGTGCTGGTCGCGGCTCCCGACGCATCCGCATTCAGGCTCAGTATGAATGGCGGCAACTCCCTGCGGGTTGAAACACCGGCCGCACTGTATGTGACTGACCCTGGCGGGAGCCTCCTCAAAATAGTCACGCGAGGGGCAAGCGTTCCCGGCGGTGGGACCATCGCCGACTTCGGGATCCCGGCCATCGCAGCTGATGGATCGGTGATTTTCGGGGCCGACCTGCGAGGGGAGCACGTCGGCTGGCGAATTTTTCGCGCCGACCTCAACGCATCGGGCGGCGTTCGTATCGCGCGCGCTCTCGGCGATTCGGAGAGAGGCGCAGCCTGCCGTCCCGTGCTGAAGAGCGACCTGCAGCCGGTCGTGACTGGTGATGGCTCGCTCGCCTTCATAGCGTCCGACCAGCTCAGCAGGAGCACCCTGTTTCGCTACACGAACGGCCGCCTCGACTGCCTGGTTCGCACCGGTGACCGGACTGCGGAAGGTCACGTCATTTCCAGTCTCGGATTCGGCAGTGCCGCGGCTGCGGAGGACGGCTCCGTCATCTTCGGTGGCAGTATCGTTGGAGAACGCGAGGCCGGCGGACGGGAGGATTCGCGCACTGCGATCCTCGTCGTAGGTCTGCGAGGTCGAGCGCAGGAGATTGCAGTCGAAGGCAGTCGTGCCGAGGACGGTAAGCGGTACGGACGCGGCTTCGGCTTGCCCTCAATCTCCGATTCCAGCGGCGGCGCCCTGGTTTCCTTTGTGAATCGCGGAGGCGACGAAAGTTCGCTGTTTGTCGGAACCGCAAAGCACCCACATCGCGCGACGACCACCGGTGTGCACACCAACGCCGGGACGCTCATCTACCTGTCCCTCGGCAGGCCGAGCATGGCCGAGGACGGAACTGTCGCGGTCAAGGCTGCCAGCGGCGAACACACGGTGATTGTGGTCGTCCGCAGCGGAGAGCCCGTGGTAGTCGCACAAGATGGCGACCGTCCCAGCGGCATGGCCGTCACCGACGCGGACCCCGCCGCGCTCCGGGCAGGCCGACTCTACGTGCAAGCAGTTGACGCTGAGAGTCGAGAGCACGTCCTCTCCTTGTCCGCGGCGCCCCTCGGGGGGACGCCGCTTAGGGGGGCGGCCGTAATCAGCGGTGCGCTCTCGGTTTACCCCGAAAGCGTGAACGTGAACCGCAAGGGTGCAGTCGCGTTCCTCGAGGAATCTGATGAACGGAGCGGGTCGAATGCGGCCGACCGGCGTGCTGCGAGCGAAGACGCGGGCTCAATCTGACCGCCGTGATCTATCGCCGCGCTTTTGCTTTTTTCGCTAAAGACGCGCAGTGAATCGCTGATCAAGCTCACTGGGTAAGAGAGCCACTTACTCGCTAAAAAGGAGATAGGGCGACTCGCGTTTCCCATCTCGATGCGCGTGGGACCCGCCCGAGAATGGAATCCGATCCAAGGGCTTCGAATCAAGATTGAGCCCACCGGACTCCGTCGACAGTCTATCCCTTATCCTGCTGAGGGCTGACACCAAGCTGCTGCATCAGACCCAGCACGTCTCTGTAGTCCCACTCTTTCTGAATCTTGCCGTTTACGATGCGGTAAATGGCGATCCCTGTGACAGTGATCGCTTTACCAGTCGCGGCGGGCCCATGACCTCGCTTCGGTGAGTGAAGCGACCAGACCAACGGCACGCGACTTTATCGCCCTCGCAACGAGATCCTCGATCGTCCCGCGCATATCGCCAATGGTGCTTCTGGACATCTCGAGCAGTTGTCTCATGCCAGTTAGGCCGGTCACGTCAGGCATTCCAGCTCTATGGTAAACAATAGTGCGGGACCGAAAGCACATCGGGCAGAAAGTTCTGTCCCGAGTGCGGTAGTCCATGTAGAACACCTCTAAAGTTCTGATACAGGCAAGCTACCAGGTTGCCACCAGGTGCTGCATGACAGCGCGCACGACCTCGACGGTTTGCTCGAGGGTTCCACGAAACGGAGTTTTCTCCCACCGTCCGGTATGGCGCTTGACACTGAGACCATAGTGATTGCCGGCCAGGCGAGTGAAGCGAATCCGGTCGTCGTTCTCCGCAGCTCGCTCGCGACCGAGGCGTTCGGTTCGACCGGCGATCAGATGATCACCGTGCACCCGCACATACATGCCCGCAGTGATTTTGTCGCCTTCCAGCAGTTTGACGAGTTTGGCTTGCGCGCCACGCATCGCGTCGTTCATGGTGTCAGCTTACCAGCGGCAGGCCGTGGTAGGTCCAGCAGAAGGGGTGAGCTTCAGTGCTATTCCACCGCTGGATGAACTCGTCGAGCGCTGCGACCAGCTCATCCACTGAACGGAAATTGCCATGACGGAGAACCCGGCGGGTCACGATCGCGAACCACAGCTCGACCTGATTGAGCCACGAGCCGTGGGTCGGAGTGTAGCGAAGGACAAAGCGGTTGCCGTGACGACGATTCCACGCGCTGACAAAGGCTCCCATGGCGGTGTCCTTGTGGGTATTGAGGTTGTCGAGCACCAGGTGGAGGCGAGCTTGGCGGTAGTTCTGCGCCTCCAGCTCCAGGAAAGAGAAAAAGTCCGAGCGTTTACGCGAGGCGGTCACCTGACCCAGAACCTGCCCGCTGCCGATGTTAAAGCATGCAAACAGGCACCGCGTGCCGTGGCGGCGGTAGTCGAATTCGAAGCGGCTAGCGCGTCCCGGCGCAGGTGCCTGGAGCGCTCGACTTCTGGACAGAGCTTGCATGCCGGTCTTCTCGTCGATCGACAAGACCGGCTCGCCGGGCGGTCGGCGCACGTAGAGTCGAACAATCGCACGCATTTTTGCTTGATAGTCGGGGTCGGTGCCTCTGGCTATCAGACGCGATTCGCCCACTTCCCCGACGTTGCTACCGCGTTTGGCCAGAATTTGAACTGACGTTTTGTATGTCAAAACGAAAACAATCCGCTGCGGGCTGGTGTTCTCGCGATGACGCCGCCAAGATGCGTCGCTTGCGAGCCATCTGCAAGTCTCGGAGCTCCCATGGAGCGACCAAAAAGAACGCGCCTCGCGGCGAGAACTTGTCTTGGTAGCCTCCGGAAGCTACCTTGAACACATGAGGGCAGTGGGTCTGAAAGTGCTGAAGAATAAGCTAAGCGAATATGTCCGCTTGGCTGCAAGCGGCGAGACCGTTCTCATCACCGATCGCGATCGAGTGGTAGCTGAGCTCGTGCCGCCTGCCGTGGGTCGAGCATCTACGGCCGATGACGCGGTTCTAGCCGATTTAGTGCGTCGCGGATGCTTGACGCCGCCACTGGTGGCTTCAGAAGGCGAGGTTCCGAGACGCCCGGTCGCTCGCCTGGCGACTCTACTCGAGGAATTGGACCGCGACCGCGAGGATCGATGACCTACGTCGAGACCTCGGTGCTTCTCGCGCAACTATTAGCCGAGGACCGATGTCCCCCGGAAAGCCTGTGGGCTGAGACCTTAGTCTCCAGCCGACTCTCAGAATACGAGGTGTGGAACCGAATCCATACGCGGGGCCTCGGAGATTCGCACGGAGAATCCGTTCGGCTCCTACTTGGACGCCTCCGATGGCTCGAAATGACGCCAATGGTTCTCGCGCGCGCGCTGGAGCCCTGGCCGGCTCCGCTGCGAACACTCGACGCTCTGCATCTGGCTTCAGTCGAGTTTCTTCGGGCTCACGGACAGAATGTGAAGCTCGCGAGCTACGATGAGCGAGTAATCAAGGCCGCCCGTCGGCTGTCTATTTCGCTCTTCACCCTCTAGTCATTCGCGGACGCCGATTTCGTAGCGAGATCCTCGCTGGCTTCACCCCGAGCAGATTCGTAGGCATTAACGCCGTTCGTCGCGGTGTTCCCAGTTGGAATCGGATGCGCGCGCTCAAGCGTGTCCAACTCAGAACGGATTTGCCGAATGGTGCTGGTTAGCGACTCGCGCAAGGTCGTTCCCAAATCGAACCCGGCCGCGACGGCGCGTTTGCGAAGCTGATCGAGTTCAATTTTGGTTGCAGTGGGCACACGGACGGTTATTGTTTTGCCTAATTTGTCCCTTCGTTTGAGAATTTTCATTTTACGTCTCCAGCCAGTTTTTGACCGTACGACTGTGAACCGGAACGAACCAACACTGCGCACGCTCTGCAGAGAAATCCGAGCAAGCGTCGCAGCCCGTGGAATAGACCAAAACTCCTATGTTGATTGTCTTCACCACACAGTCATCAGAAGACTTGGTCACTGGAAACGCCGGACGAATACAAGACGAGCGCGAGACCTGGTTCGATCGGATCGAAACCGGGAAGGATGATTTTGGTAAGCAGAGGAGCTCGCTCGAGTATTCGCGATGCTCGCGCAATGTTTACATCACTAGCGGTGCCTTCAGGGCGACTTGAGCTGTGCGACCAACCTTGGGCGATTGGTCTACGCGATGAATCGAGTTGTGGGAATTCTGTGGATATCCCTGTGGGGATGATTTCTGGCAAATTTCTGGCATTTTTGGCAGGAGTACGGGAGATATCCACAGGTTGAGAGGGAGAGAAGAGATCGCGAACATTGCTCCCAAAAATCTAGTGAAGAACGACGCGATCGACAGTACCAGATGGTCGGCCTACAAACCGCGCTCCGGCGATATCATCATCGGCACCGCGGCAAAGGTGGGTACCCATTGGGTGCTGCAACTAGCCAGCCTGCTTGTATTTCAATCACCTGAGCCGAAGGACTTAGGGTTTGCGCCGTGGCCGGATGCGCAATTCCTGATGCCGCTCGATGAAGTGCTCAACATGATCGAGTCTCAAGCTCATCGCAGGATTCTCTTCACGCATCTGCCGTTTGACGCGTTGCCGATTTACGACGATGTTCGGTACATCCACGTAGCACGCGATGGCCGCGACGTCTGCAGGTCACTGCTAAACCACCTTAGCAACATGAGTACCGAGCATTGGAATCGGGTCGATGAGAACCGTCTCGAGGGTGACGCCAACCAGTGGGCGCTTGGGCAATCGCCCAGGCAACCACGCGAGTTTTTTCTTTATTGGATCGAGACAGGTAGCCGTAACCTAGATCGTGCCGACTGGTTCTTCGAAACCGAGCGTTCCTACTGGTCGGAACGTCATCGACCCAATTTGTTGCTGGTGCACTTCAACGATTTGAAGACCGACCTGTCCGGTGAGATGCGACGCATCTCCGCGTTTCTTGAGATTCCCGTGAACGAGGCGACTTGGCCGAATCTCGTCGAGGCAGCGACGTTCGACTCGATGAAGCGAAATGGTGCGCAGATTCTTGCGAAAGCCGAACGCCTATTCCGAGGCGGTCACGAGACATTTTTTCACAAAGGCACGAACGAGCGATGGCGCGAGGTGCTGACCGAAGCCGATCTGGAGCTTTACGAAAAGCGCGCGCATACCGCACTTTCGCCGGGACTTTTCAACTGGCTGCGCAACGGCCGAGGGGTCGCGGGAAACCCGGCCTTGATGCCGAACTGAGAAGCGACGCTCGTTGCCTCTATAGTGGTCGAGCGCGGTGTGTTCTTCAAATCTACGATCTTTGTTTCGATTCGAACCGCGTTGCGAGTGGCGGGCCTGCGCGTCCGGAGCCAATACGACGAAATTCCTTGATCATCACCGATAAGGAAGGCGGCTATCAATTTTAAGGCCTGGAGCCGCTACCGAAGTCCCATCACCTGCGGCGCGATTATCAGCATGCTAGCGGGCTGATTGGCAGATGATTGTGAAAATACTGATTTTCGGGCGATTTTCTTTGGGCGCTGGGAAAAGAGTTGCCGGTTCAGCTCACGCGCCACGACCAACACACGCAAGGCTCACGTTAAGGCGCCGCGCGAAGGGACAAGAAGGACGCCGCCTCCCCCGACGCCTGGCCTCAAAAGGGACTGGCGCAAACCGCACCGAATGATCTAACCTCGCTGCGACTTCACCCAATCTGAATCGCGCCCGGAGGAACTGCGATGAACTCGAAACTGTATGATTTCAAAGTCCGTCACATCGATGGTAAAGAGGCGACGCTCGGGGAGCACAAAGGCTCCGTGATGCTGATCGTCAATGTCGCATCCAAATGCGGACTGACTCCCCAATATGCGGACCTCGAGAAGTTGTACGAGCAGTATCGGGCGCGCGGCCTGGTGGTGCTCGGATTCCCGGCTAACGAATTTGCGGGCCAGGAACCGGGCAGCAACCAAGAAATCGCTGAGTTCTGCTCGACAAAGTTCGGGGTCAAATTCCCGATGTATGAGAAAATCGTCGTCAAAGGCGACGGCCAGCATCCTCTATATAAGTACCTGACCGAGACCAGGCCCACCTCGAAGAAGAATCCCCAGGGCAAGCTGCGCGCCACTCTCGACCAGCATGGCCTCGGTCCCAAGAACGAAACCGACATCTTGTGGAACTTCGAGAAGTTCCTGGTCGACCGCAACGGGCAGGTGGCGGAGCGCTTCGCGCCAGATGTCGCACCGAACGACGCAGTTGTGACCAGCGCTATAGAGGCGGAGCTGGCCAGGTAACAGGCCGTAGTCACGGTTTTCGGGGGAACCCTCAAAAAACCCGGAGGTCTACACTCCGAGTGGAGCTAACTTGGGAAGTTGCTCAGAGAACTATGAGAAAGAAGGGGCCTGACCCTTCTCAGTAAAACCGACCCATATCATTGCGTGATATCGGCTGACCGTGTTCGCTTCGTTGACCGGCTCACGCAACCGCAGAGGCGGCCAGGGCCGGTGCGATCGCAGCCTCAAATCTGCGGCATGCGAGCGCCGCCAATGTGCACACCACCATCGCTGCCGCGAACATCCACAACGCCCCCGCATAGCTGCCGGTCAGATCGAAAATTCGGCCAGTCACGACCGGACCGGCGGCGAAGCCGAGCGTACCGAAAATGCCGGAGATTCCCATCAGCGCGCCGTAGCGCTTCACGCCCAACGTTTCAAGAATCAGCAGCGGCATCAGAACGCCGCTGGCGCCGCACATCATCCCGCCGACCGCCACGTAGGCCGCCAGTGCCGCAATCTGTCGCGACCCGAGCATCAGCAGCATCGAAAGGGCGCTCAAGATCGATGTCAGCGCGAAGGCGGATCGCGCGGTAATCCGATCTGAGATCGGTCCCGACAACAGGGTCCCGCCGGTGGTGACCAGATAGAATAGCCCGAGCATCTGCGATGAGAACTGCGGCGTGTATCCGATACTGACGAGGTAGGCGACGAAGTGCTGCCCGAGTCCCGACCATAGCGAGAAGGTGATGAATTGGGCGAGAGCGATCAGCCATAGCGAGCGCGAAGCAAGCGCTTCTTTTATTTCAAGTCCGGCCAGCGTGATCGGAGCCGTGGGTGCAGCCTCGCGCTCGGCGCTCGCCGGCGCAGCTTCGGCGTCCGGCCGCGAGCGGAGGAATACGGTCAGCAACGGTATCGTGATTGCTCCGATGAGCACCGCCAACATGACATACGCACCGCGCCATCCATAGCCCGCGATTACACGCGCCATCACCGGCGTGAAGATGGCGCCGCCGATCGACGCGCCCGAAAGCATAACGCCCATCGCCATCCCGCGACGCGCCTCAAACCAATTCGCCACCACTTTCGATGCCGGAATTCCGGTACACGCCACAAATCCAAGTCCGAGTCCCAGGTTGATTAGGACGAACTGGCCGTAGGCGTATGTGTGCGCGAGCGCGAGGTACCCGCATACCACCATCGCCACGCCCGCGACCATCACCTTGCGGACATCGAATCGATCGACCAGCCATCCAATCAGCGGCCCGGCTGCGCCCGCGCTGAAGGCGGCCACCGCGTATCCGAAGGAGAGCCGCGTCCGGCTCCATCCGAAGGTCTTGAGCACCGGAACGAAAAAAACCGGGCTTGTATTGGCGCCCCCGCCCCATACCATGAACCACGAGACAAACAGCACGCCGATAACAATCCAATGTCGTGCGGAGCCTTCCGTCTTCATAGTTGAGCCGACGCGGAGAGATCGTGACTCTAGAGCAACTGAGAAAGCTTCTGCAACCTGCCCCGGCTCACTCTGCCCCAGATAAGTCGCTGCGGCAGCTTTGAATCCGTCGGTCCGAAACCGGATCGTCGGATCCTTGTTTGATCCGTCAGGATAGATCACCTCTGCCCCATCGCCCGCAGCATTGGCGGGTACACGACCAGGTGCCTGAACGGCCTGATGGCGGCCATGTAGGTAGCCCCGAGCAGACCGTTCGGCTTCACCAGGACGGCCATCTGCGCGCGGAAGCAACCCGTCTCGTCTGGAATCCGGCCAATGTGCATGACTCCATGCATGGTTCGGTTGGCGATCTCCGCGGCCCACTCGTTCTCGATCAGGTACAGCGATTTGAAGGGCAGCGCGGTGAAGGTCGGCCCGGGTGGCGCCTCACGCAGATCCGGGGGTAGCCGGTCGCGGAGCGTCGGCACCCCGGAGCCGAGGCCGGCGTCCGGGCCATCCCATCCGAGCAGCTCGCCGATCTTCCAGCGGATCGCGAAGAGCGTACGAACGGCCACGGAGGAGCTCTGCGACGGGTCTCCCGACGCAATCGCCTGTACCAGCAGAGGGAAGGCGTTAGGGCCGCCGACCCCCGGCAGTTCCCAGACGTCCTCGAGCCGAAAGTCGCGGGTGAGTTCGTGGATCCGCCAGGGTCGGGAAGTGTGCGCGCTGTTCGGGAGTCTCATTGGTGAACCTCCATCCACGGTTGCGTACAAATAAAGTGCAACCAACCAGTTCTCGCCTGGCCCGCTGACCATCCCGGCGCGACACCGCGTGGAAGCCATTCCGATGTGGGTGCGACCAACCGTGCGGGGAGCAGAGCGATTATCAACCTGGGCTCCACCGTTCATCTCCTTCAATCAGGATTTATCGCCTTTTCACGATTTGTCTGGTGGCGAGCTGGATGACTTTCTGCATCTCTTGGGGCGCTACGGGTTGACCCTGGGTGAAGGCGCCGATGCTCGAATCGACAATCGCGAAGAACGCGCGCATTCCTTCCAGGCGTCCATTGATGAAGGCGCGTTTTTCCGACTGAGCGCCCGAGCCAGGGCGGCTACCCGTTTCCAGCGCGCGACTTGTTTCGGCGACGCTGGCCAGCACCTGGCGCAGATTCCATCGGAACCGACGTTCCATGATCTCGCGCATCACCAGCCAGAAGTTGGTGGCTGCTTCGTAATGGTCCCTGCGGGAGCGCTCGACGCTAACGCGCCTGACCAGATGCCATTCCACCAGCCCGCGGATATTGACGGAGATGTTGCTTTTGCTCTGTTGAAGTTCGTCGGCGATCTGCTCGAGCGATAACTGTTCAGGGGTAAGGTAAAGCAGGGCGAAGATACGCCCCTGAAGCTGGCTGAGGACGCCCGAGGTAGCGGAGGCCGCGCCGATTCCATCGACGAATCCGGCAGTGATAGTATCCATAACGTTCAGAAACTATAGAACGTACAGAATGTACAAGTCAAACCGAAAAAACTCTATTAGTAGTTGATCTGTGGCCTTAACCCTTTTTCTCGCGCTCTTGTACAAGGGGGAAGGTGTGAATCGTCCAAAGAGCACCGCAAATGATATCGACGAAGTGGCGAGCCTGAGGCATCACGTAATAAGTCCGCGAATCAGGATCACGGAACTCAGGATTGCTCCGACGCAGAAAGTGCCTTAGAGGCGCTACTCGGACCCGGACAGGGATTGCGCCGCGTAGTGGATTTCGAGTCCTCGTCCGAAACGGATCGCTGAAAGAGGGCTGATTCAGTTTGAACTAGCGTAGAGAAGGTGAACGCCACGCGCTTGGAGCGTGGCGCTCAACCATCATAAGAAGACCACCATTATCGGTTGTAGCAATGCGCTCGAGCCGCGGCTGCTTCCTCCTCTACGTCTCTAGCCGCGTCAGGATGCCCCCTTCTCCGATCGTTCCACACTTGTGTCTGGAGGTCGCGTGCGCGATCGCAGGCGTACCGCTGGCCGCGATACTCGTAGTCTCCCTTGTGCCAACCATGATTGGCGTACGCGTCGCGGTCGTTTTGATAATGATCCCACCACCAATCGACCGGCTGGATGTAACCAGAATTTGTACTGTTAGACGGTTCCGCAAATATCGGCGCCGTCATTGGCAGCGCGAGCATCGCGCCGCCTAACAAACTGACAAGCAGCTTTCTTTTGAGTCCCATGCGAGCCACCTCCTGATTCCTGCAGAAGAGCATCATCGGTGCCAGATTCGGACCGCACCAAAAGGCTCATCTTAAGCTCGCTCCGCTTTGCGTTTGAAAAGAATTTCTGACACCGCTTCAAATCGTTGATAAGCGTAATACACGCTATATTCTTCAGGTGTAAGCCTTCTCGTTTCACTTCCATGAGCTCTGCTTCTTCGTTTTCCAGGCCGTCCTGGTTTTGAAGAACTTACCGAATACGCGGAGCGAATCGCATCTGGGAATCAATTCTTCACCGATTTTCATTGTTGCGAGAAACAGTCGGAAATAGGGCATTTTTTCAGCGACACCGGCAACTTATCGTCCAGATCCGCCACTAGTAGCGAATCAGTCGCAAAGCATCTCGTTCGTCAGGATTCATCCAGTCTTCCGCGGCTTGTTTTTCGAAAGTAATCCGCCTTCGATCCCGTATGCGCTCGATCAGCCGATTCGCTTTCGTCGTGATGATGGGTGAACGTTCGCTGCGGGAGGACCGGTTCCGTCTGCCATGATTCGTTGAGTCCGGCAGCCGAGCAATCTCTCTCACAAGCAAATCGAGCACGAAATCCTGAACAGCCGCGATTTGTCAAAAGGGTCCGCCGCTGCATCGGTCGGCGTAGCCCCTGCGGACCGCGAGCAAGGCGATCGCTCTTTCCGCTCAATTAAGACGGCCCTCTATGGAGAATCCCAGTATTGAAGGGCTCCAGTGCTTCGCGCTCAGAGTCGATCTTTATCGAAGAAGTATTGCGCCATCTGGGCGAGTCGACTCTGTTCTGAGAAAAATCGCCGACGCTCTACGACACTATGGGCGCTCCGGAGTGCATTGCCGCGAGGCATCCGGTGGAGCTCAGAACCGCGTCGATCGCAGCGTTGTCACGCACAGCATTGTATTTTTCGCGCAGCGCAGCGAGAGATTTGGCGTGATACTTCTGCGGCTTCTGCGTCCAGGTCTTGCCCGCTAACTGCACACTGAATTCTTCGCTGCCGTCTGCAATCGCCTTCGCATTGGCGACCGTCCACGGCATGAAGAGACTCCCGACCTGCCGTTCGAGGAAAGGAGTGAGAGTGGGAGCCAGGCTCGACCACGATTCGAACTCACCCTCGGCGCGCGGCCACAGCATCCGATGTATCCAGGCCAGCAGATTGGGTGAGGTCGCATTGATGATCGCGCCCGGAGTCGGGTCGGTCCATGCGTTGTAAAGCTGTCCCCACATCCCGAAGTCAGCGAACGCCGGACGTTGCCCGAAGAGGTACGGCCGATTTGCCAGGTGCAGCTCGAGAATCGCGATCGCATCGCGAAAAGATTCCTCGATTTGCGGCGCAGTCTGCGGATTCGAACCGACGAAACCAACGCGATTGACCATTCGATCGCGCACCGTCGCGATATTCTTGTTCATCTGCGCGTCCTCGGCCGCCGGAATCATTGAACGCGCGATGCGTCCCGCGCCAGAAAGCTGGTCGGCCTCGCGCGCCCATCGATAGTGGAACATCCACTTGTTGCCCCATTCGTCGCCGAACTCTTCCAGCAGCACCGAAATAAAGTTCGCGACTGGATTGTCCGGATGAATCGAAGGCTTGGGACTGAGTGCCTCGACGTACTCGATGATCGGCGTGGAATCCTGGATACCTTTGTCGTCCGGCGTGACGACCAGCGGCACTAGAGGAAGCTTTACGAATTTCTGATACTCGCCTTCCGAATCGAGGCTCCGCGGTATCCATCGGTGGGGCAACCCCTTGTAACGAAAATAGGAACGCACCTTCACCGAGTACGGCGACAGTTCGATTCCGTGGATGTGATACTCGTTGGCCATCGCACTATCCTTCCTAAGCCAAATTTTGTTCCCTGCCGTAATCGTGAGATCCCTGTCGGCGAGCAGAGCATACCGAGGTTGCTCACCCGGTCGGAAAACCTCAACCGCTCTCTATTTTCCCACGAACTGAGCCTCGGACCGCTCCACGAACAGATTGGTCCCCGCGGCAACGTGGTGGAGCTTCATGGCTTGAGCCGAGGATCGTCGGCCGCGACGCACCGTGCATCATAGAACTGTTCCGGCAGGAACCCACGATAGGGCCCCAATGCCGTGTCGACTTGGATAAGAGCGGTGCCCTTCGTCCCGCAGGGCTCCTCCGACTAAAATACGTGAGCTCTATTCTATTGCGACATATGGCCCAATTCGATTGCGTGAATGCGACAAAGCTAGTGGCACCATCAGATAACAACCCATGAGCACAAACGCAGCAAGGTGGCAAATTCTTATTCTGATGTCCCGCCCTCCGGACCTCTAATCGCCGCGAGCCCAGGTGCGACCGCAGTGATGTCGAACCTTCCCAAATTGTCACTGTTAAGTTGTGGTGCGCGCGGCGCACCATGGCGCCTCTCGGCCAACTGAAGCGCTCTTCTCAGCGTTTCCCGACTGGCGTAAGAAGGACGCACACACTCGGCACGGAGGCGCGCATCGATGAAACGAGCGTTGGTTCTTGGCGGCGGCGGTCCTGTAGGAATCGCGTGGGAATCGGGCTTGCTTGCGGGACTGACTGAAGGCGGTATCGACCCAGCGAAAGCTGATTTTATCGTCGGAACCTCGGCAGGATCGTTCGTCGGCGCTCAGCTTGCGCTCGGGCGCTCGGCGACCAAGATGGCGACCGCGATCATGGCGGAAAATCCTTCGGCGCCTCGTCCGACCTCGGGAGGACAATCGAACGCCGCGCCGCCGGACCTGACGATATTGTTCAAGAAAATGCAAGAAGCGGTATCCGGCGTTCGCCCGGCAAAAGAAGTGCGCGCCGAAATCGGCGCGTGGGCGCTCGAAGCAAAGACGATCAGCGAGGAGACGTTTATCGCCGGATTCGGCCGCGCGTTAAACGATCTCGCCGAAGATGCGTGGCCGGAAGGGAATTACGCCTGCACCGCTGTCGATGCGCACACCGGCGAGTTCGTGGTGTGGAACAAGGAGGCGGGCGTCGGCGTCAAACGGGCGGTCGCATCGAGCTGCGCGGTCCCGGGCGTCTTTCCGCCAATCACGATCAAGGGACGCCGCTATGTCGACGGCGGCATGCGCTCTCCCACCAACGCCGATCTTGCCAAGGGCTACGACGCGGTGATCGCAGTCTCGGTCACGGGCGCTTCAGCCGATCCTGCGATGACCGATCGATTCCGCAAGCAACTGGACAAGGAGCTTCAGGTCGTGCGCGACGGCGGCGCCAGGGTCGAGCTGATCGTTCCCGACCAGGCGAGCATCAGCGCGTTGGGCATCAACCTGATGGATCCGCGACGGCGCCCAGGCGCGGCAAAGGCGGGACTCGAACAAGGCCGGGTACTCGCCGCGCAACTACGCTCGATCTGGAGTTAATGCACGTTAGCAGCTCCTGATGACCCAGCGCTTTTGACCTGACCATTCACGAGCTCGACTCGCCGGGCTCATGCTGTGGCGTCCTTCAGGTCGTCACCGTCGAAACCCTCCCCTGGCGCGGAGGATTTCACCTCGGATTTTGGGGTCGTCCGGTCTGCCCCATTCGGTTAGCTTAGCGGGTGTCTCTTGATCAACTCGTCGACTAGGCCCCCCGCGAGCAGCCTCCCGGCCTCCGTGGCATATTCCACCTTCGCATCTGGGGATAGCGGCAAGGTTTCCTCTGCTAACCAGTCACGCAGGACCGGCCGCACCTCGTCTACGATAACATCTTGGTCGAGGTCTCCCGCATCGCGCAGTGTCGCTAGGAACGATCGCACGCTGACTTCAACGATGAAACTGGTGTCTTCCATGTAATAAGCATGTATTTGTTCTTAATAGACGACGGGACATCATTTTCTTCACTTAACGCTCACAGATACGTCAAATTTAACCTAATTTGACCAAGGTTCCAGTTCGCGACCACTGGCTCAGCTTCTTCATCGAGCCAATCACGGGGAAATTGACATTCGGGCAACTCACCACTGGCTCATGTCCCGTGAACCAACCAAGCGTCGCGTGAGCCAACCGGCGGGCGGCAATTTTGAAAACGGACCCGGTGAGTCGTGCACCTCGTGGCCAGAGCCGTTTTTGCAAAAGCCGCTCGGAGTCTCTCCAGTGAAAAGACGCCCGGCCTGGCTCGCTCATCGATCCGGGTTGATGTTGTCACAACATTCTTGCACAAACAGGCCATGACGACGCCGCTGCGGATCAGCGAGGTGCGCAAACGGCTCAGCCAGTTGGTAGAACGTGTCGCCTGCGGCGGCGCTCCGGTTGCGATCAGCAGGTACGGCCGCGAACGCGCTCTGCTGGTCTCCGCAGAGGAGTACCGACGGCTGAAAACTTCCACCCGGCGAGCGAAACCGCCGCCGACCCTCGAGGGCACTCTCACGTTGGAATGCAGTCCAGAAGAGTTGATCGCGGAGAGCCGCCGCGTAGGCGACTTTTGGGTTGCCTCGCTAGACCTGGCCAAACGGAAGCAGCGCCGATCCAGCCGCAAATGAACTACGTCGCCGACACTCACGCACTGTTCTTTTTCGCCGGTGGCAAGGCAGCGCGGATGAGCCGCAAATGCGCTCAGATTTTCCGCCGCGCCGAGCAACAACGAGACAGGGTGCACGTCCTATCGTCTGCTCCTTTGAGCTGGCCATATTGCTGGAGCGGGGACGGGTGAAGAGCTCGCTTGGCTTCATCGATTGGCACCATTTCCGGCACTACCCATCGAACCCTTGGTCTGGGACGATATCTGCGAAGCGCGCGGACAGGAGGGGTTGGTCGATCCTCTTGACCGCCTGATCGCAGGAACGGCGATTCGTCACGACGCGCCGCTTATCACAGCGAGGAGCACATCCGCGCCTCCGGTCTGGTCCGCACGATCTGGTAGCGGGCTCGCTGAAAATCTTGCTCGGCCCAGCTCCTTGAAAAGCGCCTTGGCGTCCTTCAGGTCGGTAGTGTCGAAGCCCTCGACGAACCAGTTGTAGATGTCAGCGAGCGTCGCGCGCCTCATCGCGGCGATTGGTGTCGCGGAGAAGGCGTGCGAGGCTGGTAGTCGCGTGTATTTCCCATAGTTGGCGCCCCGATCGCGTGCGAACCAAGAAAACAGGTGGTTATGGACCGATCGGCTAAAAAAGTGTTCGCGAAGAGAATCCGCGCGCTCGCTTGACGCTGTCCTTGGAAGATCATGCACAAGGCTTCGTGGGGGTATTGGTTGTTGAAGATGTCGATAGAGTCATCGAACCTGGCCTGCTGTTGCAGGAAGTTTGAAGTGGCCAGTAGGATCGGTCGATGCTCACTGGTCTGAGGCTTCAAGATGGCCGCTGATTCTCCGGGCGGCCCTGGCGAGGATCGTTCGCAAGAAACCATCGCCGACGAGCTCGCCGCCGAGTCGAGCGAAACTGACCAACGAAGGCCCACCGCCTTCCGCGCGCTGCGACATCGCAACTATCGGCTCTATTTTTTCGGGCAGCTCACTTCGCTCGCGGGCACCTGGATGCAGAGTGCTGCGCAGGCGTGGCTGGTGCTCAAGCTGACGAACTCCTCGATGATGCTCGGCGTCGTTTCCTTCGCGCAGTTCACGCCGATCCTGCTCGTGGGGCTCTTCGCGGGTGTGATTGTTGATCGGGTCGATCGGCGCCGCCTGATTATCGCAACGCAGACTCTCCTGATGCTGAGCGCGTTCACGCTGGCCGCGCTTACTTGGTCGGGCAGGGTGCGCGTCTATCACGTGATCATGCTCGCGGCGCTCAATGGGACGATCGGCGCGTTCGATATGCCCGGGCGGCAATCGTTCGTGGTCGAGATGGTTGGTTACGAAGATCTCGCCAACGCGATCGCGCTTAACTCGATGATGTTCAACGGGGCGCGCATGATTGGTCCCGCGATGGCGGGTCTCCTAATCGCAGGGCTCGGAACGGCGATGTGTTTCTTTCTGAACGGCCTCAGCTTCCTGGCCGTTATCTGGAGCCTGACTCAGATGGAGATTCCGGCGCGCGCGATCGCGGCAAGCGGTGCGCGCGTGACGAAGCAGCTTGGTGAGGGGCTCGCCTACGTATGGCGCCATCGTCCGATTTTTTACCAGATGACACTGGCTGCCGTAAGCAACGGCCTCGGTTATCAGTATCTGGTGCTGGTCCCGCTTTTCGCGCGCAACGTCCTGCATGGCGACGCACGCACGTATGGCTTTCTGGTCGCGATCCAGGGACTGGGGTCCGTGCTGGGCGCGGCGACGCTGGCGTCACGCGTGACGACGACCGGAATTCGCAACAATCTGATCATTGGCTTGATCATTTCTGGGTTCGGCATCGTGGTCTTCGGCTTGTCGCGCCTGATATTAGTATCGCTCGCCGCGCAACTCGTGATCGGTGCGGGACTCACGAATTTTCGCGCAAGCAACAACACCCTCGTTCAAGTTTTCGTGTCCGATGAGCTCCGCGGACGTGTGATGAGCACGTACCAGCTTGCCGCGGTCGGCATGACACCACTCGGCGCACTCTTGGTCGGTTTCCTCGGCACCCGCATCGGGCCGCGCGCCGCGGTCACGATATGTGGAGCGGTCATACTCGTGTGCGCCGTCACACTCGTGCTGGGACTGAAGTCGATCGGCGGCGCGGCTCAGGAGCGACCCGCCTGATCAGTGTCCGGAGCAGCGACTCAGGTAATTCGCATTAAGGTCCTTCTCAAATGCCTCCGGCGTAGGTGGGAAGTTTTGTGTCGACCGCCCTAAGGGATCAAGGCATGAAGCCCCTTAACCTCTACGAGCCTCGCGTCTGCACCGCGGGCGGCGTTTTGGGGGACCACAGCCGTCTCAAGACCCGGATCTCCACCGCTTCCCCCGCCACCAACACAGCCCCGCCTGCCAAATCGCTAATGATGCGCCCTTGGTGACCATCAAGGGAACGCAAACGGTCATTAGTAGACAGAGGGTGAGCGTAGTTGTTTCGATGCGAGAATGGCGGATCGGAGGGAGTATCATCTGGAGACTGGTCGAGTGGGATCCGCAGCCGGATGACGACCTGGTAGCCGGCGACACGTATCTCTTCGACCATGAGGCGCACTAGTTTCTGACGCTGTTCAAAGCTGAGTTCGTCCAAGGCACCACGCACTCGGCACGCGAAGCCGGCGATTCGGCGGCGAAGCCGGTTCTGTTGCGCGAGCACGCTGCGCTGTTCAATCAGCGCTCGGCGTTGTTCCTCAAGGCTGTTGCGTCGGCGATCGATCTCCTTGGCGCGATGCTGGACTTCGGCAAGCTCGAGTAAACCGCCTTGATAGAGATCGACTAAACGACGGCGTTCGCTGCTGACAGCCTCGACTCTGCGTTCAAGGCCCTTCAGTTGAGTCTGCAATAGTTCGTCGTCGGTTGCCGGAGTGCGTGCGGTGATGGTGTGTTCTGCCGCGACCAGCATATCGGGACGTTGCAGCACAGTTCGCAGCTGCTCATAGACGAAAGCGTCAAGGGCGTCGGCGCGGATATTGCGCTCGGGGCAGCGCCGATGCTCGCCGCGAGCTCGCACTGGGTCGTGGTTATGACAGGTGTAATAGCGCGTATAGTTGCCATGGCCCGCGCGCATTCGATGACAGCTAACCCCGACGCCGCAGTGGCCGCACTTAAGCAGGTGGCGCAATAGCCAGGCTTCATCATGGATCCTGCGCGGACTCCATTGTGAGTTGTCACGGCTCACATGCTTGGCCGCCTCGAACAGCTCGTCACTCACGATGCGGGGCACATCGATGGCAATCCACTGCTCACGCGGACGCAGCACCTGCCGAGTGTGACGTCGAGCATGAGGGTCGGGTACCGATTCGGTGCGATTGTAATAGGCGCGGCCGAGGTAGCTCTCGTTGCACAGGAGTCGACCGACGGTCGAGGTGCCCCACACTGCTTTCCCAGAAGGCGATGGCACTTGGTCGAAGTTGAGCCGCCGGACCATCTCGCGGGTGGAATGTCCCGCCACGTAATCCTCGAAAATACGTCGGACTACGGTCGCTTCGGGTTCGTACACTACTAGGTGCGCCGAGGCGGTCGCGGTTGCGGCGATTCGGCGATAGCCATACGGCACCTTCCAGAAGATGACTTCGCCGCGGCGCGCGCGCCACAGCTTGCCGCGCCTATAACGCTCGGCGATTTTGGCTCGCTCATACTCCGCGATCACGCCTTGAACTTGGATCAGCAAGCGAGCCTGCGGATCGTCGTCGAGCGCGGGGGCGTCGGTAAACAACACCCGAACCCCGTGCCGGTTGAGCTCATCCAGTACGATCACCTGATAGGCATACAGGCGGGCCAGGCGATCCGGTGAAAGACACCAAACCGCCTCTATGACTCGAGCCTCCGCCGCGTCGCGCAATGCATCCAGACCCGGGCGATCCAGCCGCGCTCCGGAATAGCCGTCATCGCAGAACTCCGCGACCAGCTCATGCCCCTCGGTGGCGACTCGCTCGCGCAATGCCGCGAGCTGAGAGCCGATAGTGCCGCGGCTCTCCTGGCTCTCGGTGGATACCCGCGCATAAATCGCGACCTTCATCGCCCTACCTCAGCTGCGATCTGCTCAGGGGCAAGTTCCAACATGAATTGATAAACTGCGGCGAGCGCATCGAGACGCGGATCGGCATACGGCGTCCAGGGTGGCCGTCGTGCACCGATCAGCGACACACTAAATGCCGGTTCGGTCCTTCTCCACGCGATCAGTCCCGCGAGTCCTTGCTGCGCAAACCGGATCGCGCTCGGTCCGCACAACTCCACGTCGGCCAAGGCCAGCGCGCGCAGCGATTCATACTCAGCTTGGATGTGGTCGTTAACGGGCCAGAGCGCCCTCATCGCCGGCGCGCTCGCTCGATCGTGCGCCGATGCAATGAGACCGCAAAACGCTGCACGACGGCTTGGGCGAGCGTGGCGCTCGACCAGGTGGGATCCGCAGACCGGATAAAGGCCAGGATCTCGGCGTTGAGCTTGAGTGGCCCGCGCCGGCCACGCCGTTCGTCGAGCAGTCCCAGCATGCCCGCTTCTGCGAATGAGTCGGCCACCAGATAGTAGGCGGGTCGCGAGTAGCCATGGATCGCAGCGGCTTCGCTGGCGCTCAGCCCGTCGATGATGTGGGCCCGCAGCATCTCGTACTTGACCTGAACCTTGTCGGCGGCGAGGAAGAACCGCCGCTTGCCGTTGAACAGCGGCGCACTGACTTCGGTGGCATTGGGGTGCAGGAGTTTGGCCGCAGCCAGCGCTCTCAGACGCATCGCAGTGTTCATCACCGCCCCACCTCAGCACCCTAGTTCCTATCATAAATCGGTAGCTCCGTCTACTCTTTAACGCCGCTCTATCGCTGTGACCTCGATCGCGTCGTCCGTCTTTCGCGCATATTGAACTTGTCATACCGTTCTCTGGAAGATCGCCTTTCTGCAAGCGACCGACAATCCTATACATCGCGGTCTTCATTAGTAGACATAAAACCTCTCACCGGTGTTCGCCGACGCTCACGAAAACGACGCTCAGGCTGCACGTAAAGAGCCGCGGATGCCGCCTCGAAGCTGAGTTCTGCCCGGAAGATCAGCTTTGCGTTCCTACCATGGTCAACAAACTGGCGATGCTGACCTGTTGGTTATAGTTGGATCGCGTTCCAGGTGGTCAGTCGAATCATCAGACAATTCAGGCGGTCTGTGTTGATGAATCCGATCTACGGGGAGACTTCAGAGCGCGAATCAAGAAGGCAGGCGAGCAGCCCGAAGCGAGATGCGAGCCGACGCGCGCGCAAAAGTGATGCTCGGCGAGGCCCCGTCGCGTCGTAGCCGGAGTCCTCCATTATTTCGATACGGTGCAGCGCGCGCTCACAGACTGTCTCGATCGGGAAGCCCTCGCCCAGGCCAACTGAAGAACTGAAGGACGCCTGCCTTCATCGCCAGGTGCTATCCACCGACTGCCGGCCAATAGCATGCCGATCCGCCGTTTGCCCATTAAAGCGACGAGAACTGCTTAGATGCATGCGGACATCAGCGCTTGGCTACATTGAACACGGCGTCAACCTGTCCTTTGCAGTCCGTGCCTGAGTAAGAACCGCGCAAACGTGATCCGTCTTCTACGATCACACCATCGTAGCTTCCTGCGCAGGGCGCGACTTGCTTCAGGCGCAGGGTTGCGATTTTAGACCCCGCCAATGTCCCCGTGAGGATGCCGGATTTTCCCCGCTCGGCGATCCACGCGCCCTTCAGCTCTTTCCCGGCTCCCTCCAGCGTCAAAACGAGGCTCGCCGAAAAGCTGTCCCCTCCGGAGCTGCCGAATAACTGTCCGCCAAAAGTTCCCGTCACAACGCTGCCTATCAGAGCATTCGTCGGCGTCGTTTTGTTGTCCTGCGGTTTGGTCTGCGGTTCGTCTGTGATGGACTCGTCGCCAGAAACCACCGCGACCCGGGATTCCTTAGGTGGAGCATTTCGAAGTGCTTCCGTGCCGGCATCTGGAACCTGCACAGGCGCGGTCGCGGCTTTCACACGAGCGGCTCGGGGCGCAACTTTGCTCGGAAAGGCATCCTCTTGCTTCGGCGCGGGTGGCAATTCCACCAACGTCACGCTCTCGGCCCTTTTGACGGGCGGCGCAGTGGCAACCACGCCTTTAACCTCCTTCGGAGCGGGCGCCGCAGCCGCAATCGCGCCGGTATTTCCGCGCGCAACTTTGCTCGGATAAGCATCCTCTTGCTTCGGCACGGGTGGCAATTCCACCACCGTCGCGCTCTCCGCCTTTTTGACGGGCGGCGCAGTGGCGACCACGCCTTTAACCTCCTTCGGAGCAGGCGCCGCAGCCGCGATTGGGCCGGTACTTCCGCGCGCAACTTTGCTCGGATAGGCATCCTCTTGGTTCAGCCCGGATGGCAATTCCACCACCGTCGCGCTCTCGGCCTTTTTGACGGGCGGCGCAGTGGCGACCACGTCTTTAACCTCTTTCGGAGCAGGCGCCACAGCCGCTATTGCGCCGGTACTTCCGGGCGCAACCGGCGCGCCATCTTTGGCTTTCGGTTTCTTCGCGGCCACCGGCGTCGCGATTTGGCCTGTTCCACCGACGTCATATCCCTGGACCACTTGAATCTTGTCGATACCACAGGCCAACAGCCGAGTCTGTGGAATTGACTTTGGCGGCTGGTATATGGATTTCGCCGCCGTAGGCTGACTTTGAACTGTCGGAGAGTTCGCACGCCACCAATCGGTTTCATCCTGCGACAGCTTAAAAGCGCTTTGGGCCCGATCGCAGAACTTCGTCACGAACTCTTTACAAGCCGTCGCGGTACCCTGGTCAGGGCTTCTGGTGCAATCCCGCGCCGCTGCAGCCCCTTGGAGCATTCGATTGCCATAAGATTGCGCACCCTGAATGGCCGGTAGTTCATTTCCCTTAATAACAGAGGGATTTCGCACGAATGCCGCCCCATAGGCATCGCCCCCGTTAGGCTGTGGCCGTGGGAAAAAATAGGCGCTTGAATCCATGATATTGTCCAGTCGCTTAATCGAGTCAGAGGATGGGGACGGCTGCTTTACCTGCGCACACCCCGACGACGCGACGACGATCGCGCACATCAAAAGCAAGCTGGATGACCGCGAATTCTTCGATCGCGTTCTGCATTCAAAACGCGGCGCCATTGATAGCAATTCGACCATGGCACGCACCTCAAAAACTTGTGGCTCTGCTCGAAACTGCCGCACCAACGGCCCGACAGAAACCGGGACGGATAATGCGGCAGCGCCCCTCGGCCGCTTGAGACAAACTTGCGCTCAGCGAAGTTAAGCACAGGCGTCTCTCCCTAGAAGTAAATATTGACCGTGGGAGCACATTTTGTCGCTAAATCATACTTTGTGCGTTTTGCGGTCATTTTCACCGCACGCACGCGATCCTCTGTGAGGGTGCACATCAGGCGGGGGAAGGATTTGAGATAAAGAACGTGGTCGAAAGATTCGTTACTCGGAATACGTCCTGGATTGGCCGCTTGGAATTGAATCCGCGAGGATCTTCGTCTGGGGGAACAGGGTTTTTCAACCCGAGGAGCGCGCCGTGATTAAAATGCACATTTTTGCGGGGGCTACTATCTGGATGCTGGTCAATTGTCCGGCGTTTGCCCAAGTCAAACCCGGAGATTTCATTACCCCTGAAAACGCTTCTAAAGTAGCCTCTCTGGTCTCGCCGGGAGTCTTCTCGAAAGTACGCTACGGCATGACCATGAAGATTGTGGCGACCGAACGAGTAGATCCTCCGCCGCCCTACCATTCCGCGACCGAAGAATACGCAGGACAGGTGCGCTTATCCGACGATCGCCGCAGCCTGGTCGGTTACGTGGCGGGGGAGCCATTCCCGCTGATCGACGCGAATGATCCGGAAGTCGCGAACAAGATCGTCTGGAATAGTGTCTTTCGACCGATCACGACCGACGACTATGATCTTCGCTACTATGACTGTGATTCAAGCTTCGAGCGCCACGGCCCGCAGGATAAGCAGCTGGAGTACTTCGAGATCGGCCACTATGCCGGTTACAATCTCGTCGGACGCACCGAGGTCAATCCTATACCGGCGGATCCGGACTTCACTTCGACCGGACGCTACTGGTTATTCGGTCTCTACCCGATTCTCTCACCGCAGGAGATTCGTGGTGCGGGCCTGATTCGTTGGCGTTATGCTGATCCGAAACGAGGGGACGACATTTGGTCTCTTTCGTCCGGAAGCCGCCGGTTGCGCCGACTGAACGAATCGATCATGAGTTCGTCCGTGACCTCCCACGGAAGCTCGGCGCACACCTGGGATCCGGATCACTACTCCGGGTTTAACGCCAAGCCCGAGCAATATTTCTACAAATTCCTGGGCGAGAAGGAAATGCTGGCCACGATGCACGCGATTCACTCGCCTGAAGTT
>JAFAHS010000524.1 GCA_019237115.1 Deltaproteobacteria bacterium
GGTTCCGTCGACGACCGTTCCACCTTTGATTTGAATATCGAGATCGGCCATCGGTTGTTCCCTCCTCTTACGGTAAGGACAGATTCCTCAAGAACACTTCAGAATTTCTTATACTAGACTTCAGAAAAACCGACAACCGCGCTTCGCCCAGCCCCGGTAGTTCGGCGGGTGCCTCCGCGAAAGTCTCAGTAAAATCGGCGTGCACTTCCCAGACCGCTGATTGTTTAACACCTCCCGTCAAATCTGATTGCGGTTGCGATGACTTTCGATTTCCGGAGAGTTCGAGCGCATCAAAGCGTCTGCGGCGGTTGTCGCGCATGCTTGCCTGGAAACAGACCGCGACCGGGTTTTTACCGATCACTGCCGTCGTATGGAACGAAGACAATCGGGATGCCGTTAACCGAGTTGGTAATCCGTTCCTTGACGTCGCTCATGAACTGAGTCTGCACGGTTATCCGGATCGCGTTGAAGTCGCACCCGCGTTCGTCACATTTTTTCGGTCCCAGACCGACCACGCCCGGGAGATCGTTCCATTGCTCACCGTATTCGCGCATGGTCTCGGCATAGACCGCCTCGGCCAGCCTGTCGCTCGCCTGTCGCTCGGCCGCGGTGGGATCGTAAGGAGCCGGATCCGATTCGTTGACTTTCGAGAAACCAGTCAGCCCAGCGCCCGTGGGGATTTTTTTCGCGACCAGGCGGACGGGAATGTCATCTACTTCCGAAGGGATCTGTTGCTTGGCTGCCACGATCCCAGACGGCTCCACATACACCCTGATCTCGAGCGGGTTTCCGGTTTGAATCGTCCCGGCGCTCACCTGCCACACGCCGTGCACCATCATCCATTCGTTCGTATGTGAGACGACCACGGCGGCGACCGCGGGGTCCTCCTGGGTGTCCTCGTCAGAACAGGGATGGTCGAGAGGCGTTCCCGGACCACGCCCGCACCAAAGTTCTGCGTGAACCTCCACTCTCATCGCCAGAACCAGGAGTAACGCGGCTATCAGTGCGTGCGCATTCCTCATCGGACTTAGGATTGCTCCGGATAGAATTGCTTTCAACCCGGTGTCCTTGGCGGCAGCAACCCGCACCCCCAGGCTAACTGCCTTTGAGCGACCCCCCTGGCGCGCGCGACGGCGGCCCTGGCCGCAGCGGAATTCTCGGTAAAGCGGCGCTGCGCGTCATCGAGCTCGTAGGCCCAACCGCGGGTTCTCGGTGATGGTCCTTCACATCGAGCGAGCGGCGCCGCACGGCATTCTGAAGCCTCAATGGCCGGTAACGGCGAAAAGTGATGAGTCGGCAATGCGGCAGCAGCAGCGTCACGATAAGGGGGCAAAGCAATCGGCCCGCCCGCAATCGCTCTCGGCAGGGTAGCTCTTTCGCCCCGGTGGCGCCTGCTCGGCATCGACCATTCAAGAACCCGAAACATGATTTTCCGGCACGCCTCTGCGTCCACAAGACATTGGCGACCGCAGCATGTATGCTCGCGCCAGTGACTGTGACCTTTGGTCTCGCCGGGCGCCTGTTCGGGCTTGTGGCAACGTTTGCCGCTCTGCTCTGGATGCCGATGCTCGCCGATGCGCAGACTCCGAATTATCAGGTCGACGACTACGGAAGTCATCGGGTCACCCACTTCCTGCACAATCACAACCTCCCGCTGGTGGGCGCGCAAGTCATCGACAACAACGATGGCAGCCGCGAGCTTCATCTGTACGGATTTGTCGCAACTCCATTTGGGATGCAGGATGCGCAGCAGAAGGCGCTCAAATACCTGGGCGACAAGACCATCAAGGTGGTGAACTCCATCGAGGTCAACCCGTCGCTCGCAAACATGCCCGCGGCGCCTCCGCCGCCCGCCGCGGACAACCCCGCGCTCGGAAGCATGAGCCCGCCGCCGCAGTCCGATCTTCCCGCGGCCGCTCCGGCAGCGCCACCGGCGAATTCTGACAGCCAGTGGGACAAGGCCATGCAGCATATCTACAAGAACGGCGCGCAACCGCTCCCGCAGCCCAACGAGCCGTAGCGGCTCTGCGCCTCGTGGGGTGCGCTCGCCCGGGGACCCTGCGGGCTGGGGTGGGTCTCGCGGGCTAGCAGTTGGAACCAAACCGATTCGGGTGGAGTCGCACCCCGCGGCCCATGCCTCGTGATAGAATGCGTGCTGCTGTGGCGGACAAGGTCATCTACCTGCGCGAGAGGGCGGCGGCCGGGGACGAGAGCAAGTTCAAGATTAAATATGCCGAGCTGCTGAACCAGGCACAACTCGCTGCCGTAACACATCGCGATGGCCCGCTGCTGGTGATCGCCGGCGCAGGGTCCGGAAAAACCCGCACCCTGATCTACCGGGTGGCCCGCTTGATCGAGAGCGGCGTGCCGCCCGGCGCGATTTTGCTCCTCACGTTTACCCGGCGGGCGGCCCAAGAGATGCTCGATCGGGTCGAGCGGCTGGTCGGAAACGCATCGCGCCAGGTCGCGGGCGGCACGTTTCACTCGTTTGCCAACAACGTGCTTCGCCGCCATGGGACGCCGCTGGGCCTCAGGCCCAATTTCACCATTCTCGATCGCTCGGACATGGAAGACGTGCTGAACCTGCTGCGCGCACGGATGGGACTCGCCTCGCGCGAGCGGCGATTTCCCAAGAAAGGAACCGTCGCCGAGGTGATCAGCATGGCGCGCAACAAGCGCCGCGACTTGCCCGAGGAAATCGAACTCGACTTCGCCCACCTGATGGAGCATCAGGCGGATATCGTGGAGCTGGCGGCGAAGTACAACCTGTACAAACGCGAGCGCGGGCTGCTCGACTACGATGACCTTCTGGATCGGCTCCTGGAGCTGCTGCAGCAATACGAGCGGGTGCGGGAGCGCCTGTCATCCGCCTACCGCTACATCATGATCGACGAGTACCAGGACACCAATCTGATCCAGGCCGAACTGGTGCGGCTGCTGGCCTGGTCCCACCGCAACGTGATGGCGGTGGGCGACGACGCGCAATCTATCTATTCGTTTCGCGGCGCGAACTTCCGCAACATCATGGATTTTCCCGCGATGTTCGAAGGGACCCGCATCGTCAAGCTGGAAGAGAACTACCGCTCGCTGCAGGGAATTCTGGACGTCGCGAACGAAGTCATCTCGCGTGCCAATGAAAAATACACCAAGGCGCTGTTTACCGGGCGGCGCGGAGAGTTCCGGCCGCTGCTGGTGCGCGCCCAGGACGAGCATATGCAATCGCGCTTCGTCGCCCAGCGAATCCTCGAGCTGCGCGAGGAAGGCGTGGAGCTGTCCGAAATCGCGGTGCTGTTCCGCTCGAGCTTTCATTCCTTCGACCTCGAACTGGAGCTGCAGCGGCGCGACATCCCGTTCATCAAGCGTGGCGGTTTCAAGTTCATCGAGACCGCGCATATCAAGGACACGCTCGCGCATCTGCGCATCGTGGCGAACCCCGCCGATGCGGTGTCATGGCTTCGCGCCCTGACCATCGTGCCCGGGGTGGGACACCGGACGGCCGAACGCGCGATCGAAGCCCTGGTCAGCGCAGAACGACCCGAGCAAGAGTTGGCGCGGCTTGCCCGCGAAGGGCCGGTGCGCGGGGGCGCCGGCTTCGGACGGCTGGCCGAATTGCTCGCCACTTTGAAGGCAGAGGGCAAGCGTCCGGCGGAGCAACTCGCGATGGTGCTGGAGTACTATCTGCCGTTGATGCGCGATGCCTACCCGGACGACTACCCCAAGCGCGAGCGCGATCTCGAGCATTTTCAGAACATCACTCAGCGTTACCGAAGCCTGGAGCAGATGCTTTCGGACATGGCACTCGAGCCGCCCAGCGACTCGCTCGACGGGGTCCTGGCGAGCGAAGCGGAAGAGGGTTACGTCACGCTCAGCACCATCCACTCGGCCAAGGGCCTCGAATGGCGGGTGGTGTTTCTGATCTGGGCGGCCGACGGACGGTTCCCCGGCCCGATGAGTATGGGAGCGGAGGAAATCGAGGAAGAGCGACGCCTGATGTACGTGGCGGGAACCCGCGCCCGTGATGAGCTCTACCTGATCTATCCGATCCATATGTTCGATCGCGTCAACGGCTTCAGCATGGGCCGCGCTTCCCGCTTTCTGGATGACCTGCCGGTGGAAATTCTACCGACCGCGACCCTGCAGGAATCGGACGACGCCTGACGCGTCTGATCGCACCTAAGGTGAGAGAATCGCAGCCAGCCCCGCGAGGCTCATGACCCATTGGATTGCGTACCCTCATAAGATGCGTAACCAGAGTGAGCGAGATGTCGTCGACGAAAACGACGAGTGGGGAGTTGAACGCTTCAGACACGTCGCACACCCTTGCGCGACGGCACCTCTAAAAGCCGCGCTCGCTCCGGCGCTGGGTAGATCGTGGAGTTTGGTATTGCTCGCCGTACTATTGCTCGTGGTGTCGGTCGCAAACTCCGATGAACCGGTGGGCTCGATCCAGGAACTCCGGGGCACCGTGGAGGTTTTTCGCGCAGCAAAAGCGATCGCAGCGGCGGTCGGGATCTTTGTGATGCTCGGCGACCGGATCGAAACCCGCGCTGACAGCGAGGTGACCCTGATGTTACGGGGTGGAACGCGCCTGATGCTGGGTGAGGACAGCACGATGATCATCGACCGACATTTCGTTGAAAATGAAACCCATATACAAACGACGATGCGCCTCTTGCTGGGGAAATTGCGCTCGTGGGTAAACGATACCGGAGGGGGAGGAAGCGTGAACTTTGAAGTACACACCCCCAACGGCGTGGCAGCTGTGCGGGGGACTGACTTCGAGGTGGATTTTATCGAAGGTAAACCCTGCCCCGCCGACCCTAGCTGCCTTCGCTACACGACCGTAGGCGTTTACCAGGGGGTGGTGGTCGTTGCTAACCCGACCGGCCCTGCCGGGTCGCCGCCGGTTACCGTGACGGCCGGTTATGAAACGACCATTCCGTGCGAGAGCCCGCCTACCCCGCCGTCGCGCTGGGGCGCAGAAGAGCTGAGAGCGCCCGGCTATCATTGACCCAGGCAGAATCGGTCATGCATCACCGGAGTAGCTCAGGGTCCGCGCTTTTCCGGGTGGGCGCGGTCATCGTCCTGCTGGCGTTATGGAGCGGCAGGGCACCGGCGGGGACGGGAGGGGATTTTTTCACCTTGCAGCAGCCCGGACACCTTGGGCTGACCGTATTCACAAGCGGCTTCGGGTCCGACACCTATGCGACTACCGCGGCGGGATTTCAGCTCGAGCAGAGCGTTACCCGCTATGTGGGGCTGGTCGGTCGAGTTTCTGCTTTTCAGGTGTATCAGGGAAAGGGATACAACAGCCCGTTCGTCACGGAGTCGACCGGAGTGCGAACCTACGAACGGTTCGAAGGCGGGGTCGACCTTACACCAGTCTCGGGGATTTCCCTGGTCGTGTTGGGGGGACACGACGTTGGCAACAGCAATGCGCCAGTCATCGAAGGAGATTTTTCCGGCTGGCTGTTTCCGTACAGTCCTTACCCGCTGAACCTGTCCTTCAGTTCGACCCATTTCTTTGAGAATGCTGTAACCAGCAACCAGATCGATTTGCGCACGGTCGCGTACGGGACCGCGCGATGGCTCTTGCTGCTAGGTGGCGGGGGAGCGGTTTGGGGAGGGGGTACGGTGGGAAAGCCCAATGGACAGGGCGGACCCGACGTGGGGCTATTTCTGCGTGAACTCCACACCAGTATCGATGTGCAGAGCGGCTACGGCAGTTCACATCTGTACGGTCTAGCGAGCGTTTCGGTCAGTTTCGGTTGGGACGAATAGCGGCGAGATTCCAACCTCGACCAGATCCCGGTCGTGCCGGTGTTACCGCGATGACCGCCCGCGAATTCTGCGGAGGCGGACCGCCCTGGGGTAGGGGTTCTGGCGGGCCAGGCCCCATGTCGAAAAGCGGGCCATTCGCGCACTTGCGCTCAGTCAAAGACGTACGGATCGAAGGTTCGAATTACATGAGCGCATTCACCGCGGAAATGTGACGCGGCCCGCGGTTGCTCCCAAACCCGCTCTTCTTCTGGAGGAGGATTTGTGGAGCTATCACTATGTGAACCCCGACCCCGCGCAACTCTCGGCCTATCGTCCGGTGGCGGCGGCCCCTTCCAGAGGCGCATCAAGTTCTCTGAATGGGAAGTTCCGCCTATTTGGACAATGAAATACACGCTTAAGCAACTACACATTTAATAGAGCAGGCAACGCTTTATTGTTGGATCCGTGGGCATTTTGAAAGCAAGCTTCGGTGTTACGGGAGTTTGACAGCTTTAACGATTTAGTCTATCAATCCAATCGATGTTCTCGAACAAGGTCCCGTTACACGCAGCGAGATCGCAAAACACCAAGGAATTGCTCTTAAATTCCTGGAACCGAGGAGGGCGTATTCGAGACCCAGCTGCAGATCAGCTTTGAAGCGAAATGAACCTACCACAAGTGATTCGTAAGAGCTCGATTCTCACCCTTGTCGTCCTCATCGCGGCCGCGAGCGCCTTAGTTGCGCCTGATCTCACGAACGCAGCGCAGGTGGCGCTCCTGAACGTCTCGTACGATCCGACCCGCGAGTTGTACGAGGACTACGATGCCGTGTTCGCCAAATACTGGAAGGCGAAAACAGGTAGCGATGTAACCGTAAACCAGTCGCACGGGGGGTCGGGAAAGCAGGCCCGGGCGGTTATCGATGGTCTCGACGCGGACGTCGTCACACTCGCACTCGCCTACGACATCGATGCGATCGCGGACAAGGCCCACCTGCTGCCCTCCAACTGGCAGAGTCGCCTGCCCAACAACAGCTGCCCCTACACATCGACCATCGTGCTGCTGGTGCGCAAGGGCAACCCCAAGGGCGTCCACGACTGGGACGACCTGGTCAGGCCCGGCATCTCCGTGATCACTCCTAATCCCAAGACTTCTGGCGGTGCGCGATGGAACTTCCTTGCCGCCTGGGGCTACGCGCTTCGCAAGAACAAAGGCGATGAGGCCAAGGCAAAGGATTTCGTCACGAAGCTGTACGGCAACGTGCCGGTGCTCGATTCGGGCGCGCGCGGATCGACGACGACGTTCGTCGAACGCGGTATCGGCGATGTTCTGATCGCTTGGGAGAACGAGGCGTTGATGTCGATCAAGCAACTCGGTCCGGATAAGTTCGAGCTGGTCGTCCCGTCGGTCAGCGTCCTGGCTGAACCACCGGTCGCGGTGGTCGACCGGGTCGCGCAGCGCCACGGAACGACCGAGCTCGCAAAAGCCTATCTCGAGTATCTCTACACGCCGGAAGGCCAGGAGGTAGCCGCGCGCAACTTCTACCGTCCCCGCGACCCTGCGGTCGCCGCCAAATACAAGTCGCAGTTTCCGAGCCTGCCCCTGTTCACGGTCGATGAGCAGTTCGGCGGCTGGACCAAGGCGCAGAAGACCTTTTTCGCGGATGGCGGCGTTTTCGACCAGATCCAGCAAGGAGGGAAATGACCCGGGGAACCAAGCGCGTCCTGCCGGGCTTTGGACTCGCGTTCGGCTTCACGCTCGCATACCTGCTGGTAATCGTCGTCGCGCCGCTCTCGACGATCTTCTTCAAGTCGGCAACCCTGACCTGGCACGAATTCTGGGCGACGATCACGGCGCCACGAACCCTGGCCGCGTGCCGGCTGAGCTTCGTAGCGTCGTTCGTTGCTGCGCTGGTGAATTCCGTTTTTGGAACGGTGGTGGCCTGGACGCTGGTCCGCTACGAGTTTCCCGCGCGTGGATTAATCGATGCGATGGTCGACCTGCCGTTCGCGCTCCCGACCTCGGTCGCGGGAATCACCCTTACCACCATCTACGCAACCAACGGATGGATCGGGCGCTACTTCGCGCCCTTGGGGATCAAGATCGCGTTTACGCCCCTGGGCATAGTCGTGGCCCTGACTTTCGTCGGGTTGCCGTTCGTGGTTCGCACCCTCCAGCCGGTGCTCGAGGAGCTGGAGCTGGAACTCGAGGAAGCGGCCGCGACACTGGGCGCCAATCGGCTCCAGACCCTGGTGCGAGTGACCCTTCCGGGCGTGGTGCCCGCGCTGCTGACCGGCTTCGCGCTGGCCTATGCGCGCGCGATCGGCGAGTACGGCTCGGTGGTGTTCATCTCGGGAAACCTGGCGATGCGAACCGAAGTCCTCCCGCTGCTAATCATGGGCAAACTCGAACAGTTCGACTACGCGGGTGCGACCGCGGTCGCGGTCCTGATGCTGGTGATATCGGCGGGACTGCTGTTCAGCGTGAACCTGCTGCAGCGATGGAGCACGCGGCGGATAGCGGCATAGGAAGCGTATCGTGCTGGAAAACTTCGGATGGCTGGGGGATAAGGGCAATCGGCCGGCCCGGCCGGCGGTGTCCGATCCGCCCTGGGCTCGCTGCGCCCTGATCGCGATCAGCGTCGGGTTCATGGGGCTGTTCCTGTTTATTCCGCTCGCCGCGGTTTTCGTCGAGGCATTCGCCAAGGGTGCGCACGTATACTTCGCAGCGATCATCTCGCGGGAGGCCGCCGCCGCCATCCGCCTCACGCTCCTCACCGCGGCGATCGTGGTACCGCTCAACGTGGCTTTCGGACTTGCGGCGGCGTGGACCCTGACGCGCTTTGAGTTCCCCGGCAAGCAGGTGCTGCTGACCATGATCGATCTCCCGTTTTCGGTCTCGCCGGTAATTTCCGGGATGATCTTCGTGTTGCTGCTCGGGGTGCGGACCCCAATCGGCGGATGGCTGGTGGATCACGGACTCCAGATTATTTTCGCGAAACCGGGCATCGTGCTGGCGACGATCTTCGTCACCTTCCCGATTGCAGCCCGCGAGCTGATTCCGGTCATGCAAGTCACCGGGCGCGACGAGGAAGAGGCTGCGATCGTGCTCGGCGCGAGCGGATGGCAGATGTTCCGGCGCGTGACACTGCCGAACGTGCGCTGGGGACTGGTCTACGGCGTGGTGCTGTGCGCCGCGCGTGCGATGGGAGAGTTCGGCGCGGTATCGGTGGTCTCAGGCCACATTCGGGGCGCTACCAACACGATGCCGCTCTATGTGGAGATCCTCTACAACGACTACGAGTTCTCTGCCGCCTTCGCGATCGCTTCCCTCCTGGCGTTGCTGGCGCTCGTCACGCTCGCACTGAAGTACCTGGTGGGTCGCCGCATCGCCTCCTCGATGCGCGAGGCGGCAGCCGCTGAAACGGTGGAACAGGTAGCCGCATGAGTATCGAACTTCGGGGCATTCACAAGACCTTCGGCGCATTCGTCGCGCTCGACCGCATCGACCTCGAAATCGCGGATGGCGAACTGGTCGCCTTGCTGGGACTCTCGGGGTCCGGCAAGACCACCCTGTTACGCATAATCGCCGGGCTCGAAAACCCGAGCGGTGGAACGGTGCAGTTTTTCGGGCACGATGCTCGCTCGCTGAGCGTGCGCGACCGCAAAATCGGTTTCGTGTTCCAGCACTACGCGCTGTTTCGGCACATGACGGTCTTCGAGAACGTCGCGTTTGCACTTCGGGTTCTGCCGCGCCGATTGCGGCCACCTGAGAGCACGATCAAAGCGAAGGTTCACGAGCTTTTGCAGCTGGTGCAGCTCGACTTCCTGGCCGATCGCCACCCGTCGGAACTTTCGGGCGGCCAGCGGCAGCGGGTCGCGCTGGCACGCACGCTGGCGGCGGAGCCGAAGATCCTGCTGCTCGACGAGCCGTTCGGATCGCTCGATGCCCGCGTGCGCCAGGAACTCCGGCAATGGCTGCGCAGGCTGCACGAACAGCTGCGCATCACCTGCGTGTTTGTGACCCACGACCAGGACGAGGCCCTGGAGCTGGCCGACCGCGTGGTGGTGATGAACGGAGGAAAGATCGAACAGATTGGCACCCCGCAGGAGGTCTACCACAATCCGCGCAACGCTTTCGTGGCCAGCTTCCTCGGTACCGTCAATTTGTTTCATGGCCGAATCGAGGACGGCCGGGTGTTCATCGGCGATACGAGGCTTGAGATTACCTCGGCCAACCGCCACGCCCGAGATGGGCGGGCGATGCTCTACGTCAGGCCCCATCTACTCGAAATCGATCGTTCACCGCGCGGAATAAGCAGCTTCCCGGCAACGGTACGAAACGTCAATCCCGCCGGACCGCAAGTGCGCGTCGAGTTGACCGCGGAATGGGGTGATCGACTGCACGCGGACATCGACCACGAGCGCTTCCACAAACTCGGCATTCAACCCGGCAGCAAGGTCTTCCTCCGTCCAAAAGAGAGCCACGTGTTCATTTACCAGATCTGATCGCCGGGCCTCTCGGATAGAACGACCGGTCGTGCTTGACACGTACGACCGGTCGTGCTGGGATGGCGGAGATGACCGATATCGCCATCTCAACTCGCCAACGAATCCTGCGTGAGGGGCTCGCCCTGATGAGCCAGTCGGGCCTGAGCGGGGTCACGCTCGGGGTTCTCGCCGAGCAGGTCGGGATGTCGAAGAGCGGGCTCTTCGCCCACTTCCGCTCAAAAGAAGACGTGCAGCTCGAGTTGTTAAGCCACATGACCGAATTCGCAGCCGAACACGTCATACGGCCGGCGTTGACGGCGCCCGAAGGGCTCCCGCGCCTGCGCGCACTGGTGCGGAACTGGTTTGGATGGGCGCAGCGGGCCGGGCTGCCAGGCGGGTGTCCGGTGGCCGCCGGTCTGTTCGAGTTCGACGACGTCGAGGGGCGGATCAGAGACAAAATACTTAAGATGGAAGCCGCATGGCGCCATACGCTGGTGCAACTGGTCGGGCGGGCAGTCGAGCTCGGGCACCTGCGCCGGGAGCTGGATGTCGATCAATTCGTGTGGGAACTGTGCGGCATTTATCTTGGCCATCATGCCGCGCATCGATTTCTGCGATCTTCCGACGCCGATGCTCGCGCACACACTGCCTTCCAGGCGCTCCTCGATCGCGCGATTCCGTCGAGCACCGGCCGGGGAGCTTCGCAAAAGTCAACCCGCTCCCGAAACCCAAGGAGGCCAACGTAGTGGACCCGACCCAACCGCTTCTCGAAATTGGCATGCTGCTCTATCCGGGACTGACGCTGCTCGATCTGATTGGTCCGCAGACCGTATTTTCGTGGTTCGCCAATATACACCTGGTGTGGAAAAACGTGGATCCCGTAGTTTCGGACACCGGAATCGGGATTCAACCCAGCTGCACATTTGAAACTTGCCCCTCTGAACTCGACATCCTGTTCGTGCCCGGCGGCTTTGGTCAGCAGCAACTCATGGACGACGCCGAGGTACTGGCCTTCCTCGCCGATCGTGCAGCTACCTCGAAATACGTGACTTCCGTCTGCAGTGGTTCGCTCCTGCTCGGGGCGGCGGGGCTTCTCAAGGGGTACAAGGCCACCTCGCATTGGGCGACCCGAGATGCACTGTCTGCGTTTGGAGCGGAGCCGGTTGACGCTCGCGTGGTTGTGGACCGCAATCGGATTACCGGAGGCGGCGTCACTGCCGGCATCGACTTCGGTCTGGTCCTGCTGGCCAGACTCCGCGGGGAGGAGGCGGCGAAGCTCACCCAATTGGCGATGGAATATGACCCGGAGCCTCCTTTCCTGTCGGGAAGTCCCAAAACTGCTGACTCCTTAACCATTCAACAAGCGACAGCATTCATGGTTTTACACGCGGCGAAGCAGGCTGAGCGGCTGCCACATCGAGCGGCGACCTGAGGGACCATGCCTCTATGAATTTTCACCAAGTTCCCGCATTTCACGGGCTCGATGTGGTAGCGCCAATCGTCATCGCCGGCATCTACATTGTCGCTTCGTCGCTGATACGGGAGCCCAGTCGCCGGAGTTTCAATGCGATCATGCTCGGTGGTGCGGGAGCAGCCTACCTCAGCGGCGGATTCGGGGTCTGGGAGTTCACCTTCACTGCCCTGTTAACGTTTTGTGCTTTTAAGGGTCTACAGTCTTACCGATTCATTGCAGTTGGTTGGTTACTTCACGCGGGGTGGGATGTGATGCATCACTTTTACGGTAACCCGATTGTTCCGTTCGCGCCCACCTCATCGGCGGGATGTGCCATCACCGATACAATCATCGCGATGTGGTTTTTCGCCGACGCACCATCAGTATTCGACCTGGTTCGGTTTTCCAAAGCAGCTGAAAGAGCATGACCGGTTGCTCCGGGCTTGCTTGATTTTTGCGGCCGCGTCTGTGCCGGAACGGTTGTCTACCACTGCGCAAGCACAGGTATCGCGCGCGGAACACTTGCTGCCGGCATCTCCGACAGCGACGCCACCCGGGAAAAACGGCGCGGTACCACTCCGCTGCCCGAGACCGAGACGTCGTGGAATGCGCGCCGAGGCAATCCGGGCTAGTCTATAGCGTCGGCTCGGTCTGGCCCCCGCCGGTAGATGCCGAACTGCGCGCGGCAGGGCCTCGAGCGTATGGCCGCGGGGCGGTTGCGCTCGCAAGATCCGCTCTCACTTCTGTTTCGAGAGGTCGACACGAGCGGTTGCTTGCGCCCGTGAACCGGCCCCGCTGCCAAAAGGCGCACGACTAGCGGCGATAAGAAATCACCGAGTCGAACCGGTGGATCGGTTCTTGCCGGCCTGGTCGCTGGGGCGAGGGCTTTGGTCATGGCGAAGCCGAAAACGGCGAGTGAATCAGACTCGAACGACCGCGGGACGCAACCGATCCGCAATCTGATCGCCGAGCTGGAAGCGGTGCGCACGCGCGAATCCGAAGATCCTTTCAGTAATCCCATTCTGGTGCTGGCGCTCCGCCTGGTCTCGCGAATCGACGACCAGGAGTTAAGCATTGGTGCTCTCGATGAGTTGGTTCAGAGCCTGACCACTGACGCCTTCCTCGATCGCGCTCGGCGTCTCGGAGACTACTTGGGCGAGACCGATCTCCGCGCGAACACCCAGGCGGTAGCTGACCTGGTCCAGTCCCTTGCAAACTCCGGCAGCTACGGAGGTTTTCGCGACCAGGTTGAGCAATGCCGCTTCGGAGTCGTGTTCACCGCGCATCCGACCTTCTGGATTCCGCTTGAGCAAGCTCTGGTTTTAGTTGAATTGGCCACCGGTCAGACGAGGGACGGGGTCCCGCTGGACATTTGCGCTAAAGCGGAGCGGACTGCAGGCGCATGCCGTCTGAACCATCGCCCGCCGGTGAATCTCTCAATTGATGTCGAACACATGTGGTCGCTTGAAGCGTTGCGGCACGCACACGACGCGCTGGAGACCATACACCGGATTGTGCTGCGAGTTGCGCGCGCGCGATGGCCCGATCGATGGGCGAGCCTGAATCCGCGCCTCATAAGCCTGGCGTCATGGGTCGGGTACGACCAGGACGGACGCACCGATCTGACCTGGATGACAATGGTCGGGAAGCGAGTGGCTAACAAACGGGCGGCACTTGAAAGGCATTGCAACACGATCGCGAGACTACTTGGCCAAGACTCCGCTCTGGGCGCGGGTCTTGACCCGATCAAAACGCTGTTGCGGAACGCAATTTCGACGGTCGATGAGCAGATTCGTCTGCTGTCGGCCGCGGAGAAAGACCCTTCGGAGACCGCTGCCTTCGCCCGCTCCATGACCGCGGGCACCCATAGGTCACTGGTCGATCCTTTGCCCCTGGTGGCGGCACTCGATGTCGCGGTCCATCAGTGCTCGGACCCGTCAATTACCGAGGAACTCGTGGTGATGCGCGCGAGTATCGGCGCACACGGGCTGGGTCTCGCGCATACTCACGTTCGACTCAATTCGTCGCAGTTGCACAACGCCATCCGGCGGCAGGTTGGTCTCGAGACCGCGCCCACCGATCCAGCCAACCGCCGGACCTACTTCAACGCGATTAACGCATTGTTAAGCAAGGTCCGGCCGGTCGAAATTAATTTTGCCGACCTCATGGCAGAGGGCTCCTCGGCAAAACGCTTAATGATGACCGTGGCCCAGATGGTCAAGCTTATCGACAGCGCGACGCCCGTGCGCTTTCTCATCGCCGAGACCGAAACCGGTTTCACACTGCTCACGGCCCTTTACTATGCGCGGCTGTTCGCTATTGAGGAGCATGTCGAGATCTCGCCGCTGTTCGAGACCAAGGATGCTTTCGAGCGCGGCGAGCGGGTGCTGGAAGAAGCGCTCAAGAGTCCGCACTATCGCTCATACCTTAAGCGCCTCGGACGCATCGCGGTGCAGTTCGGCTACTCGGACTCCGGGCGCTTTCTCGGGCAGATGGCCGCGACGTTTCGTATCGAACGGCTGCGCCTGCGTATCGCCAACCTGCTCAAGCGCGAGGGGCTGAACGGCCTGGAGGTAATCCTGTTCAACACCCACGGCGAGTCGCTTGGTCGTGGTGGCCATCCGGGTTCGCTGGCGGACCGTCTGCGCTATGCGGCGCCGCCGCAGAATCGGGCGGAGTTCAGCGCGCGCGGGATCGGGGTCCGCGAGGAGGAAAGTTTTCAGGGCGGAGACGGCTACCTGATGTTCTTCACACCGGCCGCGGCACTCGCAACCCTGCGCGCGATCCTCGATTTTGCGCTCGATCCCGGATCCGAGACCGGCGACGATCCAATCTATGCCGCACCCGCATACGCCGCCGAGTTCTTTGCGACCGTCGAGCAGGATTTTACCGGGCTGGTCGCCGATCCCGACTACGCGGTGCTGCTCGACGCGTTTGGCAGCAACTTACTCTATCGAAGTGGCTCCCGGCCGGCTGCCCGGGAAGCCGAGGATTGGTCGCGCGCGTCCGCCGTGACTCACCCGTCACAGCTCCGTGCGATCACCAACAATGCGATCCTCCAGCAACTCGGCTACCTGGCCAACACGCTCTACGGAGTCGGCCGCGCCGCCGCCAAAGATGTGCAGACGTTCGCCGCCATGCGGCAGAACTCACCGCGGTTTCGCCGCGCGATGCAGATGGTCGCGGCCGCACTGAACGCGAGCGACCTCGATGTGCTGCGCGCATATGCCGAAATTTTCAATCCGGGTATGTGGCTGAACTGCTCGCAGCGAACCGGTACGCCATCGCGCACTCGCCGCGCGCAGCGACTGGCGAAACTGACCGAACGGCTCTCTACCCACGAGCGGTTGGAGCGCCTGATCCGTCGTTTGAAAGCGGACCGGCTTGCGGTGCCAGAGCTCTACGGGCTGGCCAGATCGGAGCAGCGCGATCGCCTGATTCTGTTGCATACGATTCGCATCGCCGTGATCCAGCAGATCGCGTTGCTGGCCGCCGAGATACCTTCGTTCAGTCCGCAACACGGGCTCACCTGTGAAGACATCGTCATAAGAATCATGACCCTCGACGTCGAGAGCGCGGTTCAACGCCTGGTCCGAATATTCCCACGCAAAGAAACCTGGCAAGCTGCGGACCAAGACTTCGGCGAACCTTCGAACTACCGTGCGGACGCATCACAGTCCTATGTGGTGGAGCACGAGAATCTGTTCAGCCCCCTCCTTCGGCTCTACGACATCGCGCGGCGAATTAGCTCGGCGATCAATTACGAGATCGGCGCGAGCGGCTGATAGCGGATCTCCGGCGGGTCTGCGAATCGCGCTGGCCGGGCGAGGTGTCCAGCCGGCCTCAGCGCGCAAAACCCTCGATCTCATTGGGCAAGCAACCAAGTTCGCGCCGCCCCGGCGATCTGAAGACGCTTCGCTTCGACGAACGTTTTTTTAGGCGAACCGATAAATCACGGTGCGGGATTCGGTGCGCGGCAGCAGCAGCCGTGGCAAATTGCCCCAGCGCCGGGCAAGCCGCCCCTTTCGCGAGACGCGGACGCGAATGGTCTTTGCACTGCAGCGGACGTCGAAACACCACTGGCAGAAAGATCCATCTTCATACGCGTAGGACTCGCCGTCGTCCTCGAACGAGGTTGCCGTGAATGATCCGGTCCCGCCAGGCGGAAAGAGATAGAAGCCACGCCGGTCTTCACGTGAAGCAAACCTCTGCGGCGCGAGATTTGCCGCGACCAGGCTGTCGGCACGCGCCAAAAGTGGCGGACGCGTGGGGCCCGCGCTGAGCCTGATGGTCTGGCCGCCGGTGAGTCTTCTCCCGCTCCAGAAGTCATACCAGTGGGCACCTTCAGGCAGGTAAACCGGGCGCGACTTTATCCCGGGCTCAACCACCGGAGCGGCGAGCAGCGCGCTTCCGACCATCATCTGGTCGCTTTCCTGGTAGCAGCGCAGATCGTGCGGGAAGTCATAGAACATTGGACGCACCATCGGCTCGAAACATCGGTGATACCGCCACAGCAGGTCGTAGAAGTAGGGAAGCAGCCGGTAGCGGAACCTGATCAGATCGCGAATGTGGTTCGTGATCTCCGGAAACATCCACGGCTCGTTCACCGTGCCGTCGTCATTCCAGGAGTGGATACTGAAGCGAGGCATGAAAATTCCGAACTGAACCCAGCGCAGAAATAGCTCCGGGTCGGGTTTCGGTCCGGCGAATCCGCCCACGTCGTGCCCGGTGTTGGACACCCCGCAGAGCGCGAGGCTCAAGCCCATGCGGAGGTTGTATTTGAGCGTCTCCCACGAAGTGTAGTTGTCGCCCGACCAGGTCTGCGCGTAACGTTGCACGCCGGCGCCGCCCGAGCGCGTGACGACGAATGGGCGGCGCAACGGAGCGAACTCGCGTTGAGCATCGCGCGACGCGCGCGTCATCAGCAGAGCCTGGAGCGGGCGCGCCTCGATTGCTGCACAGGGGTGGCCGAACCCCTCTATCCGCGCGCCCCGCGACTTGATCTCGTATTCGTTGTTATCGTTCCAGGTCGCCGCGATGCCCCGCTTAAGCAGCGCGGTTCTGACCTGCTCTTTCCACCACCTGAGAGTTCGCCGACTGGTGAAATCGAGATAGGCTCCCTCCCCGCCCCAGACCTGGGCCCACGCGGGCGACTTGTCCGTTTCGCGAATCAGCAGCCCCAGCCGCCGGGCCTCCCCAATTCGCGGATGGTCTCGTAACAGCCACGGCTTGAGGTTCGCGCACAGTCGCACCCCCCTCTGCAGGAACGCCGAGGAGAGTCGGCCCGGGTCGGGGAACTTGGCGTGGTTCCAGTGAAAGAGGTAGCGCTTGGCGCCGACCGAAGTGTAACCCGACGAGAGATGAAACGAGTCGCACGGCAAGTCGTGCCGTGCGCAGCGGTCCAGAAACTTGTACATCTGCTCTTGCGCGTCCGGGGCCTCGCTATAGCTCATGCCCGAAGCGGAATAACCAAGGCTCCATTTGGGCAAGAACGCTGGCCGTCCGGTGAGCCAGGTGAAGCGGCGGACTACTTCCGCCACGCTCGGCCCCGCGATCACGTAATAGTCGAGAACCCCGTGGTCGGCGATAAAACTCCTGAACGGACCGTGATACGCCGAGAGCTCACAGCCGAAGTCGAACGCACAGTTTGAGAGGGTGTCATAAAAGATGCCGAACGCGAGATTCGTGCTGGGCCGCCAGGTGAGGTAAAACGGCAGGTGCTTGTAGAGTGGGTCGGACGACTTCGCGTTGTAGCCGAGCGCGTCGCTGGCGCTCAGAACCAACCGCCGTCCCGTCAGATCGAGGTCGCCGCTGTGCTCGCCGAGCCCGAAATACTTCTCGGCCGGATCACGCGCCAGGTAGTGGTACACGCGATCGTCCCACCAGCCGAAGTTGTAAGCCCGGGTCGGTCGGTCGCGGGCAGCGTCAAGCCAGCGGCTCTTACCGGCGCGCATCGCCCAGGTGCAGAGCAATCCGGTTCGTTCGATGGTCAGATGAATTCGCTTGGTCGCAACCACCAGGCGGTCGGCATTTTCCCGGCGCAAAAATTTTGGTGTCGAGAAGCCGGTGAGGTCGCTACGCCTGCGTCCTACAATAGATCCGTCGTCCGCGCCGGGTGCGATTGCCCATGTCCTCGGGAGATCGCGTCGGCCCGCGGGTATGACCAGGACGCGGAGGATGTCTTCCTCGAGAACAAACAGATGGGCGACCGCACCGGAGCGGGCGCGCAAGACCAAATGGCCCCGACTCTCGCGCTCCAGCGAAAAACGCGGCGGCCGCATCGGCGACACGCGAACATTCATAGCGCCGCCTCTCGGCGCTAACACTAAATTCCGCCCCCCAGAGAACTAAGCGCCGACGGGCGAGCCACAAAGCCCGCAGAAGAGCTCTGGGTTCCCGGGCGGCGAAATGCACGCCGGCGCTGGCGTCCCGGCGCAACCCTTTACACGAGTAGGGGAGCCGGACCACCAGGCGGTCGCGCGGCTCGCGGACCGTTCACACACCTTGGACGATGAAAGCCCGGTAGCTGGCGCCTTTGAAGCGATGCTCGCGTGCCTCGCGGTAGGCGGGGCTGTCATACCACGCCTTGGCTGCCTCGAAGGTCGGAAACTCGAGCACCACCGCTCCTTCGATGGGTGGACCCTCCAGCACCTCGTGCCGGCCGTAGGCCACTCGAGGCGTCACCGGATGGCCCGCCAAGGTTGCGGGAGCGACCTTGGAATAGGTCTCGAGCTCCTTGGGATCGCGAGTGCTGTCGCGAACGAAAATTGCGTAAGCTGGCATATTTTTCTCCTCGCTAGGAGCATCTCATCATAGTCAGATTCGCGCCATCAATGGTGGCTCAACTGCGGCGAAACTCGATTTCCTGCTGTCAATCATTCCCGGTCAACGCGGCGAGTTGCACACCCCGCGCAATCGCCACCGTGCATAGACCTTGGTCGGGTAACGATCAACTAGCGAAGTCAGCGACCTCGAACTTCGCGTAGTCCGGATCCGCCTCGTCCCGCTGCATCGGCAAGGACACCTCGCGTAGCACCGGAACTCATCGGTGATGGTTCCAGTGATTGGTCTGTCGCGGCACCGGATCACCCGGGTTCCAACGAAGCGCACCCGGTTAGGGAGCATCTTGCCCATCTCGGTGTAGTCCGGCGCGGAGCAAATATTCGTTATTGCTCAGCGGCCCGCGATCGATTTACTCATGTGAGGCGCAGCTTGGGCCCACATGTGGGCGGGCAGTATGATATGAGCACACGTGACCACGAGGCATCATTCGATGAAAGCGGGGATACGGGAAGTTCGTGACCGATTCACTCACTACCTTGACCAGGTGCGCCGGGGTCGCGAGGTCATCGTTACGGAGCGAGGTCGGGAAGTGGCCGCTCTGATTCCTCTGCGCAACCAGAACTCAGTGGAGGACGCCGTTGCGCGTCTCCAAACCGAGGGTCTGGTCGAGTTGCCCGATTCCTGGCGTCCGTTGGCTATGTCCAAAGCGCGACTACGCGGACGGCTTCTGTCCGAGTTGATTCTGGAAGAGCGGACGCGCAGTTGGTAATCCTCGCGTATATCGACACCAGTGTCTTGTAAAGACTCACGACGCGCGTGAGCCGCATGCCGCAGAAGTTCGCAAGCGTGTCAAAAACGCCCGACTGGCATCATCGGTACTGGTCCCTGCGGAAATCATGTTTGCTGTTGCGCGAAAGGTTCGCGCGGGCGAACTGCCGCAGTCGGAGTCCGCAAGCTTGCGGCGGCGAATAGATAGAGACTACCAACGGGTCCTGAAGGTCCGTCTGACTCAGGAGGTCCTACGCGACGCCGAAAGGCTCCTCTTCGAGTTTGCGTTAGGCGTGAGCGACGCGGTGCATTCGGGCTCGGCAGCGGTCGGCAGACTCGCAATCAGATCGTTATTATCAGCTGCTCATTGGCGTTTTGTTTGATCGGATAAGTCTGATCCGTGGGTAGATAAAAGTCCACGAATGTATCGGAGTCGTGGTCCCCTAAAAGTCAGTCGATTCGCTCAGCGCGCGCCACTCGGTTGTCTCCTGCGTTACGAATGTAGTTTTCTCTGCGATCCGCGCCAGTGCGTCGGTTCCCAATGCGAGGCGGAGCGGTGGTTTCGGCGCGTTCGCGAGCTGCAGTATCGCCTTACCAAACTTCGCTGGATCGCCGGGCTGCTGGTGGTTTCGTTCGACCGCGAAGATTCGGGTCTTGCCTACCGTCTCAGCGTAGTCCGCAATCTGTTGGCCGACTTTAGCCAGTGAACGAGTGTCCATGAAGTCGGTGCGGAAGAAGCCTGGCTCAACCACGGTGGCGTGGACTCCCAGTGGCGCGAGTTCGTCGTGCAGCGCTTCGGTTATCCCCTCGACCGCAAACTTCGTGGAGCAATAAATGCCCCATCCTGCTGAAGCGCGGAAACCTCCGAGCGACGAGAAATTTATGATGTGGCCGCTTCTCTGCTTACGCATTGTCGGGAGCACGGCTCGAATCACGTTCAACAATCCGAAAACATTGGTTCGATAGATCCGCTCGACATCGTCAATCGAGGTTTCCTCGATCGCTCCCAGAATTCCGAAGCCGGCGTTGTTGACGAGGACGTCAATTCTGCCGAAGTGGTCGATCGATTTCCGGATCCCGGCTTCGACCTGGGCGCTATCCGTCACATCCATCGCGAGCGCCAGCAATGATTCAGTGCCCGGCGAAAAATCCAATCCGCGAGTGTCTCGCCCCGTAGCAATCACCTTCTCGCCAGCACCCAAGGCTGCCTTGGCCACTTCTGCCCCAAGGCCTCGCGATGCACCGGTTATCAACCAAACCTTTGATGTCACGCTTAATCTCCTCTCGAGTGCACGTGCCGTTTAGCCGCGCGATTTAGATGATGTCAGACACCTTCAACGGCGGACTCCAATGGTTTCGTGTCCGATGAGCCTGAGGCCGTCGTGCGGAGCCTTGGTTAGAGGCCCCGAACGATCCGTCGCGCCGGGCTCATAGTTTGACCGAATATGCGGTTCCATCCTTCAGGTGGAGGACTACCGAGTTGAAGCCGTTGCGCAAGTCGCTGACGTAACGGACGTAGGGCGCAAGACCGCGCCTATAGGTATAGATATTGTCGGCAACAACCACGGCGCCTTAACGCAAATGGGGGGTGAGCATCTGCAGGATCGATAGATAAAGATCCTTATGACCGTCAAGAAATACCATGTCGACTGGACCCCCCGGATTCCTGAGCGTCTCTTGTGCGTCTCCCTGGCGAATCTCGACCAAGTCGCCCAGGCTTGCCTCCGCAATGTTCGCTCGTGCTTTGGCAGCCTTGGTTGGTTCCAGCTCCGATCCGATCACGCAGCCACCCCCGTTGTCACGCACCGCTGCTGCCAGGTAGATGGTCGAAACGGCAAATGACGTCCCAAACTCTATGATCCTGCAAGCCGCCACCGACCGAGCAGTGAGGTACAAAAAGGTCCCCTGCTTGCGCGAGGTGGGGACGTAGATATGTTTCAGGCGCCGCGCCTCCTCGGCCGACGAGATCCGGCGACGGAGCACGGCGTCGACCAGGGCCAGGCCGAGCACGCGCGCCAGACCTCCGACCTGCCGACTCGCCTCCCCATGAAGACGGTCCAGGACGGCGCTTATTTTGGGGTTGTTCAGCGAACAGATGGAGTCAGGAGCGGCCTTATTTTCCATGATCTCAGTTCAATACTGGGTGATCGCGGTTCCCTTTTGCCGTGAGTCTACCCTCCTTTGGCCTAAGTATCGCGCGCGCCCGTGACTCGGAAGTTTTCGCAAACCACTAAACGGCCGATTCGCGGTCCAAGGACAATTGCACTAGCCAGCCGACTTCGCGACCTCGAACTTCGCGTAGCCTGGAACCGGCCCGTCAAGATGCATCGGCAAGGACACCTCGCGTAGCACCGGAACCTTCTCCGTAACGGTTCCGCTCGCCGGTGCATCGCGTGGCACCGTTATCACCCGGGTTCCGACGAAGCGCACCACGGTCGGGAGCATCTTGCCCATTTCCGTGTAGCGGGTGTGGGTGGCTTCGAACAAGCTATCGCTCTTGAACAGTTTCGATCCCGCCCGGATCAGATATTCGCTATTACTCAGCGGCCGCACCACGACCGATTCACTCATCACGTAGACATGGCCCACCGTGGGACGCAGAAAACCCGGGTACAGCGGATTAACCCCAAGCCAGAACGGGATGATGATGCGGCGGTCGGGCGCCCAGTCGCTGAGCCGCACGTGCGCCTGGCGATCATCATTGGTGAGCGTAAAGTCGCGACCGTCGAATTCGCGCAGGATGTCGCGGCTCAATTGATCCTGCGGCGGGGTGGTGATTTCGCCGGTCGGACCGAAATCCAGCGCAGTGTTCGGGTTGCACGCCGCCGCCCAGATGCCCACGAGCAGCGCGAGCGCGCTCCCCATGCCCGGCGCGAGTTTCATTCGACTCGATAGCGCGCGTAGCTGGGCGGAATTCCGCCGCCCAGGGTCCATTTCATCGGCGAGGAGACCTCGCGTATCAGCGGGATCTCCACCTGTTTGCCGTCGGTCCGGGTGAAAGCGCGCTTGCCCATGTACTGCACGATAATCGGGAGTAGTTTCCCGCTCGTCAGATAGTGCGTGCGGCTGGTCTGCAGGACGGTTTCCTGCTTGATGAGCGAGCTGCCCGCCTCGATCATCCATTCGCCGGGCGCCTCGAGCGGTTTTCCGAGCTGTGCCTCGCTCACCACGTAGTAATCGCCTTCTTTGGGTTGCTGCACCCCGGGGACCAGGATGTTGATGCCGAACCAGAACGGCAGCTTAAGCCAGCGGTCCTTGTCCCAGCCGGGCGGTCGCACTTCCGCGACCGTGTTGTCGGTGCCGAGCACGAACGGCTTGCCGCGAAAATTCTCCTCCACCTCCTCGGCGCTGGCGTAGATCGGCGGACGTGCGGGCGGCGGGGCCTTGGAGCACCCCGCCAACACCGCGAGCGCCGCAATTGCAACCGCAAAGACACGCACGCACTCAGGCGCCGCGCGCATAGTGCGAAGCGATTTCGCGGCCGACCAGCTCGATCTGCCGGGGCCACGCTTGCGGGTCCGCAATCGGCCACAGCACGAACTTGTCGAGACCCAGCGCGATGTACTCGCTCAGCCTCCCGATCACGTCCTCGGACGAACCAAACACGCTGCGTTCCAGGAATTGTTCGGCGCCGCGGCCGAACGCGGAAATCATCGGGCGGGCCTCATCGAGCGCTTTCTCGCGCGACCCGGCAATCCGGCAGAGCAGAATCAGTCCCGCCTCGATGCGCGCATTCGCGCGACCGTACTCAGCGGCGTAGCCGCGAATCTTCTCCATATTGGCGCCGAATTCGGCCGGAGTTTGGAACGAGGCGAAGTAACCGTCGGCCAGACGGGCAGTGCGCTTGAGGACCGCATCGGATCGCCCGCCCACCCAGATGTCCATGGTCCCGGTGTCGTTGTTGCTGCGTGCCACCGGACGCGGCTCGATGGTCACGTTGTCGAAGTTGAAGAAGCGCCCGTGATAGCTCGCCTTCGGCTTGGTCCACACCTCGCGCAGGATTTCGATTCCTTCATCGAGCCGCCGCCCTCGCGACTCGGTTGAAATGCCGCACGCCGCATAGTCCGCGAGATTCGCGCCGGTGCCCACCGCCATTACCATTCGGCCGCCGGAGAGATAGTCGAGCGAGGCGAATGCCTTGGCGACCAGCAACGGATGCCGGAGGTTCAGCAACAGCACGCTGGGTCCAAGCTTCATCTTGCTGGTGCGCGACGCCAGCAACGAAAGGGTTGCGACCACGTCAAGTTCGGGGGAAGGTGCAAGCAGGTGATCCGAGAGCCAGAACGAATCGAGCCCCCAGTCCTCGGCGCGCTCTGCGACCCGCGCGATGGTGTCCGCCGATGGCATTCCCAGCCGCCACAGGCCGAACCCGGCTCCGATCTTGATCTGCTTCATGATGCGACCTTTGCGAATTGCGCCGACCTGGTGATGATATTAGCATGAGCGCCGCCTGAATGAATTCGAGCAACGCGTCATCCGGTTCCAAGCCGATGAACGTGACCGTACTGGGGTCCGGGGACGCGTTCGCAACCGGCGGGCGTTCCCAATCTGGTTATCTGGTTTCAGCCGCTGGCACCTGCGTCCTGATGGATGCGGGGCCCGATCTGCTCGGCTCCATGAAGCGCAAGAAGCTCGCCCCCGCCGACCTCGACGTCATCGCTATCAGCCATCTGCACGGCGATCACTACGGCGGCATCCCGTTCCTGATGCTGGAGTACCTGTACGAAAGCCGCCCGGACCGGACTATCCACTTCGTCGGCCCCCGCAACCTCGAGAGCCGATGCTGGCGGATGATGAAGCTTGCCTACCCGCGCTTCAATGTCGGGGTGATCCGCCCGTGGCTCCATTTCATCGAGATCGAGCCGCACCAGGAGGTCAGGGTGGGGCAGGCCCGGGTAAGTGCAATTCGCAGTCCTCACACGGAGACCGACATTTCGCTCTCGCTTAAATTGAGGATCGCAGGTCGCACGATTGTCTACTCGGGCGACTCGGGGTGGAACGAGGAGCTGGTGTCGTTTGCGGAGGGCGCCGATCTGTTCATTTGCGAATGCACGTACTACGAAAGCTCGCAGCTGACCTTTCATATGAACTACCCGCAATTGGCAGCCAACCGCAGTCGTTTCAAGGTCAAGCGCATGCTGCTGAGCCATCTCGGTCGCGAGGTGCTGGCACACAAGCGCGACCTGAAGATGAAACTTGCGTTCGATGGCCTGAAAATCAAACTCTGAACCCGGTTAGAGGTGACCTAAGGACAGCAACCATGGGAATTGCAAAGGGACAACGCGCGCTGGTAGTTGGCGTCGCCAACGAGAAGAGCCTGGCGTGGGCCATCGCGCAGCAGCTTCACGCGGCGGGTGCCGAGATCGCACTGACCTACCAGGGCGAGTTGCTGGAAAAGCGGGTGCGTCCGCTCGCGGGGCAAATTGAGGCCACCGTGATTGGCGAACTCGATGTCACCAATGACGAGCAGATCGCGGCGACCTTCGGCGCGCTCAAGGCGCAGTGGGGCGGCATCGATATGCTGGTGCACGCGGTCGCGTTCGCCGAACGCGAAGACCTGCGCGACCGCTTCCTGAACGTGAGCCGCAGGAATTTCGCGCGCTCGATGGAAATCAGCGCCTATTCGCTGGTCGCGCTGGCGCGCGCTGCGGAACCATTGATGGAAGCTCGCGGCGGAGGGTCGATCGTGACGCTGACCTATCTCGGTGCGGTGCGCGCCATTCCCAACTACAACGTCATGGGAGTGGCGAAAGCCGCACTGGAAGCGTGTGTGCGCTACCTGTCGATCGACCTGGGATCGAAAAACATTCGCGTGAACGCGATCAGCGCGGGTCCCGCCCGGACCCTGTCCTCGTCCGCGATCAGCGGATTTCACACCATGGCCCATGAAGTCGCGCAACGTTCGCCCCTGCGCCGGGCCATGGAAGTCGAGGAACCGGCCAAAATGGCGGTGGCACTGCTCAGCAACCTGGCCAGCGGCGTCACGGGGCAGACGGTGTACGTGGACGTGGGCTACAATATCGTCGGACTCTGAACCCGCGCACCCGCGCGGCCGCGGAGGAACTCAGCGATGGGCATTTACATCGTGCCGCAGCTTTCCGACAACTTTGCGTATCTGGTGGTCGACGATTCGAGCAAGGAGGCCGCGATCGTCGATTGCGCCGAGGCCGACAAGGTCATCGCCGCCGCCCGCGCGCACGGCGTTAAATTGACCTCGGTCCTCACCACCCACTGGCATCCGGATCACAGCGGCGGCAACGAAGACATCGCCGCCAAGATTCCCGGCATCCACATCTACGGTGCCCGCGCCGAGGGCGGGCGGATTCCCGCGCTGAGCAATCCGGTGGACGACGGCGGCACGGTCCGGATAGGCAAGCTCGAAGGACGCGTCATCGGCATCCCCGCGCATACCAACGGCCACGTCGCCTATCATTTTCCCGCGCTCAACGCGGTGTTTACCGGCGATACCATGTTTATCGGCGGATGCGGGCGCGTCTTCGAGGGCAAAGCGGCCACCATGGTCGAGTCGCTCGCGCGTCTGGCGGCGCTACCCGACTCGACCGCGGTCTACTGCGGGCACGAGTACACCGAAAAGAACCTGCGCTTCGCGCTCACGCTGGAGCCCAACAACCTCGCACTTAGGGCGAAGCACGACGCGGCAGTGAAGGCGCGCGCCGCCGGCAAATGGACGGTCCCGTCGACGATTGGCGATGAAAAGCAGATCAATCCGTTCCTGCGCACCGACAGTGCCGAGCTGCGCACGAGCCTGAAGAAGATCGATCCGTCGCTGAGCGACGATCGAGTGGCGCTGTTTGCCAAGGCGCGCGAACTGAAGGACCGCTACTAACCAACTGCTCCGGATGCCCAAGCACATCGGAATCGTCGCGGTCAGCGCCGAGGGTGCCGCCCTGTGCTACCGGACGATCTGCGCCGAGGGCGCCGCGATTTTCGGGCGCCACAACCATCCCGAAGTCACCATGCATACGGTGGCGCTGGCCACGCACATGCAGCATATCGAGGCGGGGCGCTGGGAGGATGAAGCACGACTGCTGCTGGAATCCGCGCACAAGGTGGCCGCGGCGGGCGCCGACTTTTTGATTTGTCCGGACAATACCGCGCATCAGGCGGTGGATCTGATTGGCCAGCGTGCTCCGATACCGTGGTTGCACATCGCCGAGGAAGTGGCCGCGATCGCCCGCGAGCGCGGCTACCGGTCGGTGGGCGTGCTGGGTACGCGCTACCTGATGGAAGGTCCCGTGTATCCGAAGCGATTTCATGACCGCGGCCTGGGTCACGTGGTCCCTGAGCGGGAGGATCGGGAACGAATCAACCAGGTCATATTTGACGAGCTGGTTTACGGTCGCCTCGAGGACCGGGCGCGCGCGGAGTTCGTGAGGATCATCGCCAAGCTCAAACACCAAGGTTGCGACGCGGTCGCACTTGCCTGCACGGAAATTCCCTTACTGATCGACGATCGGAATTCTCCGCTGCCAACCCTGGACTCCACCCGAATTCTGGCGCGCGCCGCCCTGCGCGCCGCGAAGTAATCGGAAAAATCGGCGCGGAGCACGCCCGCGTGCGACCGGTGTCGGACCCGCGCCACCTCGCGGGCGTGTCGCAGTTTAAGCCCCGGGCTCAGAACGGCTGGAGGATCGCCAGCAGCAGGACCGCCAACACCAGCAAACTCAAAATCCCGTGCGCCATCCGGAACTCGGCCCCCGACGATTCGCCGGGATGCTCCTCCAGATGCCGAATCCGGCGATACAAATGCCACTGGTAGACGAGGATGGCCACCACCAGCAGCAGCTTCAGATGCAGCCATCCGCGATGCAGCACTTCCGGTTGCAGCACGATGACGATGACACCGAGGAAGATGGTGATGATCGCGCCGAGGTTGACCGCACCCTTGTAGGTGCGCCGGACGGTGCCCAGCAAACGCTCACGCGGTAGCCCGACCTCTTCCGGAACCCGCGCGAGCACGCTGGTCAGCGTGAGCAGCCCGCCGATCCAAATGATCACCGCTAGGAGATGAAAGGCGACTACCGTTCCGTAAAGGGTCAATTCGATCTCTCCGCCACCACCCGGCGTGCGAGCGCCAGAGCGGCGACCGCCACGAGCGCGCCACCCACGTAAGGTGCGGCCGGCCCCATCATTCCATAAATTGACGCGCCTGCAATCGGACCGAATATGCGCGCCAGCGACATCGCCGACTGATTTACCCCCAAAACCTCGCCCTGCCGATGCTGTCCGGTGCGGCGCGAGATCAGGCTGGCGACCGAGGGGCTCGCCAGTCCGTATCCAACCGACACGAGCCCCAGCAAAACCAGGAGCACATCGAGATTGCTGAACATCCCCATCGGGAACATCCCGAGCGCGAGCGCGACCAGTCCGATCGTCACCAGCCGCATCTCGCCGAGCCGCGCGACAATTTTTCCGAGCAGCCAGCCCTGCGCGAGCGCCTGGGTGAGGCCCGCGTACCCGAGCAGCAGGCCCAGGGCCGCCGGGCCATAGCCATACACGAGCGGGACCATCAGGGTAAACGTCGCTTCCAGGGCGGAGAGGGCGAAGGTGAGCAAAAACGCGATGCCGAAAAGGCGCGCCAGGTGATGCCCAAACAATTGGCGGGGCAGTGAAAACAGCGGGTCGGTGAGGGTCGCCAGGTCAAGCCGCGCGTCGGACTGCGGCGCATGCGATTCGGGCAGGCGCCGCCAGGCGAAGATAAGGTTGGCGAAGGTGAGCACGCTGGCGAAGAACACCGGAACCTTGAGGCTCGAGTGGCCCAGCAGACCGCCCAGCGCGGGACCCAGCACAAACCCCAGTCCGAAGGCCGCACCGATCAGCCCCATTCCGCGCGCGCGTCCTTCCTCGGCGGTGGTGTCGGCGATGTACGCCTGCGCGGTGGGAACGGTTGCCGCGCAGGCACCGTGCAGCGCGCGCGACAGGAGCAGCAGCGAGAACGAATTTGCGCAACCGTAGATCAGGTAGCCGAGCGAGGAGCCGAACAGACCGATCATGATAATCGGCCGGCGTCCGACCCGATCGGAAATGCGTCCGAGGACCGGCGCAAACAGCAGTTGCGCGAGCGAGTAGATGGCGAGGATCCAGCCGATGCCGAAGGCGCTGATGCCGAGCCGCTCGGCGAACATGGGCAGAAACGGGATAACAATTCCAAAACCGAGCAGATCAACGAACACCGTCAGGAACAGAATCGTTTGTGAGGCACGATCGACGGTGGGTGCAGCTTCCACTTGCTTGGCTGGCTGGATAGTTGGCATTGATGAATAATTCGCGCGAAGAAGAAAATCCCAAGCTGCATTCGCAGTCAAGCTGAAGCAAAAGGAACTCGATGTCCAGGTCATTTCAGGCAGAACTAAAATGCAAGACCATCGGCGCGGAACAGGCCGCTGCGTCGGTCAAGTCGGGAGATTGGATCGATTACGGGTTCGGATTGGGACAGCCCGAAGTCGTCGATCGCGCGCTGGCCGCGCGCGCGCCCCAGCTGGACCGCGTGAAAGTTCGCGGATGTCTGGCGATGTCGCCGCGCGCGGTGGTCGAGGCCGACCCCGAAGCACGCCATCTTACCTACTACTCGTGGTATTTTTCCGGGCTCGAAAGAAAGATGCACGACCGCGAGTTGTGCAGCCACATTCCGATGAACTTCGGCGAGGCGCCCGATTACTATCGCCGCTTCGTCGAGGTCGATGTGGCGATACTACGCTGCGCGCCGATGGACGAACACGGATTTTTCAATTTCGGTCCCTCGGTCACCTACCAAAAGGCGATTACCGAAAAGGCCAGGAAGGTGATCGTCGAAACCGATGCCAGCATGCCCTACGTGTTCGGCGTCGAATGCGGCGTGCACATCGACGATGTCGATTGGGTAGTCGACGGCGGCGCCAGCAAGCTGCCGGAGCTCAAGAACCCCGCGGCGGGACCCGTCGATCGCAAGGTGGCCGAGCTGATCGCGCCGGAGATCGTGGACGGCGCGTGCGTGCAGATCGGCATCGGCGCGATGCCCAACGCGGTCTGCGAGTTGCTGGCGGAATCGTCGGTCAAGGAGCTGGGCGTGCACACCGAGATGTTCGTGGATTCGCTGGTCACCCTCTACGAAGCCGGCAAGGTCACCGGCACGCACAAGGCGTTCAACCAGTACCAGATGACCTACTGCTTCGCCGCCGGCTCGGCGCGGATGTACGAATTCCTCGACCGCAATCCCGCGTGCTTCGTCGGCCCGGTCGACTACACCAACCTGCCCCATCGAATCATGCAGAACGACAAGGCGGTCGCTATCTGCAACGCCGCGCAGATCGATCTGAGCGGACAGGCGTGCTCCGAAACCGCCGGCATGCGCCAAATCAGCGGCACCGGCGGCCAACTGCAATTCATCCGCGGCGCGTACGCATCGCGCGGGGGCAAGGCGATTCTGTGCCTGGCTTCGACCTACGAGCGCGAGGGCCGGCGCGCAAGCCGCATCGTCGCGCGCATCGACGAGTGCAATGTCGTTACCACCCCGCGCACGGACGTCATGTACGTGGTGACCGAGTACGGAATCGTCAATTTGAAGGGCAAATCAGTCCCGGAGCGTGCCCGCGCGCTGATCGACCTGGCGCATCCGGATTTCCGCGAGGATTTGGAGCGTCAGGCGCGCGGGTATCGTCTGATCGGAAAAACCATCTTCTAGCGAGCGCGCGAACCGACCTCGTCGCCGGGCGATTGGACCTAGTTGCCGCCGGCCAGCGGGCTTCGCTCGTGAGCTGGGTGGCTCGTTCTTTCGGCCGCGTCCGGGTCGGCATATTTGTAGATGAGTTCGTTGGGACGCGTGTAGCCAAGCTCGCGTCGAATGAGCCGCTCCAGGTACCGACTGTCCGAAGTAAGCTTCTGAACGTTCGTTCTGAGCGCGGCGTTGCGGGCGAGCAGCTCCTCACGCTGCGCTTCCAGCGCCTTGTGATGACGCCGCAGCGAGAGCAGATCGCGCGGCCCAAGCGGACCCGCAAACAGGCTTAACGCGAACAGGACAAGTATTAGCCCGAGGATAAGCGACAACCACTCGCGACGAATATAACTGCTTAACCGAGCCATCGTGGGATCGTAGAGCAGGCACCGAGTGCAGTTCAAGCCGGCTTATCCATGAACGCTATTTTAAAGGTCTGAAAATCTCGCAACGATCGATGTTCTTGGTTGTTTATAATTTCTTTCTAAATTGGCCGTGGACCTATTGCTTTTAAAAGAACAGGTTTCTATAATCGAGTGCCAAGGGTGGAGGAGCGACTGCCATCCATTAGTATAGATGCTCAGTCAGCGGCGGCACTAGAAGGAGGTATCTATGCCAGTAAAAAAGAAGACCCGTAAACGGGTCCGCAAATCCAGAGCAAAACGCTGAGTGATATGAAGAAGAAAAAGGCTGCCAAAAAGAAGAAGAGATAACTAACGAGTTTTACCTTCAGGGCTAGGTTTATCCCTGAAGGCTGGCCAAGATGCCAAGCTAGCCGCTGAACTGAGCTGTCAACCGAAAGGGCCCTCTTGAAAAAGGGGGCTCTTTCTTTTTCCCCACATGACTTGCAACTGGGCCTGAAAGTCCTCGCTGCCGTGGAAGGCACAAGCGCAACGGCGTCGGCGAGGTAAGGTCGCAAGGAAGCGCGAAGCACACCCACGAGCGGCCACTTCCCGGGCCTGCCGCGACGGATTCGTTTGCCTGCCCGAGTGGCTGGACCTAATTATGTTTTCGACGAGGCGGCCCCGGTTGCAGACCATCCCGGAACTCGACGTTATCATCGTAGGTGCCCGCGTAGCCGGCAGCGCGGCCGCGATCATGCTGGCGCAATCGGGGTGGCGCGTGCTTCTGCTCGACAAGGCCGCGTTCCCATCCGACACCATCTCGACCCACATCGTGCTTTCCGGCGGCGCGCAGGTGCTAAGCCGCATGGGAGCGATGGAAAGGCTCGAGCGTGCCGGAGGATTCCGATTCAGCAGCATGCGGACGCTTGGTCCCGGCTTCGATTTCCACGCCGATCTGCAGGCCGCCGGACCCGACCGCCGCGGCCTCTGCCTGGGCCGAGAAAAAATGGATGCCGTCATGCTGGAGCTGGCGGGGAGTTTCGAACGAGTCACGATTCAGCAGGAATTTCGCATGACCGACCTGGTGATCGAGCACGACGCGGTGCTGGGCGTTCGGGGCGAGGGCAGGACCGGCGCCCGCGAGTTTCACGCACCGCTGGTGATCGGTGCGGATGGAATGCGCAGTTCGGTCGCCAAAATCGCCGAGCAGAGACTCCGCGCGTTCCGGCGCTCAGAGGTCCCCTGCGCGCGTGCCTATTACTACGCCTACTTCGAAGGCGTGGCGCGAGATCGGCTCGGCGACCAGCTGGTCACCGAGTTCGAGGCCTCTCCCGGCGCGGGCAACTTGCTGTGTCGATGTGAAAACGATCGCGTGGTCGCGGCTGCGGCATTTGATGCCAACCAGATGCACTCGTTTCGTAGCGAGCCGGGCGCCAATCTCCAACGCCACCTCAATGAGTCCATCGCGGTCGGCGCCATGCTCGCGGGCGCGAGGCGGGCGAGCAGGGTGCGGTCCTCCGGGCTGCTGCGCAACACCTACCGCGACCCGGTCGCCAACGGCGCACTCTTGCTGGGCGACTGCGGGCTGCACGTGGACCCGCTTTTCGGTCAGGGACATTCCATGGCGCTCATCAGCGCCGAGATTGCGTGCGCTCTGCTGCCTGCGTGCTTCTCCGCGAGGGGCGGAAAGTCCCTGAGCGCAGAGGCGATGGCGCCGTTTACGGCGCGTCGCGATGAGGTCCTGATGCGGCACTTTCGGGCAAGCGAGCGCGCCTCGCGAGACTTGACACTCAGCGCCACCACCCTGGCCGCCTACCGGGCGGCGAGTCGCGAGCAATGGGCCGCCGACGAGATGATACAATTTGCGCAGATGAGTTCCGAAGCTCGCTTCCCCAGTTTTCGCTTCGCGCGCCTGATGGCGCAGGAAGCGCGCGCGGCCTGAGCGGTGGAGGAGAAACTCGGTCGCTTTGTCGCGCAAGTCGAACGGCCGCAACCGCTCAAGTTCGCCTGGCCGATCGTACTGCTGCCCGAGATGTTCACCTCGACCCGGCAACTCGGCACACTGCTCGGCTACCTTGCCACCATCGGCTGGGAAGCCTACGCGCCGGACTTGCGAGCGATGCTGGGGCAGGGCAGCACGCCTCCCCTGGTGCGATTTGGGTTTGGCGATTTGGTGGGGTTGGTGAACCAAGCGCTCGATGCGCTCGCGCGCGAGGCGATCGTGATGGGACACGGTGTTGGCGGTCTGGCCGCGCTGAAGCTGGCCGAACGGGCAAGCGTAAAAGCAGCGGTAGCGTTTGCGCCGGCAGTCCCCGGGTTTGCCTCTCCCCTGGTCACCACCTGGTCGGCGCGAACAGCGCGCTGGCGCGGGCGTCCGCTGAAGCCTCCGGCGGGCAAGGCGGGATTTGAGTTTGTGGCGGATGCGGAACCCTACCAGCGCGAAGCGGCTCTTCGGGCGATGGTCCCCGAGAGCGCACTACTGGCGTTTCAGATCGCGCGGGGCGAGGTGGAATTTGCTGGTGGCGAGGGTGCGGCGCCGCGCCTGATCGTGGCCGGAGATTCAGACCCTTTCGCGCCCATCGACGCCGTGACCCAGTTCGCGCAGTCAATTGGAGCCCGGCTGGTACCGATGCGGAGCCGCGGCCACTGGCTGGTCGGCGGGCGTGCTTTGGAACGCGCGATTAACGAAACCCAACGTTTCCTCGTACGGGCGCTCGGTCAGGATTTGTTGCTGCTCTACCCGGAAGAGTGGAAGAAGGAAGAAAGCAGTGACGACTGATCCGGTCTGTCTTGATCCGGTCAGGAAAACCGGTTTCTGATACGTTGGAGCGGTGTGAGGGGCGGTGGCTGCTTGCCTCGCCCGCAGGTGGTGCGAAGTTTCTGGAGAGCAACTGGAGGTACGGCGATGAGCGATCGCAATCTGATTGTCGAGCGTGAAGCTGGCCTGGTCACTATCACCATGAATCGGCCGGAGAAGCGCAACGCGTTGTCGACCGCCATGATGTCGGAAATGATCGCGGCACTGCGCGAAATCGGCGCGCAACAGGACGCGCGTGCGGTGATTGTCGCCGGCGCCGGCCCCGCGTTCAGCGCGGGTCACGACCTCGAAGAGCTCAGCGGGCGCGACCTCGCCTTCTATCGACACGAATTTAAGCTGTGCGCCGAGCTGATGCACACGGTGCAGGCGATTCCACAACCGGTCATCGCCCGTGTTCATGCGATCGCGACTGCCGCGGGATGCCAGCTCGCGGCGACCTGCGACCTGGTTCTGGCAGGCGAGAGTGCGCGCTTTGCGACCCCGGGCGTGCGCATCGGACTGTTCTGCTCGACTCCGATGGTCGCGCTGGCGCGTGCGATCGGCCGCAAGCGCGCCATGGAGATGCTGCTCTCGGGCGACCCAATCGATGCGCATACCGCGGCTGAATGGGGCCTGGTTAATCGGGTGGTTCCCGATGCCGATCTGGTGAAGGAAACCCGCAAGCTCGCGCTGCGAATCGTGGAAGCGAGTCCGCTCACCATCGCGATCGGCAAGCAGGCCTTCTATGCCCAGATCGATCTCGACCAGGCGCGCGCCTATGACTACACCAAGGAGGTCATGAGCCTTAATGCGATGGCGGGCGACGCGCAGGAAGGAATTTGCGCGTTTCTTGAGAAGCGCCAGCCAACCTGGACCGGGAGATAAACCGGAAACGATTTCAGCAGGGGCCGCGCTAGAGGCTCACGCGCGATCAACCCTATTGGCCCCCAACCGCAGAACTAGATCGGTCGGGGGTTCCGGGACCCGCGCGAGAGGCCCCGATCTGGGGGTATCTTTTCGACCCGGTTGTTCGTCCTTGCGAGCAAGGAGACAAGAATGACTCAAGAGCCCGTTTCAGACGAGACCGCCAAGCTCTTGCGCGCCGCCTGGTTCAGGTATTTGGACGCCGTCGGGGAGACCCGGCCCGCGCTCTATCGATACTGCCGTCGGATGACCGGAAACATTTGGGACGCGGAGGACCTCTTACAGGACACCCTGCTCAGAGGCTACGGCGCGATTGGTCGAGGCGATGTGACTTCCCGGGAGGCCCACGTGAAGGGGCCGCGCGCCTATCTTTTCCGCATCGCAACCAATCTCTGGATCGACCAGATGCGCCGCCGCCAACTCATCACTTCGAGCCTCGGCGGGACCGACGATTCCTCGACCGGCGAGCGGTCGATCCAAGCTCTTGAGGCGGCGTCGGTTCTGATGAGCCAGGTCGCGCCACAGGAAAGGGCCGCGGTTGTTCTGAAGGAGGTGTTCGACTTCACCCTCGAGCAAATCGCGGAAGTCCTCTCCACGACGGTGGGGGCGGTCAAGTCCGCGCTCCACGGCGGGCGTGTACGGCGGAGGAAGTCCCGAACATACGGCGCGTGCATCGAGCACCTTCCAGGCAGCTTCTTAAGCGCTTCGTTGCGGCCTTGAACGTCCGCGATGTCAAAGCGGTAACCGATTTGCTGCTGGACAACACTACCCTCGATGTCTGCGGCATCGGGAGCGAGCGCGGGAAACGAATGAATCATTACCGGGTGTCATTCGAGAACGCGAAAGCGGCACCGGGGCGTGCGGAGGCGGTGTGCTTCGAAGGCGAGTGGCTGCTGGTAGTGTGGGCCGGTGCACCATCCAACGAGGCGCTGATCAACGTCGAGCGCCTCGAAGAGGAAGATGGTCACATCGCGTACATTCGCAGCTACTACTTTTGCCCCGAGGTCATCGCCGAGATCGCAGGCGAGATCGGCGCGCGGGCGTGGGCGTCGCCGCACGGCCAAAACCAGCCGCCGCACACCCAATCGCAGTTGGCCGCATCCGCCATCCTGCCCTGGTCGTAGCCGCACCGCGTATTGATTCGAGCGACCCACGCTGTTACCAATAGTTATGGCGCCACTGCTTTCTCAGTACGCGCTGCAAGCTCGACCGGTTGAAGGCCCGCAGGAGAACTGCGGGCTTTTTGTTTAGGAGGGACTCGCGATGCCTTTTTCGGAGCTGCCTGAAGGACTAACTTTCGACGACGTTCTCTTGTTGCCGCAATTCTCTGACCTGCTGCCGACCAGTTGCGACGTCTCTACCGCGCTGACCCCCCGCGTGCGCCTGCGTATTCCGCTGGTCTCAAGCCCGATGGACACGGTCACCGAATCGGCTACCGCCATCACCATGGCGCAGGTGGGAGGGCTTGGATTCATCCATCGTAACCTGTCGATCGAACGGCAGGCCGCCGAAGTTGAAATGGTCAAGAAGTACGAGAGCGGGATGATCAGCGACCCGGTAACGGTCAGCCCGGAGCAGCGAATCGGCGACGCACTCGCGATCATGCAGCGCCATCACATTTCCGGGCTGCCGGTGGTTGCGGAAGGCCGCCTGGTGGGAATTCTCACCAGCCGGGACCTGCGCTTTGAAAAACGCCTCGACAAGAGCGTGCGCGAGGTCATGACCCAGAACGTCATAACCGCCAATCCTTCCATCACCCTGGAAGCCGCCAAGGAGATTCTGCAAAGGCATCGAATCGAAAAGCTGCCCCTGGTCGACGATCACCATCGCCTGCGCGGGCTTATCACCGTAAAGGACATGGACAAGGCGACCCGCCATCCACATTCGAGCAAGGATAGCTTCGGCCGCCTGCGGGTCGGTGCCGCGATTGGTGTGGGTCCGGAGCGGGAGGCCCGCTCCGCCGCGTTGCGCCGCGCCGGGGTCGACGTGCTGTGCATCGACACGGCGCATGGCCATACCCGCAACGTGCTCGATGCGATTCGTGCCACCAAGCGTGAGTGTCCGGACCTCGAGATAGTCGCCGGCAACATTGCCACCTCGGAGGGGGCCAAGGCCCTTATCGACGCGGGCGTCGATGCACTGCGAGTGGGTATGGGGCCCGGCTCCATCTGCACCACCCGGGTCATCTCGGGGGTGGGCGTGCCGCAGATGACCGCCATCATGGATGTGGTCGCTGTGGCCGAGCCGCGCGGAATTCCGGTAATTGCCGACGGCGGCATCCGCTTCTCGGGAGACATCACCAAGGCGCTGGCGGCCGGCGCGTCGGTCGCCATGATCGGATCGCTGTTTGCGGGAACCGAGGAAAGTCCCGGCGAGACGATTCTGTACCAGGGGCGCACCTACAAGCTCTATCGCGGCATGGGTTCGATCGGCGCGATGACGGAGCGCACCTTCGACCGTTACGGATTGCAGGAAGCCGAGGAAGGCAAGCATGTACCGGAAGGGATTGAAGGCCGGGTGCCGCATCGCGGATCACTGGCCTCGAACGTCGAGCAACTGGTCGGCGGTCTGCAGTCAGGGATGGGCTATACCGGCGCGGCGAACCTCGCCGAACTGCGCCGTCGCGCGCGGTTCATTCGCGTCACCGACGCGGGCAATCGCGAGAGCCACGTCCACGACGTGTTCATCACCAAGGAAGCCCCGAACTACCGGCAGTAACCCGGCGCCTCACACCGGGCATCTCAAGTTGCCGCGCCGAGGCGCGATCGCTCGGTGCGGTTTCGCCTCGCCGGCGGCATTTCTCACGCCGGCTGGCTTAAACCTGCCTTCCAGTCGTGCGAGAATCGCTTGTGCAGATGGATGATACGGCAAAACGCCGCGTGGCGGTGCTGTTTGGAGGCCGCTCCAGCGAGCACGAGATTTCCTTGCGCTCGGCGCTGGCCATCATGTCGGCCATGGACCGCGACAAGTACGAGATCGTGCCGATCGGAATCGATCACGACGGCCGGTGGTACCTGGAGAAGGATGCGCTCAGGGTGCTCGCCGATGCGAGCCCCAATCTGGCAGCGCTGTCGGCTGGGGACACGCCGGTGACTCTCCTGCCCCATCCCGACAATCGATCGCTGGTGATCGCCCCGGATACCGCGGGCGGAAATCTTGGCGCGATCGCGCGAACCGGGGGAGTGGCGGCGGGTCCGATCGACGTGTTCTTTCCGGTGTTGCACGGAACCTTCGGCGAAGACGGCACCGTGCAGGGGTTGCTGGACCTGGCCGGCATTCCCTACGTGGGCGCGGGGGTGCTCGCCTCCGCAGTCGGTATGGACAAGGACGTGCAGAAGCGTCTGCTGCGCGCCGCGCGAGTGCCGGTGGTCGACTACCACGCGCTCGAGCGGAGCGATTGGCAGGAGCACCCGACCCTGGCGCGCAATCTGGCCCGCGAACTCGGGTACCCGGTGTTCGTGAAGCCGAATGCGATTGGCTCGTCGATCGGGGTCAGCAAGGTGAAACGCGCGGCCGAGCTCGATGGCGCATTGAAAGATGCCTTTCAATACGATCGCAAGGCTCTGATCGAAGTGTCCTGCGTGGGTCGCGAATTCGAGGTCGCGGTGCTGGGCAACGACCGTCCCGAGGCGACCATGCCCGGCGAGGTTATCGTCAAGGGCAAGCATGACTTCTACAGCTACGAGTCGAAGTACCTGGATCCGCACGGTTCCGAGACCAGGATTCCGGCCGCACTGCCCAGGCCGATCGCGAAAAAGATCAGCACGATGGCCGCACGCGCCTTCAAAGCGCTCTCGCTCCGCGGTATGGCGCGGGTGGATTTTCTTGCCAGCCGCGATCTCAAAAAGATCTACGTCAACGAAGTCAACACCATTCCCGGCTTTACCTCCATAAGCATGTATCCGAAACTGTGGGAGGCATCGGGACTGCCGCTCCCGAAATTGATCGACCGGCTGATCGAATTGGCGCTGGAAGAGCATCGCGAACGCGCGACGCTCAAGACCAGCTATCGACCGCAGCGCCGTGAGCCGGGCAATTCATGAAGCGGCTTCTGATTGCGACCAGCAACCCCGCCAAGCTCGCCGAGTATCGCTTTCTGCTGCGCGACTTCGCGCTTGAGCCGATTTCACTGGCCGACGCGGCAATTCACGACCATCCGGAGGAAGACGGTGCGACCTTCAGGGAAAATGCGCTCAAGAAGGCGCGCTTCTACTTTGCACGCGCACAGATTGCGACCCTCGCTGACGACGGCGGATTGGAGATCGACGCGCTCGGCGGCGAGCCGGGCGTGAGATCGCATCGCTGGATTGGTGGGGCGGAGGCATCCGACGCCGCCTTGGTCGCCGAGGTTATTCGCCGCATGGATGGCGTCGAGCCAGCGCGGCGAACCGCGCGACTGTGCGCGGCGGTGGCGCTGATCTACCAGCTCGCGGATGGGCCCCGCGAATGTGTCACGCAAGCCGCGATGGAAGGAGTGATCGCGGAGCGCGCGTGGCCGCGCGTTCGGCCAGGGTTCCCTTACCGGAGCGTGGTTTATTTGCCGGCGCGCGGCTGCTACGTCGCGGAGCTGGGCGAGGAGGAAGAAGCTCGCATCAGTCAGCGCCGGGTAGCCATCGCGGAGCTCGCACCCGAACTCGCCAGAATTGCAGAGGGCCAGGCTCCACCATCCTGAGCGACCCGAAGGAGACCGCGCCCAAGTCGGCGGTCAGTGTCGTCCAGCAGTTATCAGGTTGCGCGCGCGATGGTCGCGACGGCGGTGCGAATCGCCTCCTCCATGGTGTCGATGGCCATGCTCGCTTTCTCGGGATGGCGCACGCCCTGGCGCGCGTCGTAAGGCAGATGGATGAATCCGACCGGCACCCCCTGCCGGCGGCGCATCAGATGCAGGCTCGCGTACATCAGGGCGTTGCAGGCATAGGCACCGGCGCTGAGCGACACGTGCACGGGAATGTCACGCCTGCGCAGTTCGCGGAGAATTCCGCCGACCGGAAGGCGCGTGAAATACGCCTGCGGTCCGCCTCCGATCACCGGCCTGACCGTGAGGCCGATATCGGAATTGGTGACCCCGGCGCGCTCATCGGCGAGGTTGATGGCAATTTTTTCCACCGAGATCGCGGTGCGGCCGCCCGCCTCGCCCAGCCCCAGGATCGCGCGGGGCCGGTAGCGCACGATCGCGGCGTTGATGCGGCGCACTGCGGTGGCGCATCCGACCGGAACCTTCACCGACTTGATTCGCATCCCGCCGATCACTTCGCCATCGAGCCGCCGGGCGACTTCCCAGGAAGGGTTGATCCGCTCGCCCCGGAATGGCTGAAAACCGGTCAGGAGGAAGATCGACGGCATTATTTGCGGCGCACCGGATGCTCGATGGGAACCTCGTCGCGGTTACCCCATTCCGCCCACGAGCCCCAGTAATTGCGTACCCGCGGATAGCCGGCCTGTTTGAGGGCCACATATGCGTGCGCCGAGCGGTAGCCACCCTGGCAATACGGAATGATCTCCGCGTCGGGCCGCAAGCCCAGCGCCGCGAACTCCGCGCGAAGCTCACCGGCCGGCTTCACATATCCTTGCGCCGTGTTACTCCCGGTCCAATCGCGGTGCACGGCGCCGGGAATTGCGCCGCCCCGCCGGGCGCGCACCCGTTCGCCGAAATACTCCTCGTCGCTGCGCACGTCGAAGATCTGCACCTCGGGCCGCCCGAGTCGTTCAATCAGGTAGCTGGCGGAGGCCGCTATTTCGTCACGAGGCGAGCCCTTGAATTGCGTCGGTTTGATGGTCGGGGCGAGTTTGCTCAGCCGCTCACCGGCGACCGCCCTAAGCCCGCCATCGAGCATCCGCGCTCGCCGATGCCCCATCCATTCGAGTAGCCAGGCTCCGCGCGCCGCCCGCATCCCGGAGTCGTTTTCGTAGAACACCACGGTCTCACGTCCGGTGATGCCGATCGCCGAGAAAATCAGTTCGAGCTGCATGCGAAACTCGCGGGTGCCACGTTCGTCGGTATTGGTGTAGTGAAACGGAAAAGGATCGAAATGGCGCGCGCCCTTGAGGTGACCCTTCCAATAGTCATCCGCCGCGCGAGTGTCCACCAATATCAGGTTTCGGTCGTGCCGATGCGCCCGAAACCATCGCCCTTCAACCAACAACTTTGCCTGCGCCATTTTCTGACCCATCGAAACCCTTCAGCCCGTCACGCATCGACGCCGACCGCATCGCTAATAGAGCGAAATCCATCGCGGCGGAGCAAGGCGGCCAGTCCCGCATTGATCAACGTTGCCAGCGTGGGTCCTTCAAAGATGAGGCCCGTATACAGTTCCACCAGGCTCGCGCCGGCGCGGATATGCCGATAGGCATCTTCCGCGCTGGCAATCCCACCCACCCCGATGATCGGAATCTGGGTGCCGATGTGGCGGCGAATCGCGCGAACCATGTCGCGAGAACGCTCGCGCAACGGTAGGCCGCTCAATCCTCCTGCCTGCTCCCACGCGATCCCGACCTCCGTGCGTGCCAGGGTGGTGTTGGTCGCCACGATTCCGGCAAATCCGAGCTGCACAATCGTGTCGCAAATCGCGCCGAGTTCCGCGGCGCCGATATCGGGTGAAAGCTTGACGAGATAGCGGACCGTCGACGGGTGGGGTTCGTCAATTGCCGCACGAATTTCGCGAAGCCGTTCCGGAGACTGGAACGCCCGCAGGCCGGGGGTGTTCGGCGAGCTCAGATTGATGACGATAAAGTCGGCAAGCGCGCCCAGCCCCCTGGCGAGCATCGCATAGTCGGAAGCCACTCTTGAGGCAGGTGTAGCTTTGTTGGGACCAATGTTCAGGCCGATGCGGAGCCGAAGCCCCTTGGCGCGCAACTCCTCGATTCGCCGGCCCACCGCCTCCATGCCTTTGCTCGGGAAGCCGAGCTGGTTGATCAACGCGCGCTGCTCGGGCAGACGCCAGATGCGTGGTCGGGAGGTGCCGGCTTGCGGCCGCGGGGTAATGGTACCCAACTCGGCGAAGCCGAATCCGAGCGCCTGCCACGCGGCAGGTGCGGCGGCGTCCTTGTCCAGGCCGGCGGCGAGGCCCACCGGATTGTTGAACTCAAGCCCGAACACCCGCGTGTTCAATTCTTGAGCGGCCGCGGGCGGGTCGGAGATGGGCCAGGCAGAGAGCATTGCGAGGACCATACGATGAGCGGTTTCGGCATCAAGCCGAAACAGCAAAGGCTTTACCAGCCTGTACAAGAACCTGAGCATTGGCCCGACCGGAACTTTTGCAACGCGCAGCGGCAGATTCAATCCGTGAGGGACCCCCGTTGGTTGGGGTCGGTGAAAACCGCCGGGTTTATGGGTTCTGCGTCCACCCCGGAGCAGGGCCAAGTGGTCTGCGACCCCCTGTGCATGGCGGGCTGACAATTCTCAGGCGACCGCTACTTAGGTCGACGCGCATGGAATAGGATGAGGGTCTGCGTGGTGAACAGCATGCGAGAGATGGGAGGCGGCCGGCAGCGGTGAATAATCAGGCAAACATGCAGGTCAGGCTCATCGACTACGCGCATGAGCCGCTCGAGAAACTCTACGCCGCTTTTCGTACCTGCTACTCGCCGGAAAGCCCGCTCGAAATCTGGCAGAAGATCAAAACCGAGAAGATTTCTCACCAGCGCATTCGCTCCTTTATCGGCGAACGGCTCAAAACCGGTCATGCCTCTCCACTCGAGCAGGTCGTGTTCTGGTTTGGGATCTCCGGCGTCTCGCGATCGCTTTCCCATCAGTTCGTGCGCCATCGCATCGGGATAAGTTTCGAGCAGCAGAGCCAGCGCTACGTGAAGTTCAAGGAAAACCAGCTTGCCTTCGTGCTGCCGCAATCGTGGGAGCGCGCGAACCTCGACGCTGAGTTCCGCGAGCTGCTGGCGCGCACCTCGGAGCTGTACCAGAAGGCGCTCCAGGCGGGCATCCCTGCAGAGGATGCTCGCTTCGTACTGCCGAACGCGGCGCCCACCAATTTCCATGTGATGGTGAATTTTGCCGAGATGCTGCACATCTGCGATCTGCGCCTGTGCGTGCGGGCGCAATGGGAAATTCGCCGGATGGTCGCGATGATGCGCGCCGAGATCAAACGCGTGCTGCCCGAGATCGCGGTGTTCCTGCAGCCCAAGTGCGGTGAGAACCGGATGGGCTATTGCGACGAGTCGCTGGAAGATTGGCGGAAATGCCCGCTGGGCAAGGTGCGGCCGCACAAGTCGACGCTGTTCGAGCTCTACGAGCGCCATGGGACACGCAAGGCGCAAGCGCTCAGCGAGGTCGAGTTCCGGGAGGTCGAAGAGAAGGAACTTCTCTAGTCGGCAAGTCTGGGAACCCCGAAACCAGGGCACCAGAACACCAGGTGGTCGGAAACTCCTGCTTAGTGGCCGTTGCGGTTGAGGTCTTGTCGGCGCCGTGAGCACCTCACTGGATGATGCGATCGCCGCGTTCAATCGCGGCGAATACTTCGATGCTGCCGAACTGTTTGAAAGGTCGGTGGCCGCCATAGATCCCGAATTGAAAGACCTGGCCGGCGCGTTGAATCGCATCGCCGCGGCCATGCATCTGCGCTTTGAGCGCGGCGGCCGCCAGGCCACGATAAACCTCCTGTCCCAGGCGATGCTGACCCTGGATGACATGAAGCCCGCGAAGGGCGGAATCGATACGGAGCGGCTGTTCGACGAAATCTACGCGTTCACCGAAGAGGTTCGCGCCGTCCCGCGCGACGAGCGATCGGGCCTCAAGCACCGCGCGCGGATTTTTCTCGAACGTCGCCGTGCTCCGAAAATTAACCGGGCCAAGTGAGGTGGCCGGCCGCGTGGCGAATGGGACGCTGCATAACGGGGGAGATCGAACTTTTACTCTCTCCGATCTTCAGTCCCGGGTGCGCTCCTGCGTGCGCTGCGACGCACTCGTGCGTTGCCGCACCCAGCCGGTTCCCGGCGCCGGAGCGGTTCCCGCCGCGGTCATGTTTGTCGGGATCGCCCCCGGCCGTCACGGTGGTGATCGAACCGGCCTGCCCTTCAGCGGCGATCGTTCGGGCAAGCTGCTCCACGAGATGATCGCCCAGGCGCGGCTCACCGGCGTTTTCATCACCAACCTGGTGCGCTGTAACCCGCGCGACAAACTGGGGCGCAATCGCGACCCCGACGCCCGCGAGATCGCCAATTGCCGCGATCACTTGCGGGCGGAACTTGCGATCGCACGGCCGCGCGTGATCGCGTGCCTTGGCCACATCGCGTGGTGCGAACTGGCGGGACCGGGACGGCCCTTCACCCCAACCCGTCCCGCGACCATCCAGGTCGACGGTGTGGTCCTGTTCCCCATGTACCATCCCGCGTACGTGAACCGGGGCGCCTACCCGGTACGGCGCTATCGGCGCGATTTTCGCCGCCTCGCGGGTACGATCGCGCAAAACCGCGCGAGCGAACCAGGCTCGTCCCCTCCCCTCGGGCTCGTGCCCCGCCAGGATACGCAATAGGGGCGCAGTTACGCGCGACGCGGCGGTTTGACTGTTCCCCGATGGCTCGCGATGCTCTACCTGCCGGTTGCGGCCGAAAAGTCCGGGCAATTTACCGAACTCCGCCGGCGGGCGGGCGCCCCTCGAAGTCACCATTGCCGAGCCTCGTGGAAGTTACGATCAAATTCGTTGCTGAGGGCCTCAAGCAGGCGCGCTACATTACCAACGAGCGCGTCGAGACGGCGATCTTTCTGGCGCTCGCACTGGAAAAGCCGCTTCTCATCGAAGGGCCCGCCGGCGCGGGCAAGACCGAAGTTGCCAAGGTCCTGTCCGAAATGCTGGAAACCTCGCTGGTGCGACTGCAGTGCTACGAGGGACTGGACGAAGCGCGCGCGCTCTACGAATGGAACTATCAGAAGCAACTGCTGCGGATGCAGGCGGATGAAGCTCAGGGGCTTCGCTGGGAAGAGGTCTCCGAGCACATCTTTTCGGCGGACTACCTGCTCGAGCGTCCGCTGCTGAAGGCAATCACGGCGTCGCGCCGCGTGGTGCTGTTGATCGACGAAATCGACAAGGCCGACGAAGAATTCGAGGCCTTTCTGCTCGAACTGCTCTCGGACTTCCAGGTGAGTGTCCCCGAGCTCGGCACCGTCCGCGCGCTGGAGCGTCCCATCGTGGTGCTCACTTCGAATCGCGCGCGTGACCTTTCGGAGGCATTGCGCCGCCGCTGTCTGCATTTGTTCATCGATTTTCCCGGAGTGGAACAGGAACGGCGGATCATCGAACTCAAGGTTCCCAACCTCGATGCGCGACTTGCCGCCGAGGCCGCGCGCTTCGTCGCCTCGGTGCGCAAGCTCGGCCTGCGCAAGCCACCCTCGATCGCCGAGACGTTGGATTGGACTCGCGCGCTTCTGCACCTGGGCGTCAAGGAGCTCGACAGCGATGCGATCCGCGCGGCGCTGGGCGTGCTGCTCAAGCACGAAGACGATCGCGCGAAGGTTGAAACGCGCGCATCGAGCCTCGCTACGCGGCCCCGATGACCCTGTTGCGTGAACAGCTTGGCCGCTTCATTGCCCAGTTGCGCATCGCCGGTCTGCGCGTGTCGGTCGCCGAATCGATCGACGCGATGAATGCAGTCGCGGCTGCGGGACTGGCACGGGATCGGATGCGTGAGGCGCTGGCCGCCACCCTGGTCAAGGACGAGGCGGATCGTGCCCGGTTCGACGAAGCGTTCGGCCGGTTCTTTGCCGCACCCGCGACCGGGAGCGGAGGCCGCAGACATCCGGACCATCGCGGAGTGATGGAATCTTCCGCGCGCGGGCAGGGACGCCCGGGAGAGAATCCGCCCTTGCGGGAGCCCTCCAGAGAGACCCACAAAGAGCCCCAGAGGGACCAAGCAGCCAGGCCGGGAAAGCGCGGTGCACCGACCAGCTCGCCAGACCCAAACGAGCGGGAAGCCTCGGGCGATGCTGCGCTCTCGCTTGTCGAGCAACGGGCAGAGACTTCCACGCCACGCCCGGTTGCGAAGCAAGCGGCCTCCGCGCAACCGCAGCAAGCGGGGTGGGAAGCGACACGGATGGCCCAGGTTCGTGAAATCGAGCGGCGGCCGTTCGGCGCTTACACCGATCTCGAATACGACCAGGCTCGTGAACTGCTCAAGCCGCTGGAGCGTCGATTTCGCATCCGCCTGGGGCGGCGGCTGCGCGTGGCTTGCCGAGGGCGGGTCGACTTTCGCCGCACCATTCGCGCAGGAATTCAGCGCGGCGGAGTCCTCGCCGAGCTCAAGTTTCGTGCCCGCCGTCCGCGCCACGTCGACCTGCTTATCCTCGCCGATATTTCCGGGTCGGTTCGGTACGCCGCCGAGTTGACGCTTGAGTTGGTTGCCGGCGCGCGCAATTGCTTTCGCCGGGTCCGCAGCTTCGTGTACATCGATCGGTTGGCGGAGGCCGAGTTCGAACAGGGGCATCTGGTTACCTCCCCGCCGCTCGACCTCTATGCGCGCTCGGACTTCGGGCGGGTGCTGGTGGAACTCTCCAAGCGGCAGACGGAACTGCTCACGCGGCAGACCCTGGTAGTGATTCTCGGAGATGCGCGAAACAATCGCCGGCCGGCACGTGCCGATCTGATAAGAGAAAT
>JAFAHS010000547.1 GCA_019237115.1 Deltaproteobacteria bacterium
GGGAGTTGTTAGGTGCGATGGAAGCACTGCAAGGGATGTTGCTCTTCGGACTGACTACAGCTTTCCTGTTCTCGATCTTCTATGCGGTAAGCCCTCCTACGAAACAGGATTCGCGAGCAGTTCACCGGTAGCGCGATCGAGTAGGTCGAGGCCGAGGAGCTTGGCGCGCTTGCGTAGTGAGTTGAGTTCGCGGACCCGGTTGAGTTGATGGTAAGCGGCTGCGCCGGGGTCATTATAGACGAGGTTGCCGGACAGCACGCGGTAGACCAGGACGGCAGGTTTGCGGGCGGTGACGGTGGATGGCCTTGGCCTTGCCGATGCGGACTGCCAGGCGACGGTAAAACGCGCCGAGTGCAGTCGAAGTTTTCCCCACGCTCATCGCGTAACGGCGCAGGATGGCCGCGACGCGATTGGCGGAAGGCGGGGTTCGAGAGCTGAGCAAGCGCCCGCCGGAGATCTTGTTGTTGGGGGCGAGCGTGGTCCAGGACGCGAAATGGTACTCGCTTGGCCAGCGGCTTGTGTCGGTGCCGATCTCGGCGATGAGTTGCAGCGCGGTCTGGGGACCGATGGAATCGATCTGGCTTAAGTCGGCGCCGCCTGTGAGCCGATGCAGCGGGCTCCGGATATCGAATTGGGGCTGATGCTTGGAAACCCGCGTGCGGCGCGGAACTGGCGGCGGTGTGGGAGATGGCGGTTGCCGGGCGGCCAGGGTAGTGAGCAGGGCTTCGATTTCGGTATCGCACTCGGCGATCTGCTGGAGCAGGAAGTCGTAGGCGGCGAAGTTCTGCCTAAGCGCGAACAGATGCTCGGCGCGATAGTTTGTAAAAACTGGGACTCGACCTGAGAGCCCGGCTAGAAGCGTGGTCCATGGGGTGTGTCGACAAGATCGATGCGCGGCTATTGGCGCTTTATGGCGAGCAGACGCAGCCGCCGCTGCGCGAGCGGCCGGACGAACAGAGCCAGGCGCTGCGCGCGCTGTGGGTCAGGCGCGAGCAGCTCCGGTAAAAGAGCGGAGGAGAACGGCGATGGGTGGAGTGAATGCGGCGATTGAAGTGGGCAACCTCAGGCTCCACACGGTGCTCACCGATGTCACCGGGCAAACCGGATTTCGGATCGTACGCAGCATCCTGGCGGGCGAACGCGATCCCGAGCGGCTGGCCGCCCATCGCGACTATCGCTGCCATGCCTCGCATGCGGAGATCGTGGCTGCGTTTGCCCGGTGGGGCCCTTCGATAGTTGGCCCACGAGCTCGGGCTTCGAATATTTTTACGGCTTTGTAAGCGGGCGAGACCAATCAGTGGTATCCATCGATTCGCGAAGCACCAAGATAGTCGATCCCCCGGCCACGCCTGAAGAGGGTTACCATTTCATGGCCGACATGACCGATCGCGCGATCGATTGGGTGCATCAGCAGCGCCTGCTGGCCCCGGCTAAACCCTTCTTCATGTATTTCGCTCCCGGAGCGACTCATGCACCCCACCACGTTCCCAAGGAGTGGGCTGACAAATATAAGGGCAAGTTTGATCAGGGTTGGGACAAGTTACGGGAAGAGACGTTCGCACGGCAGAAAAAGCTTGGCGTGATTCCTGAGGAATGCGAGCTCACGAAACGTCATCTGGAGATTCCAGCATGGGAGGATGAGGGCGCCGAGTTGAAGCCCGTGCTGGCTCGCGAAATGGAAGTCTACGCGGGATTCTTCGAGTTCACCGATCATCATATCGGGCGGCTCATCGACGCCCTCCAGCAGCTGCAGGTGCTCGACGACACCCTGATTTTCTTCATTATCGGTGACAACGGAGCGTCGGGTGAAGGAACGCTGCAAGGCACCTTCAATGAAACGATTGCCTTCAATGGTCTTAACGCCTTCGAGACCGCAGCTTTCCTGGCCGCCCGCATCGACAAATTCGGTAGCCCCGAGTCCTATAACCACTATGCGGTGGGATGGGCGCATGCGATGGACACGCCCTATCAGTGGACCAAGCAAGTCGCGTCGCACTGGGGCGGAACCCGCAACGGTACCATCATTCATTGGCCCAAGGGCATCAAGGCCAAAGGCGAAATCCGCCACCAGTTCCACCACGTCATCGATGTAGCGCCGACGGTTCTGGAAACTGCGCAGCTGCCCGAGCCTTACATGGTCAACGGCGTCGCGCAGGTACCGATGCAAGGCGTGAGTATGCTCTACAGTTTCGACGACGGGAAAGCAGCCGAGCTGCGAAAGACGCAGTACTTCGAGATGTTCGGCAACCGCGGTATCTACCACAAGGGCTGGACGGCGGTGACTCGCCATCGCACGCCGTGGATTTTGACGGGAAAAACCCCGCCATTTGACGATGACGTTTGGGA
>JAFAHS010000104.1 GCA_019237115.1 Deltaproteobacteria bacterium
GCGCCCTTGCCGGCCATGCGGATTTGCTGGCGGAAAAGGAGGTAGAGGATCACGAGGAAAACGGCGATCGGGAGGAACCCGACAACCGTTTGCGCCAGCACGTTCGACTCGCTCCGAATGGCAGGCTGGATCCCGGCCGCGGCCAACTTCTCCTGCAAATTGGTGTTGTAATTAAGATAGACAGTGGTGCGAAACGCCACTTGCTGAGCGGGGGCGGGACCGACCGCCTGTTTCGTGTAATAGCCGCGCAAAGTTTGCGTCGGACGGCCTTCCTCGACAACCAATTGCAGCGGATAGTTCTTGTCGTTCGCGATCTGCTTGTTCTCCAGCAGTTCGAGGAACCGGTTGTAGGGAACGTCCTCCACGTTGGCGTAGCTGCCGCCACGGAACAGAACAGCCAGACCAATTAAAGCAAAGGCAATCGCAATCAGGACTACGCCGCGCCAGTTAAAGCTCGGTTCGTTGCCGCCTTTATTTTCCTTCCGCGAATTACGATCAGTTGCCATGAATAGTCAGCAAGAATTTCGACCAGAAACGCTACCATGCCGCGAGGCCAATGCAATGAGCACGAGTCCTTCTCATTGCCGAGCAATCCCGAGCAACTCGTTCATCATTAGGCGGGCGGCATGGCGGTCGCCCCTGATCTTTGCGTCAGTTAGTAGCGTGCGGTAAACTTTCGTTCAAATCTCATGCCGCCCCTCGTCAACAGCGTTGCCGACAAGATCGACCGCGCCGTCCAGAAAGTCACTCCCTTCGCCTACCGAATGCAGCGGCGAGGCCGCGCCTGGATGCGTCGGGCGATGCGGAAACCGCGCAGCGTTTCGGAGGGCCCGAATCTGTTGCCACTGCTCATCCAGGTGCTGGCCGGGTTTTCCAAGGCCGACGGCGTCTTGCTCGAAGAAGAAATCGACTCTTCCCTCGGGTTTCTGCGCTACGATTACCCGGAGGCGGTTTACTCGGAGCTGCGGGCTCTCTTCCGGCAGGCCCTCTACGAGCAACAGGATCTTGGGGCGATGGCGCAGAAGCTCGCCACCCAGCTGAGCCCCGATCGCAAGATCATGCTGGGCGTGCAGCTCTACGACCTGATTTCGCAGGCGGGGCTAAAACAGGAGCAGGTAGTCCAGTTCTACTCCTTCATGTCTCAACTCGGGATGGCAGCGCAGGCGATCGATATCGTTTACCAGCTCAATGCTTCGGAGGACGCCGATACCTCGATTTACCAGCGCGGTGCATCGCCGCTGGAATCTGTTTCCTTCGGTACCAACAGTCACTCCGACGTCGTCCTCAAAAGCCTGAGCGCGAACGATCGGCTCCTCGCGTTCCGCTATCACGACCTCATCCTGCTAAAGAATTACAGTTCGCAAAGCGTCTCCGTGCGGGGGCGCCCGCTGCCGCGCGGCAGTTTTTGCCGGATTTATCCGGGCCAACGCATTCTCGTGGGCGACCAGTTTATCACCTACCAGGAGCTGGCGGCCTACTTCAACGCCAAGAAAAACGTCTCCCTGCCGCAGATTTTTGTCCGCGTGCACCGCGACGGAGATGAAGTGCAGTTGGAGCGGGCGCGCAGTCGTGAAAGCGCTCTGGAAGTGACTTTTGGGCTGAAGGTCAAAGTCAAGGCGCTGCGCGACGTCGACGCCGTCCTTAACGGTACCAAGTTGAAGGCGGGAACGCTTGTTGAAGCGACCTTGGAAGACAAGATCGTTTTCCACAACGACAGCGAGATGGACCTGCTCGACCTGCGCCGGCGCGCCCGCGCCATGGGTGGCCGGTTTCAGCTCAAAGCAAGCAAGTCCGAATACCTGGTTTCGAACAATCCCAGTCTTCTCGAAGCCGACGACATTCTGCTCTCTCCCGGAACAAGCGGCGACGTGCTCCTGAAGATCAACTGCGATTACGAGCGCCGCGTCGGGACGCTCACGGTGATCGAGGCCGACCGGCCGATCGCAATCGGTGACACCACAGTACGCGAGACGGCGCCGCTGGCTGACGGGGACACCATCCGGATTGACGTCGGTCAGTTCCTGCGGTGCAATTTTTCCGAGCGGATCATCGAAGAGGAACGCAACATCATTCGGTCGCTCGAGCTGGTGGATGTGACGCACCGTTTCACCAACGGCGAAACCGGGCTCGACAGCGTTTCCTTCACGATCAATCGCGGCGAGCTCGTCTGCGTGATGGGGGCGAGCGGTTCGGGCAAGAGCACGCTGCTCAAGGTGCTCGGCGGGCAGTTGCAACCGACCAGCGGGCAGGTGTTGCTGAACGAGCGTTCGCTCTATGACGATCTCGACGATCTGAAAGGATATGTGAGCTACGTCCCGCAGGAGGACGCATTCGACGAGCACCTCACAATTGGGGAGAATCTCGAGTTCGCCGCAGCGATTCGAGCGCCGCACCTTTCCGGCCGCGACCTGAATCGCCGGCTGGAGAACAAGTTGATCGAACTCGGCCTGAGCGAGCGGCGCGACAACGTCGTCGGTTCACCGGTGAAGAAGACGCTGAGCGGTGGCGAACGTAAGCGACTCAACATCGGTCTCGATATGATCGGGAACGCGGATGTCTACCTCTTCGACGAGCCGACGAGCGGGCTCAGTTCAAAGGATTCCGAGCACGTCATCGAGATCATTCGCGGACTCGCGCATAACAAGATCATTGTCGTTACGATTCACCAGCCGAGCTCGAAGCTTTTCCAGATGTTTCATAAGGCCATTCTCCTCGACAAGGGAGGCCGG
>JAFAHS010000278.1 GCA_019237115.1 Deltaproteobacteria bacterium
GCCTCGTTTGTGACGAAACGCTTGCCAAGAGTACGAAGAGCCGGAGCCCATGTAAATGGAGAATGTCAGGCGAAGAAAAGCGCTGTTTTGGGACTTCATTCCACCCTTTTCGCCCATCACTCCATCAATCTTGGACTTGAGTGGAAAACTGCTTGTTGAAACCATGTGAATCATTCAAGGAAAAGTCGCCCATTTGCCACATGAACTGTGCTCCCGCCCAAACGTACGTCGGTGATCTTTCCCGATATGGAATTTGCCGACGCATAGAGATCACTCGGGCGCAAAATTTCTACCCCTTGCCGAATATGAATCTCTTCTTCCGGCATAGCAATTCCGTGGTGCACGAGGTAAGAGATCGCACAGCCCGCTGCCGATCCGGTGGCTGGGTCTTCACCGTTATAGAACTGCATCCGCGCGCGCCACACGTGCGGATTTTCCTGCGCAATCGCATAGAAGAACTTCGCATCGCTCGATTGGAAATACTGCTCACTTGCGACAAGGTCCACGCGCAATCGCGCCAGCGCATCGACTGATCGCAGCAGCACAATGCAGTAAGGGATGCCGGTCGAGACGGTCTGAGCCGCAGGCCCCCTCGCGCCGTCGTCCTCGTGCAAGCCGAGCAACGGCGCGATTGTTGCGAACTCATGGGTCGAACCAAAAACCGGCTCAGGCTGGGTCATCACGCCATAGCTTCCATCACCGATGTTTTTCTCAGGCGGAAAAGCCACCGGCACTCGCCCTGCGTTCAGGTCCAGGATGATCTTCTTTGCGTTGAGATACGCCGGAACAATCCTGCGAATCGTCGCCGCCGTGCCGAGTGTGGGATGTCCGGCAAACGGAAGTTCTTCACGCGTGGTGAAAATCCGCACCCGCACACCGCGTTCTCTCTCCGTCTCGGCATTGCGGCGAAGTACGAAAGTGGTCTCAGACAGATTTGTCTCCCGCGCAATGGCCTGCATTGCGGTGTCGTTGAGACCAGCAGCATCCGGAAACACCGCCAACTGGTTCCCCTCCAGCGGACGGTTCGTGAATACGTCACATACGTGGTACTCAAATTCGCGCTGAGCCATGCGATTGACATCGCCCCCCCTCAAAGAATATTCTCACTGGTGAGTGGCGGAGGTATGTCCGCCGTTAACGCCTGATGAAGAGCCTCGCTCCAACCCGCATGTGTCCGTGCTGCTGCTGTCGCCTCGGCTCCGTGCGGGTGTGTGAATGAGCGAATCGAACTGACGAACCTCGATTTCAACCCACCCGCTGCCCAAATAGCAGGGTGGGTTTTTAGCATCGACGCAAATTATCGAAAGGCAATTAAAAAATGTCGCTACGGATCAACGATATCGCGCCAGATTTCACCGCTGAAACGACCCAGGGCACCATCCATTTCCACGAGTGGATTGGCGACAACTGGGCTGTTCTCTTCTCTCACCCCAAGGACTTCACCCCCGTCTGCACCACTGAACTCGGGGCGGTCGCTGCGCTAGAGGATCAATTCGCGGCGCGCGGTGCGAAAGTTATCGGTCTCAGCGTCGACCAGGTATCCGACCACAGCAAGTGGGCGCAGGATATCGAGGACGTCACGGGCCATACCGTCAAATACCCTCTGATCGGCGATCCTGAGCTGAAGATCGCGAAGCTTTACGATATGCTGCCCGCCGATGCCGGCGATTCGTGCGAAGGCCGAACTCCGGCCAACAATGCCACCGCCCGCGCCGTGTTTGTCATTGGACCGGACAAGCGTATTAAGCTGACGCTGACATATCCCATGACTACCGGCCGCAACTTCGACGAGATTCTCCGCGTCCTTGATTCGATTCAGCTCACTGCGAAACATCGAGTCGCGACTCCGGCGAACTGGAAGCAGGGACAGGAGGTCATTATCACGGGCGCCGTTTCCAATGAAGACGCGGCTAAGATTTTCCCGGGATACAAGACCGTCAAGCCGTACCTGCGCACGACCGCGCAGCCGGAGTAACGATTTCCCGGAATCCCGCTGTCCGCGTGCACAGCGGGTCAAAAAGAGCACCGGTGGCGAAGTGGCTAACGCGCTGGTCTGCAAAACCAGTATTCGCGGGTTCAATTCCCGCCCGGTGCTCCATATAATCCCATTGAGATCGTCAGCGATGCTCGTTGTGGCGGCGTGAATCCCTTAGGAAGCGTTCGAATCGTCACTGCCTAGCAGATTCGGAGAAGAAACCACGCTGATGGAAAGCGTGTTCGTACCGCATGGTGATAAAGACAACTTGATCTTCAATACGCTCAGGAGGATCACCCATATGTCATCGGCGCCGTAAAGGAATGGCTCATCGAGATAGGAATTGAATCCAGCCGCAAGCAGAACTTGACACTCTAGGCATTTGGCAAACCTCGTCTCACTTTGCAACTTTCGAACAGCAGATCAGGATCAACAACTGAGGCGGTGAAGCGTCTCCGATTTCTTCCCTCATCGCCCTGCCTTCAGGCATTCCGCGGTTATACTGCGGCTTTGCTGATTCCCGCAGCTTTGCTCATCGAGGATTGTCAGACGCATCATGTCCGAAAAAGCAGATGTAAAGACAGACAACCCGTCGACTCACGGTTTCGATCGTCGTTCCTTTCTGGCCCTCTCGGCATGCTTCGGTCTCGGGTCCACGCTGTTTCCAGGAGCCCTTTATACGCTTGCCGCCCAGGCTCAATCGGAAAATGTCGCCGCTGGCCAGAGCCTTCCCAAAATCACGCCGCGGATGATCGATGAGGCGGCCGCGCTCGCCGGCATCACCATCGCGCCCGACCAGAGGCAAATGATGCTCGATGGCCTCAACGAGCAGCGATCGGGATACGCCGCCATCCGCAAGCTGAGCCTGCCGAACGACGTGCCCCCCGCATACATTTTCGATCCGCTGCCTCCCGGAGCCGCCGTCAACACCGAGAAGCATGAACCCGTCTACAGCACTACGGTCGCAACCATGCCTTCGAACCTCGAAGACCTGGCCTTCGCCACCATACCCGAACTGGCTGATCTCCTCCGGCGTCGCAAGGTCTCGTCGCTTGATCTGACGCAGATGTACATCGCGCGCCTGCGCAAATACGATCCGTCGCTGCATTTTGCCATCACCATCACAGAAGACCGCGCGCTCGCACAGGCCCGCGAGGCTGACCGGGATATTGCCGCCGGAAAATACCGCGGTCCCCTGCAGGGTGTTCCCTGGGGCGCGAAAGACCTGCTCGCCGTGAAGGGGTACCCCACCACGTGGGGCGCGGGCGGATTCGAGAAACAAACTATCGACGCAGACGCCACGGTCGTCGAGCGCCTCGACGCGGCAGGCGCGGTGCTCATCGCCAAGACCACGATGGGCGCGCTTGCCATGGGAGACAAGTGGTACGGAGGCCGCACGCGCAATCCCTGGAATCAAACGCAGGGATCGAGCGGCTCGTCGGCAGGGTCGGGCGCCGCTACCGCCGCGGGATGTGTTGCTTTCGCGATCGGCTCGGAGACGCTCGGCTCCATCTCGTCGCCCTCGACGCGGTGCGGCTGTACCGGTCTGCGTCCCACGTTCGGATTTGTTCCCCGCACAGGCGCCATGGCACTGAGCTGGACTATGGACAAGCTCGGCCCCATCTGCCGCGCCGTTGAAGATTGCGCCATCGTGATGACGGCAATTTACGGTCCTGATGGCAAGGACCTTGCGGCCCGCAACGCCGCATTCAACTGGAACGCTAATCTCGACTGGAAATCGCTGCGTGTGGGGTATATCGCGAGCGAGTTTGAACCCGACAAGTCTCCCGCTGAGACCGAAAAGCAGGCTGCGCCGACTACAGAAGAGGAAAAGAAGAAGCGCGAAAAACAGGAACGCGAGAGGGCCGCTTATCGAGCCCGCCGCGCCTACAACCGCAAATACGACCTGGCAGCGCTCGACAAGCTGCGCTCCATGGGTGTGAAACTCATTTCGGTCAAGCT
>JAFAHS010000423.1 GCA_019237115.1 Deltaproteobacteria bacterium
AATGCTGACGCGTGCCTTCGCAGCCGAGGTCTTCGCCCACGGGACGCCGGTCGTCGTATCGCTGCCGCCACTCGACGCTGTGGCCACGGCCGGCGTCCTGGAACAGTTGGCCGAATTCATTTACTCCAGCGTTCCACTTGAGGAGGCGCTCGTCAGGTTGCAAGATCGCATCCTAGCGGAGCTTAAACTCGGGTTCGAAGATGCCCTCGAAATTGCGCTGGATATCTGCTTTTATGCAGGTGTAGCGACGATCGAGTGAGCGTCGCCATGTCCCTATCCAACTCTACACTACAAAGGAGGCAGTCATGGCGCTCTCTGATGTGCTCGCCAAGCTGTTTGCCCAGGTTGATGAAGACCGCGAGAAGCTGATCGTCGTCAAATTCGATCAGTCACGCGTCACGCCGCGCAAGTTCAACTCTCAACTTCTCACATCCGGAACCCATTACGTCCGGCTCTGGCTATCTGAAATGTTCCTGCGCAAGCATGTGCAGTGGTTCACGACCCTCTATCCGGCTGTCCACTCTCTGGTCGGCTTCCAGTTCGGGAGCCAACGCGTCAATATCCCCAACATTGCCGACTCCAGTCGTATCGGGACGCAGCAGAGCCAGCGTGGCGATGTCATCGCCCGAAACTTCGTGCTCACCCCTACTACGCCCTTTAGCGGCGGAACGATCGACGTAAGCGCCGGTCTGGTAGCGGTTCAGGGGCAGAACAATCTCAACAAGTTTATTTCGGTGTTGGGGAGTTTTGCGAACCTCATGGCCGTGCCTCAACTCTCCGCCGTGTTGAGCGTCGCTCGGCCGCTCGCCGACGGTATGGAACAACTCTTTGGCGCCGGTAACGGCCACCTTCACCTCGGCTGGCGTGAAACCTTCGCCGGCGGTGGAGTGCAGGAGTGCTACATCGCTGTCATCCGAGCCTCGCAGCGGGAGCTGACTCAGGAGCGGCTATGGGTCGTTGACGACGAACTGCGGCAGGGCAAGAGCCTCGACCCCGGCCAGCATACCCCATTCGAGGATAACGACTATATGCTCTTCCGCATCGAATTGTTCACTGACCGCGATGATTGGGATAAGCTGACATCTATCGACACACCGTATCAGGAAGCCCTCACGGCGGCCGGTGAAGGCGATGAAGCGAAGGCCACATTCTTCCTCCGCCGAGCTTTGCGTGCCGCCCAGGGCGCCGATGAGTTGACCGAGGTGGACCGTCGCAGAGTGGTGGATAAGATCAAAGAACGCTATCAGCAGCGCAAAGCTGAGTTGCAGGTATCGGGCGCCGTGGGCGGACTGCCCCAGCCTCTCGGCGAGGCCATGCGGACTGCTATCTCCGTCGAAGAGGCCATTCAGCGAGGCGCGCCCACCGACGCCGAGGTCTTGGGGTTAAGCTGGCTGAACTGACGGCATCGAGAAACTTGGGAGAAACTGCTCATTCTGGTGTAATACCCGCATGGCTCACCTACCGCCCAAACTCTGTTTGGCTGGGCCTACCTGCTCTGCACGGTTAGTAAGGCCATCGAGGTGGCAGAGACAAAACGGACCGCGGAAAAAGTGATCACTACGAACGCGCGGGCCAACCGGATCGCGAAGAGCACGGCATAATCTGACGCCACCGCCGAGGCCAAATTGCCGGCGACGCCTCCCGTGATAAGCGGCACTAGCAGCTGCTTCAATTAAAATTAAACCTGCGGTAACGCTGCGGTCGCCTTCTCCAAGGCTTCAGTACCTACATGGGTATAATGGGCCGACATCTGGGCGGGATCATGCCCGACAAGTTCCATCACGACGGCTAGGTTGCACGGAGCTTCGGATGTAAGTCGTTGAATCTTAGGCATGCACCCAGCAGGACTAGAGCCTGCAACCCTGTGACCCGAAGTCACTACTACGTGTTGCCGATAAGCGGGGAGGAAATCGAGCGGGATGACGAACGGGGAAGCGTACGCAGGAGCCGCTTTCAGCGGCGTTTTTCGGCCTGTCCGGCCTGAGGACGACAAGCGAGCGCGTCAGATGACCAGCAGGTCACCAAGCGAAGCGCGGAGACTGTTCCCCCCGAGCCAAGGGGTCTGAGGGGACGCGGCGGCGAGCGGCCCTTCTCCAACTTTGAGTCCGCGCGGAGCGAGGCTAATTCGCGGGAACGCGGGGTCGGAGATGAATCCTGAAGACTTTTGGCGCTGCAAATCGGGGGCACGTTCTCTTGCTGTTTCTGGCGATGACCGGCGTTGAATCGTTTCTCATTAAGGAAATAGTTCACGCGAACTCCTGGCGTTCCATAAACAGATCGATTGATTCCCTGTCGATGAGGCGAACTCCACGCTGAGCCCATTTTTGTGACTTTACGCATATCGAACGGATGC
>JAFAHS010000078.1 GCA_019237115.1 Deltaproteobacteria bacterium
CGGACCCCGATAAACGCCAGACGGGAGGGCTCGGCTGCCACTTCTTCGACATTGAAACCCCTGCGCTCGCGCCGCACCTCGAGCAGCGTTTCTTCGGGCGCGAAAAAGAACGGCTTCAGAGAGCCTGAGCCGTTGACCACCCCAAAGATTTCGTCCGGGACTCCGCTGACCAGCCGATACCGCCCCGCTTCTTGCTCGTCGCGCACGCCGATCGGGAGGTCGCTGGTCGCGCGTATCTCCTCGAAGGCAACTCCGCTGTCGCGAGCCACCGGGCCGAGCACTCTGTAGCCTTCCTGCCGGAGCGTCGCTATCAGGACGTCCAGGGCGGACTTGACCAGGTGCACCGTCTCGCTCACCGGGAACTCCTCGCGAGAAAGGTCTGCGCCCGATCTGCGACCGCGGCCAGCCACTTGTCGATGCCTTCTCCCGTGAGCGCAGAGGTCCTGAGTATCTTCGCGCGCGGATTAACCGCGCCGAGGTATTCAATCCATTCATCGAACGAAAACGGAACGTGCTTCAACAGATCGACCTTGTTCAGCACGACTACGTCAGCCACCCGGAACATCGGTGGATACTTTAACGGTTTGTCAACGCCCTCGGTCGGAGCGGTGACCACCACCCGTAGTTCCTCGCCCAGGTCGAACAGCGCCGGGCAGACCAGATTGCCCACGTTTTCGACGAAGAGCCAGGCGCCCTGCTGCAGTTGCATGCGGTGAAGCAGGTGATGGATTTGCTCGGCATCAAGATGACAGCCGAGCCCAGTTTCGACCTGGAACGCCGCGGCGCCTGCCGCTCTGACTCGGTCGCTGTCGCGTTCGGTTGCCTGGTCACCTTCGATCACCGCGATAGCCTGGGAACGACCCGCGGCCCTGATAGTCGCCTCCAGAAGCGCGGTCTTGCCCGCTCCAGGTGCCCCCATCAGGTTGATGGCGAAGAGTCCGCGATCCGCGAAGTGAGCGCGATTGTGCGCGGCCGCGGCCGCGTTCAGGGCGAGCAGCGGTTCATTCAGGACCACGGTACGCGCCACTGGCGGTGTCCCGCATCCACACGAGTCACACATCTAAAACCTCGATTGATCGCAACGTCATTTCACTGCCGGACCGTAGATCGCCGCCCATCCGCCCGCAGGCCGGGCAGGTTCCTATCAGGCTGTCGAACTCGAAGAGAATCCCGCAACCTGCGCAGAGACTGCGAGCTGGTACCGAGACGATCGCAAGTTTGGCGCCCTCCGCCCGGGTTCCGGTCGCAACCAGGCTGAATGCAAGTTGGAGTGACTCTGCAACCACTCCGGTCGCGCACCCGATGGCCACATCGATCCGCGACACACGGACCCTATCATGACCGAGGTTCACTTCGATCGTCTTTAACAGATTGCGCGCGAGCGACATTTCGTGCATGTGTGGCTCGGCTCCTTGCGGGTCGCACTCAAATCGACGAAAGTGCTTCGGCACCGCTGATCAGGTCGAGGATCTCGGTCGTTACCGCCTCCTGCCGCAGACGCTGCAGGAGCTTGGTGAGTTCTTCCGACTTGTTTTGGATATTCCGATGGGCCGCCTCCATGGTTCGAAAGCGGGTCGAGTTCTCACTGAAGAACGATTGCATCGCGGCGTTCTCGAGCGCGGCAAAAAAGTATTCCCCGACCAAATCGTCGAAGAGAAGCTGCGGCCGGACGTTGATCAGCAGCGACGTCTTCTCCCGGCGCTGTTCGGCCGCCGGCATCTCCAGCGGAAGCAATCTATGCTGCTCCAGATGGGCCAACGGTCCTTCGCCATGCTGCGCATAGATCACCTCAACGCCGGCGATCTGGCGCTGACTGAACATCCGATAGAGCTCGGCGGCGACCCTACGCGCCGCGGCAGTTACCCCCACGCAATGGGTGGCCATCGGCACGACGAGTTCCGGATGAACTCCGCGGTCGCGGCAGATCTGACCGCCCCGAGAACCAACCACGATCAGCGCAAGTCGTCCGCCGCTCCGTTCGATTGCGACTTCGGCGAGGCGCAAGGGGCGTTCGCTGAAGGCGCCACACAAGCCGTGCTCGGCACAAAACACGACCAGCCCCGATTTGAACGGACGCGCGGCCGCGGCTACGGAACCATCGGACGGCAGCAGGGCCGCCGCATCGGATAAGGCGTCTCCAACCGCGTCGGAGTAGCAGCGAATGGCCTGCAGCGAGCGGATCGCTTGCTGCATCTGCGAGGCGGCCATCGCGCGAATCGCAGAAACGATCTCGAGCAGGTCGCGCAGCGAGGTGATGCGCGTGGCAATTTCGCGCTCTTGCGCCATGGTACTATTGAGTAAACTCCGCGGCTTTTAGGTGTTCGACCAACTCCTTGGTCGCTGCCACCAGCGCCGCACGCGTGTCTGCTTCCAGCGCCCCGGTGGCGTTGATTTGTCGAACCGGCTCCGACGCACGCTCGCTCAGCCAGGCGGCGAGCTTCGACTGCAGCATGCTCACCTTCTCTAGTGGAAGCTGATCGAGCAGCCTCTCATCGAGCGCGAGCAGCAGGGCCACCTGGTGCGCCACCGACAGCGGCTCGTACTGGGCCTGGGTCAGCACCGCGCGAATTCGGCGGCCGTGCTCGACCGTGTGGCGGGTGCGTTCGTCCATCATGCCTCCGAACCGGGTGAAAATTTCCAGTTCGAGAAATTGTGCATACTTGAGCCGCAGGTCCTCGGCCAGTTTGCGCATCGCCGGCGATTGGGTCTTGCCGCCAACCCTCGATACGCTCTTGCCCACATCGACGGCCGGCTTTTGCCCTTCATGGAACAGGCGCGGCTCGAGCACGATCTGTCCGTCGGTGATGGAAATCAGATTGGTCGGAATGTACCCGGCCAGATTGCCTTCCTGGGTCGCCGCGATGGGCAGTGCGGTGAGGGAGCCGCCCCCGCGTTCACAACTCAGCTTGGCGGCACGCTCCAGCAGGCGCGCATGAATATAGAAGATGTCGCCGGGATAGGCCTCGCGTCCGGGTGGGTTGCGCAGCAACAGCGCGAGCTGCCGATAGATTATCGCGTGCTTGCTCAAGTCATCGATGATGAGAAGCACATCACCGCCGCGGTCGGAAAAATATTCCGCCATCGTGCAGGCAGCGTAGGGTGCCAGCCATTGTATCCCCGGCGGATCGTCCGCCGCGGCGAACACGAACAGACAGCGTTCCGGCGCGCCATAGCGTTTGACCGCATCTAGCGCCTGATTCACCGAGAAGGTCTTTTGCCCGACCGCGCAGTAGACGCATATCACGTTGCTGTCACGCTGGTTGATCATGGTGTCGACGGCGATCGCGGTTTTGCCGGTCTCGCGATCGCCAATTATCAATTCGCGCTGTCCGCGGCCCAGCGGCAGCATCGCATCGATTACCAGCAGGCCGGTGTTGAGTGCGGTGTCGACGAAATCGCGGTCAACGATCGCGGGTGCCGGCCGTTCGACGGGCTCGACTCCGGCAGCTTCGATTTCCGGTCCACCGTCCAGGGGCACCCCGAGCGCGCTGACAACTCGCCCAAGCAGATTGTGGCCGACCGGCACCCGTGCCACCGAGCCGGTACCACGCACCAGGTTGCCCGCATCGATTCCCCTGGCGGAACCGAGCATAGCGCAGCCAATTAGATCCGGATCCAGCGCTAACACGATTCCGACGACAGGTGGCCGCCATCCGATCGTTCGACTAACAACAGTTCGCCGAGTCGTGCTTCCGGGAGACCGCGGACGGTGGCGACGTCGTCGCCCACCCGTTCGACACGCCCGATGAGGTCGAGCCTGGGCTCGACCTTGAGTTGACTCAGAACCGAGATGGCCCTGCTCAAGCGATTTCCGAGCGTTTCAGCCAGAGTGTTCATTACTACGAATCTCTTTGGCAGCGGCAGCCAGGCTCTCACGCCAACTGAAGCGGAGGATCGCATCGGGAAACGAGATCTCGGTACCGGCGATGAGTGTGCAGTCCGCGCGGAACGCGATCGTCGCGGACGCGCCGACGCGTTTCTTGAGTTCCTCACACCATCGCGCTTCCTCCATAGCGTTGAGTTGGTGCGCAGTTGTCACGGTCAGGGTGTTGGCGCCAAGCTGTGAAACCAGGCGGGCGCGCTCCTGCACAGGCAACCGATCCAGGTAATCCGTGACCCGATCCAGGAACGGTTGTTCGATGGAGGGGAGCGCCAGCTCGCGCAGCAGTCGCTCCGCCAAGCTCGACGCCACCCCGACAGCGCGCGAGAAAAGCTCCTCAACCGCTGCGCCTCGCTCCTCGGCGATCCGTTTTCGTGCCTGCTCGAGAATTTCATTCGCCTCGCCGTGAGCCACCTCCAGGATCTTCTTGCGCTCGCTGAGAAACTGCGCGTGCTGTTCGTCGCTCACCTTCTGCCGTTCACCCTCGAGCGCCGCCTTTTGGGTTTCGAGCTCCTGCTTGGCCTGCAGCGCACTCTGCTTTTCGGCAGCTGCTTCGGACAATCCGCGCGCGATTTCTACCTTGCGGCGGGCGACGATCGCGCTGACCGGCTTGAACAGGAAGCGCTGCAACAGCCAGATCAGTATCAGAAAGTTCGCGGCCTGCAGCGCGAATGTCCACCAGCTGAAGTTCATCGTGCGAACGGATTGGCAAATAACAGCAGCAGAGCCAGCACCAGGCAGTAGATAGCCATCGTTTCGATCATCGCGAGGCCTACGAACAGGGTCCGTGACAACGAGCCCGCCGCTTCAGGCTGCCGAGCGATGCCCTCCATCGCGGCGGTTATCGCCCGGCCCTCGGCCAGCGCTGGCACGATCGATCCGATTGCAACCACAACCACCGCGCCAATTATGCTGAGCATCTGAACGGTCATCTGCCAACCTCCGTTACTTTTCGACCGCGCCAATCCCGCCGCCGATATAAACCGTGGCAAGGACGCTGAATATATACGCCTGCACCAGCCCCACGAGAATTCCGAACGCCATGAATGGAATCGGCACCAGCAAACCCGCCAGCGCCAGAACAATCGCGACCACCAATTCCTCGCTCATGATGTTCCCAAACAGTCGCATCGCCAGTGAGAACGAGCGCGTCACCTCCGAGAGAAGGTTGAAGGGGAGCATGATCGGGTTCGGCCTCAGGTAACCCTTCAGATAGTTGACGATTCCCTGAACTCGAATGCCAAAGAAATGCACCGAGAAAAAGACAATCACGGCCAGCGCGGCGGGGGTCTCGATCGAGGCGGTGGGCGGCCTTACCCCGGGAACGATCCCGCTGAGGTTCGCAACCACAAGAAACAGAAACAACGTTCCCAATAGGGGAAGGAACGGACCCGCGTCGCGATTCAACAAGCCGGCGATCTGTTCCTCGACCCCGACTACGATGGTTTCGATTATCGCCTGCCATTCGCCAGGCACCACGCGAAAGCCGCGGGTCGCCAGCCAGCAACCTAGCGTCACGTAGCCATCAACCCCCACGTGGTTACGACGGTATCGCTCAGGGGCACGACCCCTATATGGAACAAAACTTTGGCCTCCAAGGGCGAATGGTTCATGTACGTCTCCTGATGCTGCTTAGCGTGCGATCAATGGCGACCGTCCGGACCGCAAGAAAACCCGCGAAGTTTGACAGCAATGCAGCAGCGCTCTGGCGAGCGCAGGTGGCGAAGATGACGGCGATGCCAACCAGGCGCAGCACCCGTACTGCCAGGGTTTTCCAGCCTGTGCCACCTGAGGCGTAAAGCCCTACGATCCTTGCGAGCCCCCAGAAGTAAACCAAGCCGAGCAGGGCCCCGAGCACTCCGTAGGCTGCCAGCGCGAAGGGATTGAGATGCGTCATTCGTCGTTCATCCTCTTCCAGACCGCCCAGAACCCCGCAGCGGCGCCCAGGAAAACCAGCGTCGCGCTCCAGAACACGCCGCTGCCAAGGCTCCGATCGAGCCAACGTCCGATGAATGCGCCCAGGAGAATCGGCGTAACGATCGTCCACCCGAACCGGCCCATCATCGCGAGTGCCCGACCCGGCGGCCATTCGCCGCTCCGTAACCAGTGTTCGTGCCTGCGCTGAGCGCGCTCTACGGCCTTCGCCAACTCCCGCTCCTCGCTATCACTATGGTTACCCGTCGGCGCCACGACAACGTCGCCCGATTAGTTAGTCCGCTCGGTCTTGAACGGCTGCTCGCTTGGGCGCAGGTAGCGATAGATTTGGTGAATCGCGGCGTGCTCCAGGCGCAGCGCGCCCGATCGTGCGGAGCGTTCCGCCTCGAGATTATTTCGCATGGCCGCGAGGACCTCGCTGAGCAAGTGCCCAAGGTCGTCATTCACCACCGCCTGGCGGGTGGCGATTTCGACGACCCGTCCTCCTCGAACCCGGAGTATGCCCTCGCGGACCGCGATGTAGTGCTCGTAGCCTCGACCATCGCGCCAACGCACGACACAAATCACCAGCGTGGTGAGAAAGTCCGCATGCCCTGGCTGGATGCCGAAGGCACCGCTCCGATCTTCCGCTCGGACATGGCGCACCGATTCCTCGTCGAGCGCGACCGTTGTAGGGGTAGTAACTATGAGCTTGATTGGTGCCCCGCTCACTGCTTCGCCCCGCGTGACTCGATTTCCCTGGTCCGCGCATCCTCGAAACTACCGACCATGTAGAACGAGCTTTCGGCCCATTCGTCGCCTTCACCCCGAAGGATCGACTGGCAGCCCTGGATCGTATCCTCGACGGCGATCGTTTGTCCCACCACTCCAGTGAATTGTTCGGTCACGAGGAAGGGCTGCGTGAGAAACCGCTCCAATCGCCGCGCGCGCGCGACGATCCTTCGATCTTCTGCGCTCAGTTCCTCCACCCCGAGCAGCGCGATGATCTCCTGTAGTTCCTTGTAGCGTGCTATCGTCCTACGCACCTCCTCGGCAATCGAGTAGTGCTCCCCACCGACCACCCGCGGGTCGAGCAGCACCGAGGTCGAGACCAGCGGATCGATCGCGGGATACAAACCCGCCGCCGCCATGTCGCGCGACAAGACGATTGACGAGTCGAGATAACGAAAGGTCTCCACGACGGCAGGGTCGGTGAAATCATCCGCTGGCACGTAGACCGCCTGGATGGCAGTTATCGACGCGCCCGCGACCGAGGCGATTCGCTCCTCCAGTTCCGCAAGCTCGGTTGCGAGAGTGGGCTGATAGCCCACGCGCGAGGGCAGCCGGCCAAGCATACCAGAGACCTCCGAGCCCGCCTGCACGAAGCGGAACACGTTATCCATCAGGAGCAGGACGTCGCGGCCCATCACGTCGCGGAAATATTCGGCCACGGTCAGGGCCGTCATGCCCACTCGCCATCGGGCGCCGGGCGGCTCGTTCATCTGCCCGAATACCAGCGCGGTCCGAGCGAGGACGCCGGATTCACGAAGTTCAGCGAGTAATTCGTGCCCCTCCCGGGACCGCTCGCCAATTCCTGCAAAGACAGAAATGCCGGCGTACTTCTCTACAGTGCTGCGGATGAGCTCCATGATCAGAACGGTCTTGCCGACCCCCGCGCCCCCGAACATCCCGGCTTTTCCGCCTCTGGCGATTGGCGCGAGAAGGTCCACAACCTTGATGCCGGTACGGAACACCGCGCGCTGGTGATCCTGCCGGCTTATCGGCGGTGAGCTGCGATGGATGGGCCAGCGATCGACCTGCGGGCCGAACGGGCCGGCGCGATCGATGGGATCTCCGGTGGCATTGATAAGGCGCCCGAGCACCTTTTCTCCTACCGGAACAGAGATAGGTCCACCCGTCGGATAGGCAGGCGCGCCACGCCTAAGCCCGGCGGGATTTTCCATCGCGACCGCGCGAACGTTGTGCTGGTTGAGATGCTCCTGAACTTCGGCGATCAGTCGAAGATCGCGGCTGAGTTCTATTCCCAGCGCGTCGTTGATTGGGGGCAGGCGTCCTGACGCAAACTCGACGTCTATCACGGATCCCCGAACCCGCGTCACAAATCCGCACTCATCCGCGGAGCAGCCGCCTAGATTGTCCCTTGCTCGATCCATGGTCCATTTTAACCTCGACATCCCAAGACCGGCTGCACCGAGTTGCCCGGACTGAGATCATGCCCGAGTCGGGCGGCCCAGCGAGGACAAGCTCTCAAGCTCAACAGATCGTTCATAACGTCGTGAAGGCCCATGACACGTTTTATGGGACTCTCGGGGCGAGAGTCATGGGGTGAGGTTCAAGCAAGTCACCCATTGGGCGCCGCGGACCGCCAAATTCCATGACGAGCGACCTTGTTTGTGGAATCGGCATGAACGATCCTCACCGGACCTGAACCTCTCCGCAAACCTGCCGAGCACCTACCGCTGCACCTCCATGTTGCGCCGTGCTTGCTCGGGATTGGCGCTGGATCCGGTTGTCCGAGGGTCTCCGCGACACAATCCTTTTCCGAACCGGGATTCCCACGATCGCCGAACCATCCGTGGCGACCTCCACCGCGCGGATGTCACGTTCCTCAACAGATGTCTGGAGATTGCCAACGCTGAGGCCACTGCGAAGAAACCAAGCGACAGCAGCCGTCGCTGCCGCAAGGGCGGTGGTGAATGGGGGCACCTCGCTTCGTCTGCCGAAATGAAAGGCCATGCGACGCCAAACGCGGACCCGCGTCATCTGGCCTTTTCGCAAACCTCATACCGCCCCAGATGTGCCCCAGTTTGGCCTCGGTTCCGGTTATCTCCACCCACTGTGGTGCTCATTTGTATCGAACGGATACACTTAACCGGCCGACGGGAAAATTGTCTTCCGTAGAGCGAGTTTTGGATTCAACCTCGGAGGGTCGATGGTAAAAAATGCCTTTTCCTCACAAATGTCTGCGTGCCGTCGACTCCGTCGAATCTTGAGCTGATGCCTGGTAGGAGGCTGACGCTCTCGCTTTAGCTGGCAGCGACCTTGCAGCTCCTGAACCTCAACCAGTCCACTCCTTCATTACCGCCCGTAGGCATGGATTGGTGGCCACCACTGGTTGTTTGGTTCGCCGGGTTATAAGCGCCTGAAAACGATCGTCCAGACGGCGATCCGACCCGACTACATCAACTCTCGGAGGGAGCGCGCTTTTGATCCATGAGTAAAACGAAACCACCTCGCCGTCGACTCGTCAGCTCAGAAGGGTCCTCATCGACTATCGACCACCACCATTTCATTAGGCGCACCGAATGCGCCTCCCCATCTACTTTTGGGGCAGAAGCGCTTTGAGTTTGCCCATCACTTGGACTAGTTTCGCTGACACGCTGGAACGCTAACGCGATGACCACAATATTGATGTTGTTTCTCCTGGCCGGATGCTTTGCCTTGTTCGCTGGCCTGGTCCGCTTCTCTGAACACATCATTCGACCGCGCTAGTTGTCCATAGGCTGCCAGAGGACGCCGGTAGAAGTGGCTATTTACGCTCTGTTGACGCTAGTCGTAGTCGTGGTGATTTATCTATTTTACGCCGTGATCAATCCAGAGAAATTCTGACCGGAAGTTTAGCTGTCGGCTTCTCCAAAGCCGAGCCTCATGACGATAACCGACACCTGCACCGAAGAATCCAAAGTGACCTGGCGTGAAGAGCGCACCTGTCGTCGATGCAACCCTGCCCACGTACGCAGTAGCGAAGCAGCTGGGCGAGACCTCGCCGCGCCCGCGCGACGTCGTCATTCTGGTCGATTCCTTCTCCGTGTAGACGCCGCAGTGGTGCGGGCGTCTCGTTTGGCACAACTGGGAACTCAAGCCGCAAGACGCTGATCGCAGCCGATCGGGCGGAGCTGGGAACGGCACCGACGAATCGCAAGCACACGCCGATGACCGCACAGACCTGGCTACAAGTCACGACCACGCTGCTGATCGCGTTTCTAGTCAGTGTGCCTACCGGCCGCTACCTAGGGCGCGTTTTCATGAATCGGAAGACCCGGCTCGATGTGGTGTTCGATCCCATCGACGATCTCATCTACCGCCTCACTGGTCGCCAACTCGCCAATATGCCGATGAATTGGAAGACCTACACCCTTCACATGCTCGCGAGCAACCTGGTCATGCTGTCGATCATTTTTTTCATCTTGATCTTCCAAGCCTATCTGCCTTTCAATCCACACCATTTGACCGGCATGGAGCCAATGCTCGCGTTTAACACCGCGATCAGCTTCATCACAAATACCGACTGGCAGAACTACGCTGGCGAGACCGCCCTATCGAATTTCAGCCAGATGGCAGCCATCACGTTTCCGATGTTCACCTCGGCCGCCACAGGTTTCGTCGTGGCAATGGCGTTCATCCGGGCATTTGTGGTCACAGATGGCGGCTCCAATCTCGGCAACTTCTATCGCGATATGACGCGACTGCTTACCCGCGTCCTGCTGCCCCTCAGTTTCGTTCTAGCCCTGTTTCTCGTGTGGCAAGGCTCACCACAGACTCTCACTACCAGTGTTATCGCGCATCCGATTCAGGGCGGCCTACAGGTCATCAGCGTCGGACCCGTGGCTGCATTCGAATCGATCAAACATCTGGGAACTAATGGCGGCGGCTTCTTCAATGCAAATTCGTCGCATCCCTTCGAGAATCCGACCCCGTTAAGCAATGTCGTTCTGACGCTTCTGATGATGAGCTTGCCCGCCGCGATCGTAATTTGTTTTGGCGAAATGATCGGCAATCGGCGCCAAGCCTACATCCTGTACGGCATCATGACCGTTATGCTGCTGGGGTTACTACCTCTTGCTCTCCTGTCGGAGCAGCGCGGTACCACGACGCTGGCGAGAGCCGGCATCGAGCGGGCCGCCACTTCGACGCAACCTGGCGGCAACATGGAAGGCAAGGAGGTACGTTTCGGTATCGCGCAAAGCGCTCTGTTCGCGACTATCACGACCAGCTTCACCACCGGCAGTGTAAACACGATGCACGATAGCTTGACCCCGCTGGGAAGCATCCCAACGCTATTCGGGATGATGCTGCAATGCGTGTTTGGCGGAAAGGGCGTGGGCTTTCTCAACGCATTAGTCTACGGAATCATCGCAGTTTTTATCGCAGGCTTGATGGTGGGACGCACCCCCGAATTCCTGGGCAAAAAGATCGAGCGTCCGGAGATAATCCTGGTTTCTCTGACGCTGCTCATTCACCCGCTTGTGATTCTCGCACCGTCCTCGTTGTCAATGGTCATACCGTTCGCGGTTTCGTCACTGCGAAATGCCGCGATGCACGGCTACTCGGAGATGCTTTATGCGTTCGCGTCGTGTGCCGCCAACAACGGATCGGCTTTCGCCGGGCTCGACAGTAACACTGCCTGGTACAACCTTGTGCTCGGAATTGTGATCCTCATTGGTCGCTACCCTCCAATCATTTTTATGATGGCGGTGGCAGGTTCGATCGCGGCCAAGCCGACGATGGCATCCACCGTCGGCAGCTTGCGGACCGACTCAGTCCAGTTCGCGGTGTTCTGGCTGGCGGTAATCATGATCGTCGGTGCGCTCGCCTTTTTCCCGGCGCTAATCCTCGGCCCGATCGCGGAATACCTTGCAATGCGACGAGGGCTGCTCTTTTGAGAAGCAATTCGATGGCTGTTGGAAATGGGGAATCTCAGCCGGAGCGTCGATTGACTTCGACGCATCTCAGACTGCAACGGCCGCCCGCCGAGAATGTCTACAGCACCGAGCTGCTCCTGAGCGCACTGGCGGATTCGCTCAGGAAGTTCGATCCACGAATTCAGGTGCGCAATCCGGTCATGTTCGTGGTGTGGCTCGGTGCAATTGTGACCGCGGCGTTGACCATCGAACCGTCACTGTTCGGACCTACCGATGCCAGCAAATCGTACAATGCCCTCTTGACTGCGATTCTCTTAGTGACGGTGTGGTTTGCGAATCTCTCCGAAGCCATTGCGGAAGGGCGCGGCAAAGCCAAGGCTGCGGCTTTACGCCAAACCAGAACTGAATTGACCGCCAAGCGTATGCGCATGCCAGGCGGGGGAATGTTTTCGAGCGCCCTCACGCTGCGCGGGGGAACGGTGGAGAAGATTCCCGCGATGGATTTGCGCAAAGGCGACCTGGTCCGGGTCGATCGCGACGAGGTAATTCCCGCCGACGGCGAAGTGATGGATGGCACCGCGTACGTCGACGAATCGTCGATCACGGGCGAGGCGGCGCCGGTCCTGAAAGAGCCTCATACCGATATTTTCTCGTCGGTAACTGCTGGAACCCGGGTTATCTCAGATCAGTTGCTGGTGTCGGTCAGCGCCAATCCGGGCGAGAGTTTCCTCGATCGCATGATTCATCTGGTCGAGGGCGCCAAGCGGCAGAAGACGCCCAACGAAATAGCGCTCACGGTGTTGCTATCGATCCTGACACTAATTTTCGTGATCGTGGCGGCGGCCATGGCACCGGTCGCTCGCTACCTACACGCGCAAATCAATGTCGCTGACCTGATCGCCCTGCTGGTCGCGCTTATTCCGACCACCATCGGCGCGCTGCTGTCAGCGATCGGCATCGCCGGCATTGACCGTACCGCACGCTTCAACATACTGGCAATGTCGGGCAAGGCGGTCGAAGCCGCTGGCGACGTTCACTGCATCCTGCTGGACAAGACCGGCACGATCACAATTGGCAATCGGCAGGCGACCGACTTCGTACCACTGCGCGAGGTCCCGGCAATAAGCCTGGTGCAGACGGCCTATCTGGCCTCGCTGTTCGATTCAACGCCAGAAGGAAGAACCATCGTTTCCAGCGCTGAACGGCTAGGCGCACGCCCGCAAGCTGACATCGATCACGCACACCGCTTCGATTTCTCGTCACACACCAGGATGAGTGGCGTCGACCTGCCCGACGGAAGGATGATTCGCAAGGGCGCAGTCGATGCGGTCTTAGCTCACGTAAGGGAGAAATTCAACGCCGCCGAGCCGGCCGACCTCAACGCTGCAACTGCGCTGATCGCAAGTCGGGGAGCAACGCCGCTCGCGGTTGCTTTGGACGGTCAGATCCTGGGGCTGGTCGCGCTCTCGGATGTCCTGAAACCGGGCATCCACGAGCGAATCGCGCAACTACGGAAGATTGGCATTCGCAGCGTCATGGTTACCGGTGACAATCCACTGACTGCGCGCGCAGTCGCGCAGGAGGCGGGCGTCGATGATTTCATCGCCGAGGCTAAACCGGAGGAAAAGTTGCGCATCATCCGCGAGGAACAGAGCCAGGGGCGATTGGTTGCCATGACCGGCGACGGAACAAATGACGCGCCGGCGCTCGCGCAGGCGGACGTGGGCCTCGCCATGCATTCGGGCACCATGGCAGCCAAGGAGGCGGCCAACCTGATAGATCTCGATTCCGATCCCACCAAGCTGATCGACTTGATCGCGCTCGGCAAGCAGATGCTGATCACGCGTGGCGCGCTGACCACGTTTTCCATCGCCAACGACGTCGCAAAGTATTTCGCGATCCTGCCCGGCATGTTTATTCTCGCGCTGCCGGGACTCTCGGCGCTCAACGTGATGCATTTGGCGACTCCGCAAACCGCAGTGCTCTCGGCCCTGATTTTTAACGCACTGATAATTCCCAGTTTGATCCCGCTCGCGCTTCGTGGCGTTCGGTTTCGAGCTCTCAACGCGGAAGTCACATTTTACCGAAACCTGATTGTGTATGGGTTAGGGGGGTTGATAGTGCCATTTGTAGGCATCAAGGTAATCGATCTCTTGCTTTCGGTGTCAAAATGAGGTCAGCGATGTACGAGACCATCAGCGCGTCAATCCGGTTCTCGCTGCTCAGCTGGATATTGTGCGGTATCGTCTATCCGCTGGCTTCCACGATTGCGGCTCAAGCCATATTCCCCTTTCATGCTAACGGCAGTCTGCTAACCAGCAGGGATGGGAGCGTGATCGGCTCCAGGTTGATCGGCCAGAATTGGACGGCGCCACGATGGTTTCACGGACGTCCATCGGCGACCACCGGAATAGATCCAAGTGATCCCAACAAGAGCATCGCGGCACCTTACAATGCGTCGAACTCCGGAGGATCCAACCTAGGACCGACCAGCGAAGAATTGTGGCAGCGTCTGTCAACCGATCGCAAAACGCTTGAACTGTTGCAGCCGCGCCTGGCCGGTCGGGGATTGCCCGCCGATATGCTGACCACGTCGGCGTCCGGCCTCGATCCCGATATCAGTATCGCAAATGCCTTGCTCCAGGCACCACGCGTGGCCGCCGCGCGCGGACTCTCCGAAGATACAGTTCGCGCTCTCATCGAAAGGCATAGGATCGGGACCGATCTCGGTATCTTCGCTGAGCCCCGCGCGAACGTCCTCGAACTAAACCTCTCATTGGAGCGTGACTGGCAGTGATCGGTGGAAAACTGGAGCGCGCATCGCGGCCGCCGGAGCAGGCCGCCCGCGACAATCGTGCCTAGTCCAGGTTGATTGAGTAACATGCGTCGCGTCACTTGGGAACGCGCCGAAGAACGCCTGGAATAGCCCGAATACCAGCGAGGAAGCTAAGCAAAGGCGAAGGTTCTCCCAGCGACGCAGCGAGGCTTGCCACCACTCCAATCAGCTCGACGGCCCGAAGCCATTCCGACGCCTACGGCGATCTCGAGAAGACCCTCTGCGGCCGCCCCGACCGAGCTCAGCCGGGGGCTTCGATGCTGAAAATGCCGGCTTGCCCCGCGACGCCAGTCGGATACTGACCGGCCATTCATCGCAAAATTCCACGGGCCTCCCAACATTGGAGCCATTGAGCCACACGCGATCGAGAGGTTGGTCAGCCCTTCGTGGCCGGCCACATTCGCGCGCTAGCCACGCGCCGAAGGTCGCGGAACAACGCCCGGCGGGTAATTTCCTCGAGCGAGAAGGAATTCTGGAGAAACATCATGTACGCCGAGCTGAGCCTCGCGGATTTTGGAAGCTCAGTTGGCCGGAACCAGTCGAGGCTGCGGCGCCGCACAACGTCTCCGATTGCGATTCGGTTCGCGGGCCGAGGATTCGCTCCAGTTCTTCCGCGCTCAGGGTTTCCTCGCGAAGAAGGGCCTCGACCAGCTGGTCGAGCAGCTCCCGCGCCCCCTCCAGGCGCGCGCGCGCCATGTCGTGAATCTGGGCGAGCAATCGCAGCACTTCCTCATCGATTCGCGCCGCGGTCGCTTCGCTGTAATCCCGCCCCTGCGCGATCTCATAGCCCAGAAACGGCTGCTGCTCGTCGGCTTTGAAAGCGACGAGCCCAAGCTCGCTCATGCCCCATCGCGTAACCATCCGGCGCGCCAGACGCGTGGCCTCCACCAGGTCGTTCTCGGCGCCGGTCGTCAATTCACCAAACACCATTTCCTCGGCGGTACGCCCGCCAAGCATCACGGCCAGCCGTGCCTTCAGATAGGAGAGGCTCAAATTGTGGCGGTCTTCCCCGGGAAGCTGCTGAGTCATTCCCAATGCTTGACCATGCGGCACAATCGTTACCTTGCGAACCGGGTCAGCGGCAGGCGTGAGCCAAGCCACGAGTGCGTGTCCGCATTCGTGATAGGCGATCACGCGCCGCTCCTCGGGGTTCATCAGTTGCCGATGGGCCACCCCCATCCGAACCTTGTCCTGGCTTTCATCGAAATCCGCCATCGT
>JAFAHS010000413.1 GCA_019237115.1 Deltaproteobacteria bacterium
TTAACTTGCCAACGGATCGATCACTCCCTGTTCAGCCGAGCTTTGCCGGAGCCGTTCAGCCGCTCTTGCTACCTGGAGCGCTGGTTGGACAACTAAAGGCGCTGGGCGAGAAGGAGCACGCGACAATGTTCATGACACTGCTCGCCGCCTTCCAGATTCTCTTGTCGCGGTATACCGGCCAGACTGACATAGTCGTCGGCGCTCCGATCGCGGGCCGGAACCGGAGCGAACTCGAACCGCTGATCGGCTTTTTCGTAAATTCCATAGTCCTTCGAGTTGGTTGGTCGTCCGGAGCAAGCTTTCGCGAAGTGCTGCGTCGAGCGCGTACCGTTGCTTTGCGGGCCTACGAGAACCAGGATGTCCCTTTTGATGAAGTAGTGCGTGCGCTCCATCCGGGACGCGACATCAGCCACAATCCCCTGTTTCAGGTGATGTTCAGTGTCGAAACAGAACTCGGCGGCCCGCTGAGACTAAAGGATACCTCCATTCGGTCCGAACCAGTCGATACCCGCATCGCTAAATTCGACCTCACCCTCAGTCTCGCGCCTGCAGCCGATGGACTTTGCGGCGGCCTGGAATACAGCACGGATCTCTTTGAGGATTCGACAGCGCGACGCATGGTCGGGCACTTCATTCAACTCTTGGAGTCCATTTGCGCGCATCCGGATGCTCCGGTTGCTCGTCTGACGCTGTTGTCCAATGAGGAACGATACCGTATCGTCTCCGACTTCAATGCGACCAAAGAAGCACTGCGTGCCGGCTCCCTTGGACAGTTGTTCGAGGAACAAGCTCTCGCCCGCCCCGAAGGGGTGGCAGTCGAATTCGAAGGCAGAGAATGGACTTATGCGGAACTTAATCAGACCGCAACTTACTGGGCAGCTGAATTGTTTCGCCATGGAATCAGGTCCGAAGATCGAGTCGCGATCTGCATGGAACCATCGTTCGAGATGGTCGTGGCGGTGCTCGCCATTATAAAAGCGGGGGCAACTTATGTTCCACTCATCCCGTCTTACCCGGACCAGCGGCTCGGGTTCATCCTCCATGACGCAAGGGCACGCCTCCTCCTGACGCAACAGGACCTGAAGGAACGTCTCTCTCAGTTCGGCATTCTAATAGTTTGTTTGGATTCGGATCGCCTGGATGCTCGCCCGCTCCGGGATCTCGCTCGAATCGGACCCGGTCATCTTGCCTATATTATTTACACATCGGGTTCGACCGGTGAGCCCAAGGGAATCGAAGTCACCCACCGCGCCGTTCTCAGGCTGGTCCGAAACACTAATTACATTGATATACGCCCGGACGATCGCGTGGCGTTCGCCTCAAACTTTGCGTTTGATGCGGCAACGTTCGAGCTCTGGGGAGCGCTGCTTGATGGAGCGCGCGTTGTGGGTGTCCGGCGTGAAGTCGCCTTGGAACCGGATCGCTTCGCGCGTCTGCTGCGCGATCGCGGAGTAACGACATTGTTCCTTACGACAGCGTTGTTTAACCAGATGGCGCGACAGCGACCGGAAGCGTTTGCAACATTACGCCACCTCTTGTTCGGCGGCGAAGCGGTCGACGCCGAAGTTGTACGCATGATTCTCGGTGGCGCACCGCCTGCACGTCTCCTGCACGTGTACGGTCCGACCGAGTGCACGACGTTTGCTACCTGGCACGAAGTTCGCCAGGTCGGTTCGCACGAAAGTACTGTCCCGATCGGACGCCCGCTTTCAAATACGCGCGCATATGTGGTCGATGACAACATCGAACTCCTGCCACCCGGAATTCCCGGAGAACTTCTCCTGGCCGGCCCCGGATTAGCTCGCGGTTACGTCAACCGGCCGGATCTGACTGCGTCGCTTTTCGTCCCGGATCCATTCTCGGGTGAACCTGGCGAACGGTTGTACCGCACCGGCGACCTTGTGCGATGGCGCGATAACGGCGAGATCGAGTTCCTGGGCCGAATCGACGAACAGGTCAAGATCCGCGGCTTTCGTATCGAACCGGCAGAAATTGCAGCCACGCTCACGCGGCACCCTTCCGTGAGAGAAGCCGCCGTCATCGTCCGAGAAGACGTTCCTGGTAAAAAGCAATTGGTCGGCTATGCGGTTGCTGCGCCTGGAGAAAGATTTTCGGCTGCTGGATTGCGGGCCTACCTCATTTCGCACCTCCCCGAGTACATGATCCCGAGCGCACTCGTGGAGCTTCCGCGCTTGCCGCTTAATGCTAACGGCAAAGTTGACCGAAAGGCTTTGCCGCCGCCGGCGAGCGATGACATTGAAGTTTTAGTCGATGAAGCACCGTGCGATGAACGTCAGCGCACCGTCGCCCAAGCCTGGTGCAAAGTGTTACACCGCCCGGCGGTCGGGAGCCGGCAGCGTTATTTCGAGCTCGGCGGGGACTCAATAACGGCGATGCAGATCGTCGGCCTCCTTAAGCGGGAGGGTTGGCAGATCCAAGTTCGCGACATCTTTCGGCATCCCACAGTCGAATCTTTGGCAAGCCGTCTGACGCGGCTGGGCGACGTCGATGAAACCAGGGAGCTGCAGTCGCGCGCCCCGCTGACGCCGATCCAGCGCTGGTTTTTCACCAATCATTGCCGGTCGCTACATCGCTTCAATCAGTGCGTACTGCTGAAGTGCCGCCAGTCGTTCGACCCGGTTCGTTTGAGAACAGCGCTCACCGCGCTTTGCCGGCGTCATGACGCGCTCCGTACCGTCTTCCAGGACGCCGGTATGGGAACCGAGCAATTCTTGAACAACGCGCACGCCGACTGCGCTCTCGAGGTTGTACATTGCTCAGAAAATAGCGCAATCGGGAAATACGCTGACGCCATCCAAGGTGGATTTGACCTGACGCATGGGCCGCTTTTCCGGGCGGTGCTCTTCCGCTGTGACGACGCTGACCGACTCCTGCTGGTGGCACATCACCTTGTGGTCGATGGCGTCTCCTGGCGCATTATAATTGACGAGCTCGGGCTTGCCTATCGCCAACTCGCCCAGGGAAACGATGTTGACCTCGGGCCGCGACCCTTCCCATGGCAGCAATTTGCGTTCACGCTGCGTGACCATGCCGGTCGCGAATCCCTTCTCGGGCAGCTTCCCTACTGGCGCAGGATCATCGAGACTGCGACTCTGGACCGCTTCCCCAAAGACGGTGACACGAGTGACAATCGCTTCGGCGACATGGAGCGAGCGACTTTCCAATTAGGTCAAGCCGAAACTCGTCGCCTGTTGGAAGAGGCCGGACGCGCGTTCCACACGGAAGTCAACGACCTTTTGTTGACAGCTCTCGCACGGGCGCTTTTGAATTGGCGCAACATTCGGTCTTCAATCCTCACGCTTGAGGGCCACGGCCGCAACGCTTTGGAGCCTACCCTGGACCT
>JAFAHS010000372.1 GCA_019237115.1 Deltaproteobacteria bacterium
ACCTCGTCACCACTCCCACCCCGCTGCAGCAGCGCGCCTTCGATCTGCTCGGCGTCAACTATCGAATGTAGCCAGTAGCCAATCGCAGCTTCGGTTGATTCCTCAATCAAACCGCACTCTTATCTCTCAACGCTGCAGGAACTTCGGGCTAGGGCACCTGGATGCTGACCGAATCCTAGGCGCCAGCGAGCTCGCGCATCGTGGTGAGGTAATCGCGCGCGTGGGTTGCCGCTGGTCCTATGGGAAAGACCACTGGATGAGTCACCCCCGCCGCGCGGAAACGCCCGACGAATTCCCGGCAGACTTTGGAAGGACCGAAAGCGGCAATCTTGCGCGCCGATGCGTCGCTGATTGCACGCGGGGCTTCCTCACGCTTTCCCAGCTGCCATAAGCGGCGAAGTTCCACGAATTCGTCGCCAAGTCCATAGCGGGCGAACATTTTGTTGTAACTGTCGACGAATGCGTAGCTCGCCAGCTCGCGCTTGAACGAATCCACCGCTTTGTCCTCTTCGGGGCTGATGCACATCCGGATGTAGATCCCGATGTCTATCGAAGCCGGGTCCCGTCCCGCGCTGCGTGCTCCGTGGTGAATTTCCTTGATCATCGGCGCGACGGCTTCCGGCGGCGAATAGTTCATCAGCACGCCGTCGGCGATCTCACCAGCTAACCGCAGCATCGGAGTATTGAGCACCCCCATGAAAATGCGGGGAGGGCGGGGCGCCGTGACACGCATTCCGAGCCGGAAGTCGCTTTGGTAAACCTTGCCTGCAAACTTGGATCGCCCGTCGCTGAAGAGTTGGCGCATGATGGTCGCGCACTCCCGCATCGCCGTGACCGGCTTGCGATACGACGCGCCGTGCCATCGCTCCACGATGATCGGACTCGATACTCCGAGACCGGCTATCGCGCGGCCCTGGGAATATTCGTTGATCGTAAGAAAGCTCATCGCCATCGCGCCGGGCGTGCGGATCTGAATCGGAATGACGCCGGTGGCAAGGTCGGCCTTGGTGGTGTTGAGCGCGAGCGCACCCAGGCTGACCAGCGCATCGGGTCCCGAAACTTCGGCGACCCACAGTGAAGAATACCCAAGATCTTCAGCTTCCTTCGCAAGCGCCATGCGCTCACGGATGGGGCCGGAGCCAAGCGAGATCTGTAGTCCAAGCTGGCGTGTTTCACTCATGTCATGTTCTTAACACATGGCAAAAAAACGCACAGGCCCCGTCATTTGTGCTCGGGACGGTGCCAAGCGGAGGATGTAAATTCCCTTCAAAGAATCTCAGCAGAATGAGTGTGAAGTAGAGCTCCAACCGTACGGACACGATCCGGGTTCAAGGGCAGTGCGCGTGAGGCGGAGCGCTTCGTCGGCAGCGGGTTGGTTCTGATATGGGCTCAAAACCGTCGGAGTCGGTCCGAGTCGAGTCCGAATCACCGGCTGGACCTTGGGCACTATACGAAGCGGGACATGATCTTTTCGCCGAGCATCCGCATGTAGTGGAGTTGCCGATCCAGGCTTCCGCCCTCAGCGTTGAGCCACAGTTTGGTCGCGCCGGCATCTGCGATGTCTTCGATGCGTGCAATCCATGCCTCGGGATCGCCCGCCAGCGCGAATCGTTTGAGCGCGTAGTCCGTGAGACCCAGGTCTTCCATTCGTCTGGGGTTGGCGCCTTCGGACACCACGTGCTCGTACAGTACGTAGCCATCGACGTATTTCTGAAGTTGCGGTTTCAGGTCTTCCGGCACCAGCTTGCCTTCGAGGGTAGAGCGCATGGAGTGATTCAGGATCGAGGATACGGAACCCATGACGTTTTTGATCGCGATTTCCTGATCCTCGTGCAGAGAGGTTCTGGTAGTGAACCAGATATCCACGTCGGCTGGACTGCGTCCTGCCTCCAGGGCGCCGGCATGAATTCTCGCAACCGTGTCGGCGATTACCTCGGGCAATAAGCCGGTCCCCGCGGTTACGCCGTCGCCGATTCTGCCGCCCAGGTGCAACATCTTCGGCCCTTCCGCGCATAGGGAAATAGGAATCCGTTTGCGAACCACTCTCGCCGTCCATCGCACGCGTTGCGGGCGCTTTTGGTAAGTGGCTTCACCGGTGGCGAGCAGCGAGCGCACGCACTGGACGTAATCCTCGATTCGGGCCCGGGTGGCGCTTTTGTAGCCAATATTAAAAACCGCGCTATCGCCACTGGCGATATCCATGAAGGTTCTTCCGCCGGTAAGGGCGTCGATGGTCGCGAGAAAAGACGCCATCACCTGCGGTTCGCGGGTCACGGGATTGGTTGGCCGCAGACCAACCTTTGCCTGTGTCGATACCATCGCCAACAGCGCCGTCCTGACATACGCATCGTCACCAATGAAGGCGGAATCGTAGGTACCGATCGCCTCGGCGCCGTAGTTCTCGGCCATTTTCACGAGGTCGGCGACCTTCCCGAGTTCCTCGTGGCGGAGAAACAATCGTGGAGCGAGGTGAATACCAAATGAGAGTTTCATGTGAGCTTCGGCCCTGGGGTCTTTCAATCAGGCCGTGCGACGATCAGCCCAGAAAACGGCATCCGCGCTCGAGCAGGGGAGCGCTTTGTTCAAAGTCACGCTCCACGCATCCAGCGCATCGGCAAAATTTGAGCCAGGTCACGGGACGTTCGCTCGTGTGCGACAGCAAGTCGAGCGGCTGCCCCTGATATCCAACGTGTTGCGGCATTGCGGTTAGAGAAAATCCTCAAGGCTCCCGCAATCATCATCTCGCGCAGCAAAGTACATATACACTCGACCCAGGACGGGAATTGGCTTCCGAGTGGTTGCTGGGCACGCAGACTTGCGTCCGTTTTTAAAGATTCTCGCGATAGTCGCGCTCGATCGCTTCGTCGATCTGCTTGGCAACGTCGTCGCTCGCGCCAGTCTTGGCTGCGAACTGCTTGCCGAACGAGACCATCTTGTGCGGAGTCCACGTCTCGGGCTTCCAGAGCTGGGATCGGAGGAAGGCCTTGGCGCAGTGAAAGAAGCACTGGTCGATGCGCACCCGAATGGCGAGTTTGGCCGCCGCTCCTCGAGCCGTAAGCCGCTCGCATACCGCGGGATCGGAGGTTAGCTCTGCGATTCCGTTGACGCGCAGCGTCTCATTGGTGCCGGGGATCATGAAGATGATGCCGACGTGGGGATTGCTTAGGACGTTGAGGTAGCCGAACGCGAGCTTGTTGCCCGAGCGTTCCGGAATGAGCAGAGTCCGGGAGTCCTCAATCGCGACGAACCCGGGATGGTCACCCTTGGGGGACGCATCCTGATTGCCCTCACGATCCGCGGTCGCAAGCACGATGAACGGTGAGCGTCTTATGAAATCGCTCGTGATTTCGTTGAGCTCGCTGAACACCTTGAGCTCGACCATGGGATGCGGGCTGCCGATGATCGCGCGAAGCTGCTCTTCGGTCGTTATCCTGTGATCCCTCATCATCGTTCTCCATCGTCTGACTAGCCGCGCATCCGCGCGATTACTTTGACTTCCACGAGGCCGCCCGGCACCGCGAGCTCGGTGATCCCAATCGCAGTCCAGGCCGGATATGGCTCGCTCACGTAGCGATCCTTCACCTTCATGAACGTGCGCATGTTCGCCTGTAAGCCGACATGGAATGAGGTGATGTCGACGATGTCACGGAACGAAAGCCCGGCAGCCTCGAGCACTACCTTGATGCCCTCGAATGCCTGCGTAAATTGCGTCTCGGGATCGGACGCCGCCTTTCCGTCGGGACCCATGCCTATCACGCCGGAACAATAAAGATGATCTTTGTCCTTCACCGCAGGGGCGAAGTGAAAATTGTTGTAGAGGATTTCCTGACCTCCGGGGACAACGACGTCACTCTTTTCCATCACGGTTCTCTCCTCGCGCTGCGCGCAGCATTGACCTTGAATGACACACGATAGGCTTCCGCGGATGACCGGCGCGCCGGCGTAAGTTTAATTGCGCGCAGGGTTGCGTACCCGAAGAATCGCGCTTCGGAGGGCGCCTTGGCAAGGAACAGCGCATCGCACGGTTTCCACTCGGCGCTTGCGCGCGGCTCTTCTTTCGCGACGCCGTCGATGATCGTGTGCGATACTCGAAACTCTTGATGTCGTCAATTTCAGGCGATACCACGATCAGCCCAGAAACGGCGATAACGCACGCCGGAACTCCATCGGCTTTTCCAGATGTGGAAAATGACCACAGCGATCAATCACTGCCAACTCCGCTCCGTAGACTGCTTTGCGATATAACTCGCCACATTCCAGCGGCACGATACGATCCTCGCGACCCCAGATCACCAGGGTTGGAATGTTGCGCAGACGCTCGAGCAACCGTGGTAGAGCGGGATCGTGCATGTATGGCTTCCAGCAGTAGCGCGTGGCCGCTTCGCGGTTGATCACGTGCACCTCGCGCGCTTCCGGTGTCGGTTTGCTTCCGAACAAAAGATCGTAGTCGGGCACCTCTTTCACCTCGAAGAACGACAGCCGGCGGGTGGCTTCGCTGCCATGCAGGAAGATGTCGAGTATCTCGCCCTGGTGCGGTCGCACGCCGGCGGCGTCGATTAACAATAGCCGCGCGACAATTTGCGGCGACATTACGGCCATTTCCGCCGCGAGCCAGCCTCCGATGAAATGACCCGCCAGCATGGCCTTCGACAGCCCGAGCTCTTGAAAGATCCACAGGTAGAAACGCGAAAGATCAACAAACGACTCCAGCCACGAGGGCCGCTCCGAGCCGGCAAAACCTGGATGAGTGGGAACGTAGACAGTAAAGCTGCGCGCAAGCTCATCGTGCACGCGCAGCCATCCGAGATTGCCTTCGCTGCCGTGCAACCAAACCATCGGTGCGCCGGAACCACCGATGAAGTACTCGATGCGGGCACCACCCACGGTCACGAATTTTCGCTCGAAAGCCATCTGCACCGAGACTACTTTACGGCGCCTGTTCGAATGGTCCTGGCAGCCCCAGTTCCTTGCCCATCTCCCGGATCGCAGGCAGTACCTCTTCCTTCATGAGCTGCAAGCATCGCATCGTGTCCTTATGAGCGATGGTCCCATCGTTGCTCCAAACACCGAGGATACCCGGCCGAAATACCTCAAGTCCCTGCCGGATCTTCTTGATGACCGTCCTGGGACTACCGACCACGACGCGATTGCTTTCGACTACCGCGTCCCATCCTGCGGAATCCACGCCGCCGTAGAGTGGGTCCGGACGCAGGGCATGTTTGTATTGCTCCAGCAGCCGCTTAGAACCTTCCCGCGAGTTGTAACCGGCCGGTGCCATAAAGTCGCCGGGCAGCGGGACGCGGCCTACACCCGCGTTGCCGGTGAGAAATCCTTTCCCGACCTCGATTGCTTTTTCGTCGGTGTCCTGGACGTGGATGCGCCACAGGTATCCGAAGTTCTGCGGTCCCGGCTGATACCCGCATTCCGCAGCAGCCTTGCCGTAGAGGTCGGTCATCGAGACCGTCACCTGAGCGTCGGTTTCCAGATAGATGTAGGGATAGTGATGCCGCGCGCACCATTCGAGTGTTTCGGGACTGCCCACGCCCGGGATCCAGATTGGTGGATGCGGCTTTTGAAGCGGGGTTTCGAACGGATTCACGACTCGAAACTGGTAGTGCTTGCCTTCCCACCGGAACGGTCCGGGAGTCGTCCACGTCTTGATTATCAGATCGTGGGCCTCTTCAAATCGCTCGCGATTGTGGACGGGATTGGTGTTGGTCGCCCAGCTTTCGATACCGGTGCCGCGGACGAAGCCCGATACCAGCCGGCCGCGCGAAATCATGTCTATTTCGGCCAACTCCTCGGCCAGGCGGATGGGATTGTCGAAGATAGGAAGGGGATTCCCGAGCAGGACGATCTTTGGCTTCTTGGTGATACGCGCCAGGATCGCCGCCTCCAGATTCATGGTCGCCCCCATGCAGGTGGGCGTGTTGTGATGCTCATTGAGCATCAGGCCGTCGAATCCCGCTTGCTCGGAGAGCTCGTACTCGTCCAGATATTCGTTATACAGCTCCGCGCCAAGAACCGGATCGAAATGACTATTCGGAAAGGTCAGCCGGACCGAACTGCGAAAACTGCGCCGAACGTCCTCTTCGGTGTAGGCGACATACGGGCGTTCCGTGAACCGCATTATGAACATGATAAAACGCGCTACTAAAGCAAGGCTCAGCCGAGTGCGAGGTTATAAAGCTTATTCGCATTGTCGAAGGTGATTTTCCGCCTGACACGCGTGGGCACTTCGGCAAAGTTATCGGCGATGGTCTTTATGGAATTGGGAAAGGTCGAGTCAGCGTGAGGAAAGTCCGAAGCCCACATGTAGTTCTCTTCGCCGAAGAATTTCCAGGTCGCCGGTCCCAGCGGATCGTCCTGAAAGGTCGCCCATACATTGCGCTTCACGTATTCGCTCGGTTGCTGAGGCAGCCTGGGGCGACCCATTTTGGAGTAGACGTGGTCGAGGCGATTGATCCAGTTGGGCATCCATCCGACGTCATTCTCGGCCGAAACGATCTTCAATTTGGGAAATCGTTCGAACACGCCGCCGTAGATCAACCTCGTCATGCACTGCTCAACCACGTGGATGCAATGGATCTGGAGGTCAGCGGGACTCGGCATGAACGGTGTGAGCGACATTCCGGAGACCAGCGGCTTATGCAGTGAGATTGGCATGCCCAGTTCTGATGCGGTGCGCCACAGTGGATCGAACCGCTCATCGCTGTAGGGAGTCTCGATGGTGTTGCTCGCGAGCACCAGGATGCCTTTGAGGCCCTTCTTGGCGCATCGCTCGATTTCCGAGACGTCCGGCAAAGCGCGCAGTGAACACAGTCCGATACCCGCCAGGCGGTTTTTCGAATGCGAGCAGAACTCAGCGAGCCAATCGTTATACACGCGCATGCAAGCCTGCTGGAGTTCGACGTCGGTCATGCTGAGCAGCGCTATGCCAAGACTGGCATAGAGCACCTCGGCCGAGACACCATCGATGTCTTGGTCTTTGAGCCGTTCGAGGGGATCCCATCCGCTCGGCCGCGCGGCCTCGTAGCCCTTGCGCATGTGTTCGCGCAACTCCTCGCCGCTACGTCCAGCGGCGAACACCCCTGCAACAACGAGCGGAGGAAAGCCCGGACCGACGAAAACGTAGGGGGCACCCGTCACCGCGGAGCCTGAGCTTTCCTTCCTGATCACGCGCGGCGCGTTGTCGCGGTACTTCTGATCCAGCCGCGTTACCCATAAATCGCCGGGCTCGGTCATGTGCGAATCGGCGGAGATTACTCGCGTGTCCGTCATGGCTTTCTCCTAGCGCGGGGCCGTGGCTGGTCCCGAACGCAGGACTTTCCCCGGCAGCGCTCCCGTATGTTGTCCACGCTCGTAGAGGACCTCGCCGTTAACGATGGTGTATTCGATCCCTTCGGCCTGCGTTACCAACCGCCGACCTCCGCCGGGAAAGTCGCTGCGGACCTCGGGACGTTCGGGCGACCCAATGCGGTCGAAGTCGAAAATCGTGATATCGGCCGCGAGTCCCGCACGTAGCTCGCCGCGATCGCTCATCCCGAAGAATCGGGCGGGTTCCGAGGTTATGCGTTTGACGGCATGCTCGAGCGTGATCGCCTGTTTGCGGCGCACGAAATTGCCGATGAGATAAGTCGGATAGCCGGCGTTACACAACATGTCGACGTGCGCGCCCCCATCGGAGATTCCGATCATGGTGCGCGGATCGCTGAATTTGCGGGCGACCCGTTCCTCGTTGATGTCGAGCACCGGCATCATGAAGGTGAGATTCAGTTCGTCCTCGATCGAGAGATCGAAGAATGTATCGACGGGATCGGCATTGCGCTCGCGTGCGATCGCTGCGACACTTTTCCATTCCAACGCCTTGAGGTTAGGCTTGGAGGCCTCCTTGATCTTCGCGCGATCCCAGATGTCTCGCAGCACCGCGCGTCGACCGAGTTCGGCACTGAAGGTGCGGCGAAACTCCGCGCCTGCGTAAAACTGTTTGAGTTCGTCCACCGACCTGTCGCCGAAAGCAGGTTTGATGGAGTTCATGCTGCCGAACAGGAACGGATTGCGCAGATTGAACTCGATGATCAACGGGCGGGCGGCAACCTGGGGGCGACATCCGCGCTCGAGCAGGGGAGCGGCTTTGCTCAAAGTCTCGCTCCACGCATCCGGCGCATCGTCGCGATCGCGCAAATTGAGCCAGGTCACGGGACGTTGGCTCGCGTGCGACAACAAATCGAGCAGCGCGTACTCCTGGTCGGAGAGGCCGCTCGGCTGACGGGTCAGCGCGATCTCGACCACGCCGTGGCCGGCTTCGCGCAGAACCTCTGCGTAGCTTCGAAGCTCGTCATGACTCGCGAGGCGGCACGCGAGCGGCTGGCCTTTATATCCGACGTGCTGCGGCATTACGGTGAGCGAAAATCCGAAGGCTCCCGCAGCCATCGTCTCGCGCAGCAAGGTGCCGATCTGGGCAGTCTCCGCCTCGGTCGCAGCCCGGCTCATCGCTTCCTCGCCCATCGCGAAGTGGCGGAAGGGTGAGAGCGCGGCGAGAAAGCCGACGTTGATCCCGAGACCGCGCCGCTGCGCCGCCTCCATATATTGCGGGAAAGTCTCCCAGTCCCAGGTGATTCCTTTATTGAGGACGTCGTACGGAATCGCCTCAACGTGAACCAGATTCCACGCCGCCACCTCGCGCTCGGCCGGCTTGCAGGGCGCCAGTCCGACCCCGCAATTGCCCATGACCACTGTGGTAACGCCGTGCCACGAAGAGCAGGTGATTAGAGGGTCCCAGCAAATCTGCGCATCGTAATGTGTGTGCGGATCGATGAATCCTGGCGTGACTATCAGGCCCGACCCGTCGATGACCCGTTCGGCGCTATCGCGCACTTTGCCAACCTCGACGATTCGTCCTTGTGCGATCGCAACATCCGCCTGGTAACCGGGGGTGCCGGTCCCGTCCACCACCGTTCCGCCGCGAACAATCAGGTCTAAGGCC
>JAFAHS010000479.1 GCA_019237115.1 Deltaproteobacteria bacterium
TGCTGCTCGACGGCACGCGCGATCAAGAACTAGTTGCTCACGACTTGATCCAGATTGTGCAATCAAGTGGCACTCCGGTTTATGAGAACGGCGCGCCGGTCGAAGGCCCGGACGCGATTGCCGCTACCGTAAAGCAGCACCTGGGGGAAGGTCTGCAGTCACTCGCCCGAGCAGGAATGCTAGTGAGGTAGCCTCGCACGCCAAAGTAGCATAGGCATCTTGCCTGTCGGGCGTGATTATAGGCTGGAAGCCTATGCTACCTTGCGCAGGCAGTCTATCCCGACTTGACTCGGCAGAAGACTCTTTGATTAAATTCCCATCTTTAATTATCCCTCTAGTCTGTTTGCAGTTCCAAATAGAGACCAACCACGAGTTACCTATGGTTATCTTCAGATTCCCCCCGCGCTCGTCCTTCATGTTCGTGGCCCGGACCCTGGCACTCTCCTGGATGTTCGCTGGGTCCGCGTTGGCCGCTGAACCGCTCAATATAGTATTCACTTGTCATTCGTCGACGACCAACGCGTTCTGGCAGGCGGTAAAGCTCGGTTTTGACGATGCCTGCGGCAAAGTGGGAGCGAAAGGTCAGTTCATCTTTGTGCAGACGGAAGGCTCGGTCGAACAACAAGTTGGCAACATGCAAGCGGCCGTCGCCCGAAAGCCGGATGCGTTGATCACATCATTGGTTGACAACAACGCGTTCATCGGGGTGCTGAAGGACGCCAAGGAAAAGGGTATAACGGTGATTTCGTCGAACGTCGACGCTACTGCAGGCCCAGCGCTCGGGCTGAGGGAGGCCTTCATTGGGCAGAACTTCATCCCGGCCGGAACGACCCTGGGCAAGCGCCTGTCGGCTCTCTTCCCCAAGGAAGGGCCGATCCACGTCCTGGTAGGTGTGAGCGCGCCCGGCCAGAACTGGGCTGAGCAGCGTGCCCAGGGTGTCATGAATGGGTTGGACGCATTCAAAAAGGCGAACCCGGACCGCCAGGTGACCGTCGAAAAGATCGACTCGGGTACCGATCTCGCTGTTGTCTCCGACCGCGTCGGGGCCTACCTCAACGGACACCCTGATACGACGGCCTACTTCGATATGGGATTCTGGCATGCCGGTGTGGCCAAGGTCCTCAAGGACCGCGCAGTTCCCCCAGGCAAGGTGCTCCTCGGCGGCTTCGACCTGGTACCGCAAGTGCTCGAAATGATGAAAGCCGGTTATATCCAGATCGAAATCGACCAGCAGCCCTATGAGCAGGGCTTCATGCCGGTCATGGAAGTCTATCTCAAGAAGAACATCGGCTTGGCGCCGGCCGACATCGATACAGGCGAAGCCGTGATCACACCGGATCAGGTTGACTCGATCATGGCGCTTTCTAAGCAAGGCAAGCGCTGATCCAGCCAATTTCGGACCAATGTCGGCTGCGCCAGCTGTTCGCTCGCACAGCAGATTCACAGGAACAGTGAGAAGGCTCTTCAGAATTTATCTTGAGAAGCCGGAGCTGGCAGGGATTGCGCTTCTCGTGGTTCTGACGGTCATATTCGAGATCCGCTCCGGCGGCGTGTTCCTCACGGCCGAAAATCTGCGCGGCATCCTCGGCCTGCTCCCTGAAGTGGGACTGGTCTCTATCGGCGTGACGATATTGATGATCTGCGGCGAGTTCGACCTCTCCGTAGGTTCGATGTTCGCCTTGATGCCGGTGTCCGTCGCACTAATGACTGACTCCGGTCTCCCTTTCATTCCAGCCATGCTGCTCGGCCTGGCGATCTCTGCGGTCGTGGGTTTCGCCAACGGCTTCATTACCTTGGCATTTAATATTCCCAGCTTCATCACGACGTTGGGAATGCTTTTTATCGTGCGCTCCTTGACCGTCGTCGTTACGGGCGGCTTCCCGCCGCTGCTGTCCAGCGACCTGCCCATCGGGGTATTCACGGAATTTGTCGGCCCGGGCGGACTCCTTCGCGCTTCGTTCATCTGGTTCGCCGTCATCGGGCTGGTTGCCGCCGCGATGCTGAACGGCTCGAACTTCGGCAATTGGCTTCGCGCCACGGGCGGCTTCCTTGATGCGGCGGCCTCGATGGGAGTCCCAGTGTGGTGGGTAAAGATGACATGTTTCGTGATGTGCGCGCTACTGGCCGGGTTCGCGGGCACAATCGAAGTCTTCCGCTTAGGCTCGCCGCTCCCCTCGATCGGTGACGGGTTGGAGCTCCAAGCCGTTGCCTCTGCGGTTATCGGGGGCACCGCCTTGACGGGCGGCGTGGGTACAGTGCTCGGCGCAATTGTTGGCGCGTTGCTGATCCGGGTCATCGATAACGGCCTTGTGCTGTCTCAGGTCGACGCCAATTGGTTCAAGTTCGCAGTCGGCGGGCTGACCATATTAGCTGTTGTGGCCAATTCCTGGCTGCGAAGGACTGCACGCCGCATCAAGGTGGAAGGCTGAAATGGCCACGGCGCTCATATCCGTTCGCGACCTGCACAAATGGTACTCGGGTGTGCACGCTCTCAAGGGCGTGGATTTGGACGTTCGCCCGGGCGAGGTCTGCGGCCTGGTTGGAGACAACGGTGCCGGCAAGTCGACCTTGATCAAGATCCTTTCGGGTGTCCACCGCCCCGACCGCGGCGAAATCAGGATTGACGGCCGCCCGGTGCGAATCACGTCGCCCAAGTCAGCGATGAAGCTTGGGATTGAAACAATCTATCAGGACAACTCGATGGTTCCCACCATGTCGATTGCGCGCAACCTGTTCATAGGGCGCGAGCCGCTGCTGTTCGCGATCGGTGGCCTGGGGTTGCTCAATCACCAGCGCATGCGCGAGGAGGCGATGCGGGCTATCGCCGATGTCGATCTGCGTGTGCGTTCGGCCGATGCACTGTTGAGCGAACTGTCCGGAGGGCAGCGCCAGGGGGTCGCCATCGCCCGGGCCATGCACTTCAAGTCACGGGTCCTGATTCTCGACGAACCAACCAATCACCTTTCGGTTAAGGAGACAGCCAAGGTGCTGGGGTTCGTGCGCAGCCTGCCGGCGCAAGGCGTCACCGGAATCTTGATCAGCCATAACCTGCATCATGTGTTCCAATCGTGCGACCGCGTCGTAGCCATGGCGCGCGGCGAGATCGTTTTTGACAAGCTGGTCGCGGAAACCAACGTCGACGAGGTCTCGGACGCGTTGTGATCACCGGCTGGTAGGCGCGCTCCAGCGCGACCGCCGTCGCACGTCTAACCCGTCTTTCGCTACTGGAGCTGTTGACAATCCGCCAAGGCTCATAAATACAAGGCCGGTATCAAAAGGTCTTCACTACAATCGGGTCTGAGACCTCATCGAAGGTCAAGGGCGACGAAGCCGCCACCAGAAGCCACGCCCGATTCACAAAAGGAAGCGAAGAAGAGAATTTGAACAGAAGGAAACAAAGTCGATCCGCTCACACCCTGCAACCTGCCGCAACGGATTGATCAAGCGTGCAAGGGCCGGACACCGTCCGGACAATCGACACAGAAGCCCTCAAAGATCACGAAGAAATGGAGGACGCATGGGTGCAGATAAACCAATTCTTTGAGTTCTTCGTGAGCTTC
>JAFAHS010000481.1 GCA_019237115.1 Deltaproteobacteria bacterium
CGCCTGCTGGGTGCCAGGTTGGTGGCGGGTATCACGCCGCACGGACTACGCCATTGCTTTGCAACTCATCTCCTCGACAACGGCGCGGATCTGCGCTCGATTCAGGAGATGCTCGGCCATGCGAGTCTGGCCACCACCCAACGCTACACGCACGTGAGCGTGAATCACCTTAAAGAGGTACACCGCAGTGCCCACCCCCGGGCGTGACGACCAATCCAAAATCCGTGGCACGACCATTCTGAGCGTCCGTCACGGCGGCAAGGTGGTAATGGCGGGCGACGGGCAAGTCAGCGTCGGTCAGACCATCATGAAACGCGGTGCGCGCAAGGTGCGCCGGCTGCACGGAGATCGGGTGCTGGCGGGGTTTGCCGGTTCGACCGCCGATGCGTTCACGCTGTTCGATAGATTCGAAGGTAAACTGCAGGAGTTCAACGGGGTCTTGCGGCGGGCGGCCGTCGAGATTGCCAAGGACTGGCGAACCGATCGGGTGCTACGCCGGCTCGAGGCGATGCTGGTGGTCGCCGACCGCGAGAGTTCGCTCCTGATTTCCGGGGTCGGCGACGTCATTGAACCCGACGATGGGATCGTCGCGATCGGCTCGGGGGGCAACTACGCGCTGGCCGCTGCCCGCGCGCTGTTGCGAAACAGCTCCGCCATGACCGCGCGACAGATCGTGGAAGCCTCGATGAAGGTCGCTTCCGAGATCTGCGTCTACACCAACGATCAATTCGTCATCGAGGAGCTGTAGGCGTTTTTTGCGCGTGCCGCAGAATCTCTCGCCGCCGGCCCCCCGGGCGAGAGGCACGGTGGCGTTACGGAAGATGTAGGCACGGCGATCAACTATGACTAAGCTTTAACAATCAGCGCGCGAAGGGCGCGCTCGTGACCGTAGATTTCGATGGACGTTCCACAGGTAATGACCCCGCGCGAGATTGTCTCCGAGCTCGACCGCTATATCGTCGGTCAGGGCGATGCCAAGCGCGCAGTGGCGATCGCGCTCAGAAACCGCTGGCGGCGGCAGAACGTCGCACCCGAGCTGCGCGACGAAATCGCGCCCAAGAACATCCTTATGATCGGTCCGACCGGGGTAGGCAAGACCGAGATTGCCCGACGGCTGGCGCGCCTGGCGCAGGCCCCGTTCATCAAGGTCGAAGCATCCCGTTACACGGAGGTCGGCTATGTCGGCCGCGACGTGGAATCGATGATTCGCGATCTCGCCGAAATCTCCGTGAAGATGGTGCGCGAGGAGGCCCGCGAGCGGGTCGCGGTCAAAGCGCGCGAGAACGCCGAGGAACGGCTGCTCGACATTCTGTTTCCGCCCCCGACCAAGGTTCGCAGACCGGCCGGCATCACGCCGGAAGGTCGCGTGCAACCGATCGAAGAAGATTCGTCGAAGGAAACCCGTGAGAAGCTCCGCAAGCTGCTGCGCCAGGGTCATCTCGACGACCGGGAAGTCGAAATCGAAGTTTCCGCGAGCGCCACGCCGATGGTCGAGGTGTTTACGCCCCAGGGCATGGAGGAAATGGGCTTCAACATGAAGGAGCTCATGAACCAGATCATGCCCAAGAAGACCCGCAGCCGTAAGGTCAAGATTCCCGAGGCGCTGGAACTCCTGACCCAGGAGGAAGCGGCGCGCCTGGTCGACATGGAATCGGTCGCCCACGACGCCATCCATCGCGCCGAGCAATCGGGCATCGTGTTCATCGATGAGATCGACAAGATTGCGGGACGGGAGGCGAGCCGCGGTCCCGACGTCTCGCGCGAGGGTGTGCAGCGCGACTTGCTTCCGATCGTCGAAGGCTCGACCGTCAACACCAAATACGGCGCGGTCCGCACCGATCACATCCTGTTTGTCGCCTCGGGCGCGTTTCACACCTCCAAGCCTTCCGATCTGATCCCGGAGTTTCAGGGACGCTTCCCCATCCGCGTCGAGCTGGGAGCGCTGACCCGCGATGATTTCGTCCGCATCCTGACCGAGCCGGAGAACGCGCTGACCAAGCAATACGTCGCCTTGATGGCGACCGAGGGCGTCAAGCTGACCTTCACCGAGGACGCGGTGGGCGCGCTCGCAGAGATCGCTGCGCTGGTGAATTCACGCAGCGAAAATATCGGCGCGCGCCGCCTGCATACGGTGCTCGAGCGCGTGCTGGATGAGCTTTCTTTCGATGCCCCCGAGCGTAACGCTCGCGCGGTCGTCATCGACGCCGCCTACGTCCATCGCTATCTCGACCCGATCGTGAAGGATGAAGACCTGTCCCGTTTTATCCTTTAAAAGTAGGCGCTTTGCGGGCGGCGCGGTCCGAGTTCACACGCGTGTAATTGCGCGGCACCGGCAAGCCTGTTTTGATGGCCGCGTGAGCGCGTGCGCGGCGGAGGAGACGTGAAGGATCTCATTCAACGAGCCGAAGTTCTGATCGAAGCGCTGCCCTACATCCGGCGCTTTCGCGGCAAGACCATCGTCATCAAGTATGGCGGCCATGCCATGCTGAGCGAGGATCTGCGCCTGAGCTTCGCCGAAGACGTAGTCCTGCTCGACCTGGTCGGGATGAATCCGGTCATCGTGCATGGCGGGGGCCCCCAGATCACGGAGCTGATCGGCAAGCTCGGGCTCAAGTCGAAGTTTGTGCGCGGCATGCGGGTCACCGACGAGGCGACCATGGAAGCGGCCGAGATGGTCCTGCAGCGCATCAACAAGGACATCGTGGCGATGATCTCGCGGCAAGGTGGCCGCGCGGTCGGACTCTCGGGCAAGGACGGCGACCTGATCGTCTCGCGCAAGATGCGAGTGGTGGTGCGCGATGAGAATGGGCGCAAGAGCACCCTGGACATCGGCCTGGTCGGCGAAGTGGACGCGATAAACCCGGACGTGATCACCACGCTGGAGGCCGCGAATTTCATTCCGGTCATCGCCCCGACCGGGGTTGGCCGTGACGGGCAGACTTACAACATCAACGCCGACGTGGCCGCGGGTGAAATCGCCGCGGCGCTCAAGGCCGAAAAACTCATCCTGCTCAGCGATGTCGAGGGAGTGAAAGATCGCGAGGGGCGCCTGATCTCGACGCTCGACGCCCCCGAGGCGCGCAGGATGATCGCGCGCGACGTGATTCACGAGGGCATGATTCCCAAGGTGGAATGCTGTATCGATGCGCTCCAAAAGGGCGTCGCCAAAACCCACATTATCGACGGCCGCGTCCGGCACGCCGTGCTGCTCGAGATCTTCACCCGGCTCGGAGTCGGGACCGAGGTGGTCCGCCGCCGTGCCCGCGTGTCCGATCTCGCACCCGGACGCCGAAAGAGACCTGAGAGAGCGCACGCCGATGAACAACGCTGAAATAGTAGATCTGACCCATCGCAACCTGGTCGACATCTACGGCTGTCTGCCGATTGCCCTGGCCCGCGGTCAGGGTTCCTGGCTCGAAGATGCCGACGGCAATCGCTACCTCGATTTCTTCTGCGGTCTGGCGGTTACCAACCTGGGCCATTCGCACCCGCGCCTGGTCCGCGCGGTGCGCGAGCAGGCCGAGCGTCTCATGCATGTGTCCAACATTTTCCATACCGAGCCGACTGCTCGCCTGGCCGCAAACCTCGCATCGCGCTTCGGCGACGGTCGTGTATTTTTCGGTAACTCGGGCGCGGAGGCCAACGAGGCGGCAATCAAGCTGGCGCGGCGCTGGGGCCACCGGGACGGCGGGGGACGGTACGAAATCGTCGCGACACTTGGCTCATTTCACGGGCGCACGCTGGCCACGCTGAGCGCCACCGGCCAGGAGAAATATCATCAGGGTTTTCAACCCCTGGTCCCGGGCTTCCGGATGGCGCCGTTCGATGACCTCGGGGCGCTCGAGCGATCTGTGAGCGATAACACCGTCGGCGTGATGCTTGAACCGATCCAGGGCGAAGGCGGCGTGGTGGTTCCAAAAGCGGACTACCTCAAGCGGGTGCGGGAGTTCTGCGATCGCAACCATCTCCTGATGATTCTCGACGAGATCCAGGTCGGGGTCGGCCGGACCGGCAAGTTTTTCGGGTACGAACATACCGGTGTCAAACCGGACATCGTCACCCTTGCCAAGGCGCTCGGTGGCGGGTTGCCGCTTGGCGCAATGATCGCGAAGAGCGATATCGCCGCGAGCCTGACTCCTGGAAGCCACGGGACTACCTTCGGGGGTAATCCCGTGTCGTGCGCGGCCGGACTTGCGATGGTCGAGGCGATCGACGAGGAGCGCGTGCTGGAGAACGCGACCCGGGTGGGCGGAGCGATGCTGGAGCGCCTGCGCGAGATCGCGAAGACCTGCGACCGGATCACCGAGGTGCGCGGGCTGGGAATGATCATCGGCGTGGTGCTCAAGCACGATGCACGGCCGGTCGTCGACGCGTGCCTCAAGGAGCACTTGCTGGTCAACGGGACCGCGGGCAACGTGCTCAGGCTGCTGCCCCCGCTCAATCTATCGCGTGCCGACGCGGAGCGGGGCCTCGCGATCGTGGAACGCGCCCTGCGCACCGCACCGGTACCCTGATGAGTGCCGTGGCAGCGCAGCGTAAACGGGCCGCTGAGGGGCAGGACGTTACAGAGCGACCCGGCAAACGCGATTTTCTGGACATGAGCTCTCTGACCGAGGGCGAGCTCGGCGGGCTTTTGGCACTGGCGGCCCGGTTCAAGGGCGAACTCAGATCCGGCATCGAGCATCCCTATCTGCGCGGCCGCACGCTGGCCATGATCTTTCAGAAACCCTCGCTGCGCACCCGGATCAGCTTCGAAACCGGCATGGCGCAACTTGGCGGTCACGCGATTTACCTGGCCCCGAACGACATCGGGATCGGCGAGCGCGAATCGGCCAAGGACGTGGCGCGAAACCTGTCGCGCTGGGTCGACCTGATCATGATTCGGACCTTTTCTCACGACACTTGCCTGGAGCTGGCGCGCGAAGCCTCGGTGCCGGTCATCAACGCGCTCACCGATCGGCTCCATCCCTGCCAGTTACTGGCGGACCTGCAGGCGCTCCAGGAGCATTTCGGGCGCGATCTGAGAAAATTGCGCATCGCGTTCGTGGGCGACGGATTCAACCTCGCGCAGAGCTGGATCGAGGCGGCGTCGCTGATCGGTTTCGAGCTGCGGCTTGGTATTCCGCAGGGCTATGAGCCCGACAAAAGCTACCTGGCCCGCTTTCGGCGCGAGGAACACGGGGTGCTTACCCACGATCCGGTCGAAGCGGTCAAGGATGCGGACGTGATCTACACGGACACCTGGACCTCGATGGGCCAGGAGAAGGAAGCCGCCAGGCGCCGGCGTGACTTTCGCGACTTTCAGGTCAATGACGCCCTGCTGGCGCACGCCGCGCGTCACGCGCTGGTGATGCACTGCCTGCCCGCGCATCGCGGCGAGGAAATAACCGATGCGGTGCTCGACGGACCGCGCTCGATCGTTCTGGACCAGGCCGAAAACCGGCTGCACGCACAGAAAGCGGTCATGGTGTGGCTCAAGCGGCCTGAGATTCTGGAGCAGACCGCGCTGACGCACAGCGCGTAACGGAAATTACGACGGTGGCAAGCGAAAATATCAAGAAAGTGGTGCTCGCCTATTCGGGAGGACTCGATACCTCGGTGATCCTGCGCTGGCTCAAGGATCGCTTCGGCTGTGAGGTCATCGCGTATTGTGCCGATGTCGGCCAGGCGGAGGAGACCGCAGGCCTCGAGCAAAAGGCGCTCGGTACGGGAGCGAGCAAGTTCATCCTTGCCGACCTGCGCGAGGAATTCGCCGCCGACTTCGTGTTTCCGATGATGCGGGCGAACGCGGTGTACGAAGGCTACTACCTGCTCGGGACTTCCATCGCCCGACCGGTCATCGCCAAGAAACAGGCCGAGATCGCGCGCGCCGAGGGCGCGGATGCGGTCGCGCACGGCGCGACCGGCAAGGGAAACGACCAAGTCCGTTATGAACTGAGCCTGGCGCGCCTGGCGCCCGAGCTCAAGATCATCGCGCCGTGGCGAAGGGCCGATTGGACCTTTCAGGGGCGCGCCGACATGATCGCCTACGCCGATGAGAAGAAGATTCCCATCACGGCCAGCAAGGAAAAACCCTATTCCATGGATCGCAACCTCGTTCACGTGAGCTACGAGGGCGGAATCCTGGAAGATCCGTGGCGCGAGCCCTACAACGACATGTTCCAGCTGACCGTGTCTCCCGAGGATGCGCCGAGCCGGCCCGAACACGTCGAAATCGAGTACCATGCCGGAAATCCGGTCGCGATCAATGGCGAGGCTCTGTCGCCCGCGAAAATAATCGAGCGCGCCAACGAAATCGGCGGCCGCCACGGCATCGGGCGGGTCGACCTGGTCGAGAACCGCTATGTTGGGATAAAATCGCGCGGGGTGTACGAGACTCCCGGAGTCACGCTGCTGACCAATGGGCATCGCGCGGTCGAGCAATTGACGCTCGATCGCGAGGTGCTGCATTTACGCGATTCATTGATTCCGCGCTACGCTGAGATGGTGTACTACGGGTATTGGTTCGCGCCGGAGCGCGAGGCGGTGCAGGCGCTGATCGATGAAGCGCAGCGCGACGTGACCGGCACCGCGCGCCTCAAGCTGTACAAGGGTGCGGTCACCATCGCGGGCCGCAAGTCGCCCAACTCGCTCTATGATCCGGCGATGGCGAGTTTCGAAGAGGCCGGCGGTTACCAGCAATCCGACGCCGAGGGATTCATCCGGCTGGCCGGTACCCGGCTGCGCGCGCTGGCCCGGGCCCGCGCCGCCGCGCGCCCGGCAAACAAGGGGACCTGAGGATTGGGAAAGGTTATTCAATTCCGGCCGCCGCACAAGGCACCCAAGCTGGTCCCGCGCGTCCGCGCCGGTCACTGCCCGCGCTGCGGGCACAAGTTCGATGTCCACATCACCCATCCGGACGGCACCACGAGCTGCGCCGCCCGCGGATGTCTCTGTCGCACGCGCCATTCCGAATGAGGCGCCCGCGATTTCTTGCTGCTAGCGGTGCTCGACCTCTCAAGCAGGGCCGGCACAGCTCCACGGCCAGCCGGGTAAACCGTTCCCGCGACCTTGTCATGCAAGTGCGCACGGCCCGGCTTGGGGCCACCATGACACGACTGCCCGGTCCGTTTTCCGGGCCGGAAGTGGCGAGGGCGAGCGCATGAAGGGCAAATCGCCGGGGCGCGCCAATTTAATTCGCGGCCGGTTCGCGCGCGGTCGGTTGCCGGAGGTCGAGGCCTTCACCGCGTCGCTGCCGTTTGACCGCCGTCTCTATCGTCACGACATCCTTGGTTCGATTGCCCACGCCCGCATGCTGGCCCGCGTCGGCCTGATCCGCCCCGCCGAGGCGCGGGCGATCGAGCGCGGCCTTGGCCAGATCGAGCAGGAAATCGAATCCGGGAAGTTTCGCTTTGTCACCTCCGACGAAGACGTCCACCTCGCCATCGAGCGACGTCTGATCGCCAAAATCGGCGAGGCCGGGCGCAAGCTCCACACCGCGCGCTCGCGCAACGACCAGGTCGCGCTCGACCTGCGTCTCTACCTGCGCGACGAAATCCAAAACGTCGATGAGCTCATCCGGGTCCTGCGCGCATCGCTGATTCGCGTCGCGCGGCGCAACCTCGACACCACCATGCCCGGGTATACCCATCTGCAACGCGCGCAGCCGGTTTCGCTGGCGCATCACGTGCTGGCCTACGTCGAGATGCTGGAGCGGGACCGCGAGCGCTTTGCCCAAGCGCTGGCGCGCACCAACGTGATGCCGCTGGGGGCGGGTGCGCTGGCGGCGACCACTCTCCCGATCGATCGTAAAATGGTCGCGCGCGAGCTGGGCTTCAAGCAGCTCGCACACAACAGCATGGACGCGGTCTCGGACCGTGACTTCGCGGTCGATTTTCTCTCGGCCGCGGCGCTGCTTGCGGTCCATCTGTCGCGGATGAGCGAGGAGCTTATTCTGTGGACCTCTTCCGAATTCGGCTTCGCGGTGCTGCCCGACGAATTCTCAACCGGCAGCTCGATGATGCCGCAGAAGAAGAACCCGGACCTCGCGGAACTGATTCGCGGCAAGACCGGGCGCGTCATCGGCGATCTGATGGCGATGCTTACCACGCTCAAGGGCCTGCCGCTCGCGTATAACTCCGATTTGCAGGAGGACAAGGAGCGGGTTTTCGATGCGCTCGACACCATCAAGCCGGCGCTCGACTTGATGGCGAAGTTGTGGACCGCGCTGCGCTTCGATCGTGCGGCCATGCGCCGGGCCGCCGGTGGATTCGCACTCGCGACCGATCTCGCCGAGTACCTGGTCGCGCGGGGCATGCCGTTCCGCGAAGCGCACGAGATCATCGGCGCGCTGGTCCGGGAGACCGCCGATTCCGGGCGCACGCTCGAGGAGCTAAGCCTGGCGGAGCTGCGGCGCTACTCGCACGTGTTTGCGGCCGACGCGCTGAGCGTGTTGGACGCGGATCATTCGGTCGCGCGCCGAACCGTAACCGGCGGGCCCGCCCCGCGGACGAACGAGAAGCGGATCAAGGAACTCGATCGGTGAGGGTTCGCGTGGGTATCGGGGTGCTGGTGGCGCTCCTGGCCTTCATAGGTGCGGCAGCATGGGTCGGATGCGGCGTCAAATCGCGGCCGGTGCCGCCGCAGGCCGCGCGGCCGGAGCGCATAGGAGATCTCCGTGCGGAGTCGGTGCAGGACGGGGTCAAGTTAAGCTGGGGCAGGCCCACGACCTACGAAATGGGCGGTAGGATGCGCAATCTTGGATACTTTGCGATCATGCGCTCCGACGCCCAGGGGTTTTTTCGCAACGTCGGCGAAGTGCCGGTAACCGACCAGCAGCGCCTTCAGCAACAGCAGATGTTCGCCTTCACCGATCACGACACGACCATCGGTCGCTCCTACACCTACCACGTCATCTCCTTCACGCAGGACAACTATAAAAGCGCTCCTTCCAACCCGGTCGAGATCGAGCGCACCGTCCCGCGTCCTCCGCCCAACCCCGAGACCTACGTCCTCCCCACCCCGACCCCGCTGCCGCTTCCTTAGGATCGCAAATCGGTCTGCCCGCGGGGCCGGTTTATTCATTCTCGTGGGCTGTGATAAAAACCACTTTCACACCGGGCATCCGGCTCAAGACCGTCTGTCTCCGCGTCGGGCATGAACTATTTCGAATACAGACACGATCAACTCTGCGCCGAGGACATTCCGATAGCCGAGCTGGCCAGGCGCTTCGGCACGCCTTTTTATGTGTACAGCGCACGCACGCTCAGGCGGCATTTTCGGGTCTTCGACGAAGCTTTCGCCGGCACCGATCACCTGATCTGTTTCGCCATGAAGGCGCTCTCGAACCTGAGCATCCTGAAGCTGTTCGCTTCGATGGGTGCCGGATTCGACATCGTCTCGGGCGGCGAGTTGATGCGCTGCCTGCGTGTCGGAGCGGACCCCGGGAAAATAGTGTTTTCGGGGGTCGGCAAGACCGACGAAGAAATCGCGGCGGCCCTCACCGCGCGCATCCTGATGATCAACGTCGAGTCGGGGCCGGAACTGCATCACATCAACCAGGTCGCCGGTCGCATGCAGTTTCGTGCGCCGGTCAGCCTGCGCGTCAATCCCGACCTCGATCCGGGAACCCATCCGCACATTTCCACCGGCCATCGCGACAGCAAGTTCGGCGTGCCACTGGCGCAGGTGCACGAATACTACGCGGAAGCGCGCGGACTCCCGAACCTCGAACTGGTGGGCTTGAGCACCCACATCGGCTCGCAGATCACCGACACGGCACCGTTCAACGAGGCAGCCGAAAAGGTGAAGGCAATAGTGAGTGGGTTGCGCTCCGCCGGTGTGGCGCTCAAGTACCTCGACCTCGGCGGCGGCCTGGGGATTCCCTACCAGGAAGAGCCGCCGGCCCCCGCCGAATACGCCCGGGTGCTGCTCAAGCCGATCCGAGATCTGGGACTCAGGATAATCACCGAACCGGGCCGGGTAATCGTGGGCAACGCCGGCATCTTCGTTACCCGGGTCCTGTACGTCAAAGAAACCGACGTGAAGCGCTTCATCGTGATCGATGGAGCGATGAACGATCTGATTCGGCCGGTGCTGTACGAGGCTTATCACGAGATTCGGCCGGTCGATCGCCGCAATCCGGGCAAACCGGTGGTTGCCGACGTGGTCGGACCGGTGTGCGAAAGCGGCGATTTTCTGGCGCGCGAGCGGGAACTTGCCGAGCCGAAAACCGGAGACCTGCTGGCGGTGATGAGCGCGGGTGCCTACGGCTTTGTGATGGCATCGAACTACAATAGTCGTCCGCGCGCCGCGGAGATCCTGGTGGATGACACCGATGCGCACCTGATCCGGGAACGCGACACTTTCGAGGATCTCATCCGCGGCGAGAAGATCGTCGAGTTGCGAAGCCGGTGAGGGTGACGATGGCGTCGCTTGAGTTCACCAAGATGCAGGGGTGCGGCAACGACTACATCTATATCGTTGCGCTCCGGGCCCGTCCCGCCGACCCGGCCGCGCTGTCCCGGCGCCTTTCCGACCGTCACCTGGGCGTGGGAGGCGATGGATTGATCATGCTGGCCCCGTCGCAGGTCGGCGACTTTCGGATGGAGATGTACAACGCGGACGGAAGCCGCGGTGACATGTGCGGCAACGGGATCCGATGTCTCGCGCGGCTTGCCTACGAGCGTGGCTTCTTGCGCAAGAACCCGATGGCCATAGAGACCGATGCGGGTCTCAAGAGCGTCCACCTGCAAGTCGCCAAGGGCGAGGTGCAGGGCGCGACGGTGGACATGGGCGAGCCTATCCTGGATGGCCGCCAGATTCCGGTGGCCGCCGACGGCCGTATCATCGACTATCCGCTGGAAGTGGACGGCCGGACCGAGACGGTGACCTGCGTGTCGATAGGCAATCCGCATTGCGTCGTGTTCGTGAACGACGATTTGATATTCAGGCTGGATGGGTTCGAATTTGCGCGGCTCGGCCGCCGCTTCGAGAATCACGCTTTCTTTCCCAAGCGCGTAAACACGGAGTTCATCCTGCCCGTCTCGCGCAACCAGCTTAAGATGCGCGTGTGGGAACGTGGTTCCGGGGAGACCCTCGCCTGTGGTACCGGCGCGTGTGCCGCGCTGGTCGCCGGTGTCCTGACCGGGCGCGCCGAGCGCAAGGCGACCGTGGAGTTGCGGGGAGGAAACCTGGAGATCGAGTGGCCGGATAATGGCGAGGGGAAAAGTCCGGTCTACATGACCGGGGAGGCCGTTACGGTGTTCGACGGGCAAATTGAGCTTGGCGACGCCGAGATGGTTCCCGTACGCGTCTAGACACGGAGGGCAGGCGATGTTTCACGGTGCATTGACAGCGATTATCACGCCGTTTCGCGATGGCGCGGTCGATGAAGCCGCACTGCGCGAGCTAATCGAATGGCAGATTCAGAGCGGCATCGACGGTCTGGTGCCGTGCGGCTCCACTGGAGAATCGGCGACCTTAAGCCACGCCGAACACGAGCGGGTGATCAAAATCACCATCGAGCAAGCCCGAAAACGGGTGCCAGTGGTCGCCGGAACCGGCTCAAATTCAACCGCGGAAGCGATTCGGTTGACCGCTTCGGCCCGCGAGATGGGGGCCGACGGCGCGCTCCTCATCTCCCCGTACTACAACAAACCCACCCAGGACGGCATCTACAAGCACTATAAGACCATCGCGACCAGCGTCGACTTGCCGATCTTCGCCTACAACATCCCGGGCCGCACCGGCTCGAACATCGCGCCGGAGACTTTCGCACGTCTGGCCGAACTCAAGAACGTCATCGGCGTCAAGGAAGCATCGGGCTCGACCGAGCAGACTTCCGACATCCTGCGCCTCACCAACGGCAAGTTCACGGTTCTGTCGGGCGATGACGCTCTCACCGTGCCGCTGATGGCGATCGGCGCCAAGGGGGTGATTGCCACCATCGGCAACGCGATGCCGCGCGAGATGCACGAACTGGCGGCAGCCGGGCTGGCGGGAGACTTTGAACGGGCTCGCCAGTTGCACTACAAGATGCTGCCGCTGATGCGCACCCTGTTTATCGAAACCAACCCCATCTGCATCAAACAGGCGCTCGCTTTCATGGGCAAGTGCTGCAACGAACTGCGCCTGCCCCTGGTCCCGATGACCCCGCCCGCCGCAGAAAAACTGAAGGCGGCGATGAAAGATTTGCGGCTGATCTGAGTTTTCCATTCCGCGTCTGCCGACAGCTGGTCTCGCCGGTCCAAGCTGTGCGGCAGCCCGGACGATGTATGGATTGCACGCTCATGTCGAGAATCCATCTCACCGAACGGGCGCGTGAACTGGTGGATCGGTGGCTTGAAGGGTTGGGAGAAGTGACTGGCAATCATTGTTTCTGATCTCGTCGAACTCTCCGAGACGAGGGAGGCTAAACAAATGAGCAGCGCTGGAACCCCGGGTCAGACCGGTTCGCGGGTCATAGGTGCGGCCAATGCGAGTAAGTGGAAAGAGGAAATTCAGGGGCTGGTCGCGGGTGACGATGGCAGGGACCTCGAGTTCGCCGCGCGTGGATTCATCGCGACCCGCAAGGATCCGCTTATCCGCGGGTCAGGCGGCCGGATCGTGTACGATCTTTCCACTTACGGGTTTGTCAACGGAGCTGCACCCGACACGGTAAACCCGAGCCTATGGCGCCAGGCGCGGATCATCACCAGGCACGGACTGTTCAAGGTCGCGGGCGGTATCTATCAGGTGCGCGGCTTCGATGTCTCGACGGTGTCATTCATAGATGCCGGTTCGGGATGGATAGTAGTCGACCCGCTGGTCTCGGTTGAGGTCGCGCAAGCCGCGCTCGAGCTGGTGAGCGAACACCTTGGCGCAAAGCCGGTACTTGCGGTCATCTACTCCCACAGCCACGTCGATCACTATGGCGGTGTCGAAGGCGTTGTGACGCGCGCGGAGGTTGGCGCCGCCGGGGTCAGGATAGTCGCGCCCGAGGGCTTCCTTGAACATGCGGTGGCGGAGAACATCATCGTCGGACCGGCGATGGTCCGGCGCGGACGGTATCAATTCGGCTTTACCTTGCCGCGCAGCGCGCAGGGCGAAATTACTTCGGGCCTGGGACCATGCCCCTCACTGGGCAAGAGCTCGCTCATCGCGCCCACCGACACCATCGTTCGGACCGGGCAGGAGCTGGCTATTGGCGACGTGCAGATGGTCTTCCAGATCACACCCGGCACCGAAGCGCCCGCCGAGATGAATTTCTACCTGCCGCAATTCCGCGCCCTGTTCATGGCCGAAAACGCCAATCTAACCATGCACAATCTGCTCCCGGCGCGCGGCGCGCTGGTGCGGGACTGCAAGGCGTGGGCTGACTACCTGACCGAGGCTATCCGGCTGTTCGCCGAGCGCAGCGACGTAATGTTCGCCGCCCACGGAATACCGCGGTTCGGACAACCCGAGATTGCCGAGTTTCTTGCCAGCCATCGCGACGCCTACAAGTTTCTCCACGATCAGACCATCCGGCTCATAAACACCGGCCTCACCGCCAGCGAGATCGCCGAAGTACTCGAACTGCCGGCGGTGCTGGGGCGCCTATGGTTCAATCGCGGCTACTACGGCACCATGAGCCATAACTCCAAAGCGATTTATCAGCGTTACCTGGGTTGGTACGACGCAAATCCCGCCAACTTGAACCCGCTGCCGCCCGAGCCTGCCGCAAAGCGCTATGTCGAAGCGATGGGGGGCGTGGATGCGGTGATGTCCCGTGCCCGGGAAGCCGCCGATACGGGCGACGACCGCTGGGCCGCGATGCTTCTGAATCACGTGGTGTTCGCGGAGCCCGACAACCGGGCAGCCCGTGAGCAGCTTGCCGCGAGCTACACTCAACTCGGCCTGGAGTCGGAAGCCGGCACCTGGCGCAACATTTACCTGACCGGTGCGCAGGAGCTGCGCGATGGAGTACTCAGGCTAACGACCTCGATTACGAGTTCCGACGCGCTGTTCGAGACACCCACTCGGATGCTGTTGGATGTGGCGGCGGTGCGGCTCAATCCGGACAAGGCCGCGGCGCAGCCCCTCAAGTTCAACCTTGCCGTGA
>JAFAHS010000521.1 GCA_019237115.1 Deltaproteobacteria bacterium
GACCGCCCGGCACCCAGAACGACGCCATCATCAGGACGCCAGCACTGGCGCTCACCCAGAACGACAGCATGTTTAGCTTGGGGAACGCCATGTCACGAGCGCCGATCATCAGCGGAATCAGGAAGTTGCCGAAGCATCCGACCAGGATCGGCATGATCACGAAGAAGATCATGATGGTGGCGTGCATCGTGAATTCGGCGTTGTAGGTGTTGGCGGTGATCGCGCTGTCGTTCTGCAGCGACTGGGGCAGGATGCTCAGAAAGCCGAACTGGGTGTCCGGCCATGCCAGGTCCAGGCGCATCAGCATCGCCATCAGCCCGCCGATCGACATCATGAACAGCGCCACGAACAGAAACTGCCGCCCGATCATCTTGTGGTCTTCGGAAAAAATGTATGTGCGCCAGAAGCCGAGCTCGTGTTGCTCGCCATGGGCGCCGTGAACCGCAACCGCTGCCGTGCTGCTCATCTGAAGCTATCTCCCCGCGCCGTGAGGTCCGGCGTGTTCACCCTATTGTTGATTGGCGTACTGGTCCTTGAGCCACTTCTGGAAATCGGCCTCGGACTGGACCGTGAGCGTGCCTTGCATTCCCGAATGGCCAAAGCCGCACAGCTCGGCGCACGGAATCGCATAGGTGCCCGGTTCCCTGGCCTGGAACCAGACGTGGATCGTGCGTCCCGGAACCGCGTCCTGCTTGAGGCGCAGGTTGGGCACGAAGAAGCTGTGGATGACGTCCTTGGAAGTGAGTTCGATGCGGACCACCTGATTTACCGGCACATGCATCTCGTTCTCGACGGTGACGGCTTTGGGGCCGAACTTGCCGTCGGGACCCGGGTAGGTGATCTCCCAGTTAAATTGCTTGCCGGCGACCTGATAGAACACCTGGCCCGGCGGACCGTGTTCCTTGATCTCGGCCCAGGTCGATTTGCTCATCAGGGCCAGCGCTATCAGGATCACGGCAGTTGCCGTGGTCCAGAAGACCTCCAGGCGCGGATTGCCTTCGATGTATTCGGCCTTGCGCCCGGGACGATGACGGTAGCGGACCATGAAGGTCACCATCGCGATCATGACGAGCGCCCAGACGATAACCGTGATCCAGAAGATCAGGATGAATAACCAGTCGATTTGCGGCCCAAAAGTTGAGATATCGTGCGGGAACCACAAGTGTTCGAGCATCTGCTAAATCTGACCCCCTGCGCGCGAGCGGCGCGCGGTACCCTGCCCCGAAACCGCTCCGTGTTACTCCCGTGCGTACTTGCGGTTCACGACGCGTAAATCCGGCGCGATTATGGACATGTGAACGAAGCCGAGTGAAATGAAAAATTTTCGCTCCACTACTCGTCTCAAACTAAAGCAAAATAGCAATGACGGTGAGGGTTTTCCAGCATTTACGGGCGCTTGCGGAGCGGGGTCGACGCGAGGGTCTGGAGCCGCGGCGATCCCCAGATCGGTTGGCAGAGCGTCACCCACCCGTAGTCCTCGGCCCTCGCCGAAGACAGACCGCAATCTGACAATTGCGTCTACCGCCGCACGGGGCGCACCCCCGACCGCGTAGCTGGCGACGGAGCGTGGGGATTGGGGAAATGAAGAACAGGGAATTGGCGATTGCGCCGCCTTTCGGTTAGAAGTTTCGTTCGCTGGGAGCATGTATGGCTGACAATTTCGCCACGCTGGCGCAGGCATTCGAGAACCGGGCACAGAAGTATGGTGCCCGCACTTTCCTCAAGGACAAAAGCAACAAGATCTGGCACGACCATTCCTGGGCCGGGATAGCGGACGCCGCCGCCCGGCTGCGCGCCGGGCTCCAGAAGATTGGGATCCGGCCCGGGGACCGGGTTGGAATCTTGTCCGAGAACTCTCCGCAGTGGGTGATCGTCGACCAGGCGGTGCTGGGCCTCGGGGGTATCGTGGTGCCGCTTTACACCACCAGCGGTGGCGAGGAGACCCGCCACGTCATTTCCGATTCGGGGGCGAAGGTAGTGGCCGCCAACGGCGCCGAACAGGTGAAGAAGCTTTGCGCACTGGCCCCTTCCCTGCCGGAGCTGAGGACCATTCTCGCCATGGATAGTGGTGCGGTGGCGCAATCCGCGCACGATGGCGCGCCCGCCGTGACCACGATGGCAGAGGCCAGCGAAGCGAGCCCGGCTGGAATCGTGGAAGGGTCCCGCGAAGACACCGCGACGTTGATCTACACCTCGGGCACCACCGGGCCGTCCAAGGGCGTCGTCCTCACGCACGGCAACCTGCTCGCCAATTGCGCCGACTCGCAGAAGGCGCTGACGCTTAATGAAACCGACATGACGCTGTCGTTCCTGCCGGTGGCACATTCGTTCGAGCGCACCGCCGGATACTACACGGTGATGATGGCAGGCGGCACCATCGCCTATGCGGAAGGCCTCGCCTCGATCGCATCGAACCTGCTCGAAATTCAGCCGACCATCGTGCTCACGGTCCCGCGCCTGCTGGAAGTTATCTACGGCCGCGTGATGGCGACGGTTAAGTCGGGGTCTCCACTGCGCCAAAGGCTGTTTCGGGCGGCGATGGCGACCGGAGCGAGTGCCGCCGAGTATCGGCATCGTCGCCAAGCGCTGCCTGCGCATCTGGCGCTTGCCATGGCGGTGTTCCGTCCGCTGGTGTTTCAGAAGATCCGCGGACTGTTCGGGTCGAGGCTGAGGGTCCTTATCTCGGGCGGCGCCCCCCTGCCCAAGGATATCTTCCGGTTTCTTGCAGCGGCCGAAGTGCCGCTGGTCGAAGGCTACGGGCTGACCGAAGCTTCGCCGGTGGTGTCCGTCAATCCGATAGGCGGAAGGATCAAGATCGGCACGGTGGGACCACCACTTGAGCATGTCGAGGCGCGCACGGCGGCAGACGGGGAGCTCCTGCTGCGCGGGCCCAGCATCATGAGAGGCTACTTCAACCGCGATCCGGAAACGCGGGAAGCGATCGATGGCGAAGGGTGGCTGCATACCGGCGACATCGCATCGATCGACGCGGACGGCTACATCGCGATCACGGATCGCAAGAAGGAAATCATCGTGCTGTCGGGCGGCAAGAATATCTCGCCTGCCAACCTCGAGACGCGACTGTCGGCGGATCCACATATCGCGCAAGCGTGCGTGATCGGCGATCGCCGCAAACATCTTGCGGCGCTGCTGGTTCCGAATCTCGACAACCTGCGTGACTACCTGGCGCAGAATGGGCTCCAGGAGAAAGCCGCGGATGAGGTCGTGCAGTCGCCGGTTTTGCGCCAGCTGTTCCAGGCGAAGTTGCGTGAATTCAATAAACCGTTGTCGGATGTGGAGGCAATCAGCTCGTTCACGCTGGTGGCAAATCCGTTCTCGCAGGAAAACGGGGAACTCACACCGACGCTGAAACTGCGGCGCAAGGTGGTCCAGGAGCACTATCGGGACGCTATCGAGGCGATGTATCGCGGGTAGGGTGCGCACGACTCACCTGGCCCGGTCGCACACCATCATCACCATAGCCGTCTCACCAAGTAACTCATAGGCGCATCGACCGATCCGCGCGAGACCAACCGGTCCTTCAGGGGGTGCGGTCCCGCGGACATCGACTTATCGCGCTAGCCTGTCTGTACCAGAGCCACAGCCACAAAGGCTGTCCCTACCGTGCGAGAGTTCAGTCCCGGGAACCGCCGTTTTCCTGGGCTAGCAGGACGTGGATGGTTATCAGTCGCTTGACCAGGTAAGAGCGCTTGCCCTTGGGGGTTACCACTTCGATGTCGTCTTCCTCTGTCTTGCCGATCAGAGCGTGGCCCAGCGGCGACGAGAGTGAGATGCGGTTTTGAGCACCATCGACTTCCTCGGGCACCACAATCTCGTATTCGACGACCGCGCCTTCATCGAGGTCTTCGAGTTGTACGCGGCTGCCGAGCCCCACCGTGTCACGCGGAATAGACTCCAGGTTGATGGTGGTCAGCTCGGCGATGCGTGCTTCCATGTTGGAAACGCGCGCGCGCAGAAATTCCTGGCGTTGCTTGGCCATCGCCCACTCCGCGTTCTCGGACAGATCGCCGTGGGCGCGCGCGCGCTCCAGTTCCTTGGGCAAGTCGACGGTGAGCTCGCGCTTGAGGGTCTCGAGTTCCTTCTTGAGCCGTTTGATTACCGGTAGTTCAGCCATGCGACAAAGACTTCCTGAAAAAGACGTTACCTTTTGATTTTACCGACGATCGGATGTCCGGGCATCCGATCTTTTGCCTGACGCGCGGCGTCGCTGCGGCAGCGTGGGAAACCGAGACCGGAGCTGCGGTGTGCGACCCGACCCACTTGGCGCGTTCCTCCCACCGGCGGGCCTTGACCCTGACTTCCGAGGCTCCCGCATTGAAGCAACTTCGCGCAATTCAGAGCCCGGCGTTCCCCCGCCAACCTGCTAGTCGGCAACGATCGAGGTAAGACTGCGGTTGACGCCAGCGACGCTTTGAATCTTCTGCACCACCAGTTCACCGAGCGCGGTCACGTCGGCGGCTTCGGCGATCGCGATGATATCGTGCGGACCGGTGACCGCGTGCGCCACCGAGACGCCCTGGACCTGCCTGATTCGCCCGGCGACTTCACGAGCCTTGCCGGGCGACGTGTCGATGAGGATGAAAGCTTTGACTGCCATACGCACACCTCCCGCAACGCACACGCGCCAGTGCGGCTAGCCCTATGGCGCGGTGGGGTTACCCTGCGCATCGTATTTATAGAAGCCACGGCCGGACTTACGGCCCAGATATCCGGCATCGACGTATTTCTTGAGCAGCGGACAGGGTCGGTATTTGTCATCACCAAGCACGCGATGCATTACCTCCATGATCGCGAGGCAGGTGTCGAGTCCGATCAGGTCGGCCAGTTCAAGCGGGCCCATCGGCTGGTTGGTGCCCAGCTTCATCGCGGTGTCGATATCGGTTACCCCGCCGACTCCTTCATAGAGGGTGTAAATCGCCTCGTTGATCATCGGGAGCAGTACGCGGTTGACGATAAAGCCCGGGAAGTCCTGCGCGGTCATGGTGGTCTTGCCTACGCGCTCCGCCAGCGCGCGGGTCGCCTGGAAGGTTTCGTCGGAGGTGGCAAGACCGCGGATTATCTCGACCAGCCGCATGGCAGGAACCGGGTTCATGAAGTGCATCCCGATAACCCGATCGGCACGTCTGGTGCGCGCACCCATCCGGGTGATGGAAATGGACGATGTGTTGGAGGCGAAGATCACCTCGGGCGGGCACAGCTGGTCGAGCTTCTGAAACAATCCGATCTTGGCGTCCTCGTTTTCGACCACGGCTTCGATCACGAAGTCGGCGGAGGCGAGGTCTTCGAGGTTGGTGGTGGTCTCGATGCGGGCGATCACCCGGTCGCGCTCTTCGGGTTTGAAGCGTCCCCGTTGCACCATGCGGTCGAGGTTGCGTCCGATAGCATCAAGCCCGTGACTGCACATCTCCTGCGAGACATCATTCATCACGACGCGCACGCCGGCCTGCGCCGTGACTTGCGCGATGCCGGAGCCCATCTGCCCGGCGCCCACAACTCCAACCGTACTTACCGCCATTCGACCTCTCCAATCCCGCTTAAATGTAAGGGATGTAGTTCTTGAGTGAGCTTAGCAAGGCAGCAACGTCAGCCTCATCCGCCAGCTCGCGGCACAGGATCTCATAATAGCCTTTGATGCGACCGCGCTCCTGATGTTCCGGCGGCTCGGCGAGGAGGGACTGGAAGTCCTTGAGAATTGCCTGCGTTTCAAGCTTCTTCTTGACCGGGATCGCTTCGTCGTCGACGGCGATGAGCAGCCGGATATGATCGATCATCCGGTTCATTACCGCGAAATCACTGCGATCCTTTTCCATGCTCGGATGCCGTCGGATCCCCGCTGAGCGCTAGTGGGACCAGCGTGGAGGTGCTTCGCCCTTGACCCAGGTTCCCGCGCCGCCGTCTTTCATCGCCTCGCGGATGCGCTTTACGTCCTCGGGCGATTGGCGTCCGGGCATGCCGAGGCCGCGCATCAGTGCATTGGCCATATTCGAGGTGAGGCGGTCACGAAGAGTTGGCTCGCCGCCGGGCTGGGCGTCAAGGACGACATCAACCTGTTCCCGGGTGAGCCCTTCCGCCACGAACAGATCGACCAGGCCCGCCATACCCACCTCGCCTCCGGCGCGCTCCACGACCGCGATCACTCTGCCACAGGGATCGCAGACCCTGCGCATCAAACCAGCACGCTTTCGACAATAAATGCAGCGCATCGGCATCTCATCGAACCATTCGGCGCCGAGTGACAGCCCAAAAAAACGCATGAAGCGGGCGCTCGCTCCACGGCGGCCTCGCTTCAAAACAGAAACTACACTCGCCTGTTGGAAGCCGCAAGGCACTTGCCGCAAACGTCGCGGCCCGTGCGCCCTAACAACTGATTGACAGCGAAGCGCTTCCCCACTATCGTCGCAATTGAGAATCATTATCAAAATGTTCGCCCACGCATCCGTGCCGTACTTCTTCTACTCTTTCGGCATTCTCGTGCGCGAAGGACTGGAGGCGATGCTGGTCATCATCGCGCTTGCGGCAGGTGCCCGCAGCGCGGGCGGCCAGGACCGTTCACGGGATGTCTATGCAGGAGCGTCGCTGGCCGTGGTCGCCAGCGTGTTGCTCGCGTGGGCGGTGAATCATGTCATCGGCGACGACGCGAGCGATACGCTTGAGGGGGTATTCCAATTCCTTGCGGCCGCGACCCTCTTTTACGTGAGCTCGTGGCTTACCGCGAAGAACCAGTCGGATCGCTGGAACCGGTTCATCGCGGACAAGGTCCAGGTCGCCGAACGTAGTGCGCTGCCGGCCCTGGCGCTTGGAGCGACCGCGTTTCTTGCTGTGATCCGCGAGGGCGCCGAAACAATCGTTTTCTTCCAGGGCCTGGCGGCCGGGGCGACCCAAGGGCTCGAACGTCACGCGATTTTTGCGGGGATCATTGCCGCAGCGTTGGCACTCGGGTTGGTGTTCTGGATCCTGACCCGCGCGGCCTATCAAGTTCCGCTGAGGCCACTCTTCTCCGTCACCTCGATTCTCCTGTATGCGCTGGCGGTCGTGTTCGTTGGCCAGGGCGTCGGGAGCTGGCAGGAAGCGAATGTCCTGCCCGCAACATTTGTCGAGCACGTGCCGCAGATTCCCGCAATCGGACTTTTCCCCACCCTGGAGTCGCTGGGCGCCCAGCTCGTGCTGATAGTGCTGGCGTTGGCCGCGCTTATCGCTCCGTGGATGGGGTCGCGCCGGATAAAGGTCGCGAGCCAGGCGCAGCAGGCGCCGCGGCCGCATCTGACCTGAACGCTCCCGGATTCGAAGCCTCGCCGATTTCGTGGCTGTGGAGGAATTCTTCCACGCTGGTGGTAAGCTGTTCGGCCTGCACCAGCGCACGAAATCCCATCTTGGTGCATTGCTCGACGCGCGGGTCGTGAGGAACGGAATTGTGCCGGACTTCGCGCAGGTTCTGGCGCAGTCGATTGGTGCGATCGAGCATTACCGCCAGCCTGCTCTCGATCAGGGCAGTGGAGCTTCCCGGCGCGGCGCCGAGATTGAGCGCGAAGGCCTGGTCGCGTTCGGCTTCGGCCAGGCGACTTAAGTCGTGACGAATGAGCCCGCACGCTCCTTCCGCGGTGTGAAGATCGGGGGCCGGTTCCTTTTCCGGGCTCTCGGCGCGGACAGGGGCGGCTCCCAGCACCGCGACCACGGCCGCCGCCGCCAGAGACAGGAGCAATTGAAACAGCAGAGCCGGCCTGCGAGCCGGCTCTGCTTCATAAGACGAAGGGTCGGACGGGTCCGACGCTAGGCGGCATCCTCTGCCGAGCCGGAATAGCCGAGCGACTCGAGGAATTCCTCTTTCTGGCCGGATGGCATGATGTAAATTCCGTCCCATCCGCAAACCTCTTCGCAGAGCAGACATCCTACGCAGGTCTTCTCGTTGACGTGCACCCGTCCCAGATACACCGCGCTATTCTCGGGTGAAGGCGAGATGCATTCGAAGGGACACACATCAATGCAGACACCGCATCCGTTGCAATTGTCGGGATGAACCACCGCGACGGGACGCTCGGCGCGCTTGAGCACGTGGGTGAGCACGCCCTTGTTGTTCAGGATCGCCTCGTCGGGACAAATTACTCCGCAGGCGCCGCAATCAATGCAGAGGCTGGGTTCGATGAAATAAACCTTTTTGGAAATTCCGGAAATGGCCCCGGTCGGACAGCGCTTTTCGCAGGCGCTGCATCCGGTGCAATTCTCGGCGATGATTTCGTAGGGCATCTCCAGATACCTTTGGGGCTGGCGCGGGACGAGCCCGCGAGAATCAGCTACTTGCGCATCTCATCGATAATCTTATCACGCTCGCCGTGCTCGATAAGCTGATCATTGCGGCGGGCCTGCTTGAGCGCGACGTAGGTGAAGAACAGCACCAGGAGCATCATCCCCATGATCGGGATGTTGTCGGCTTGCACGAGAATTAGCAGGAATTGCTGAAGCCCGGATATGTGTCCTTCCATCGCGTCCCCTGAAAACCGCCGACCGGGCTCGCGTGTGCGCGTCACGCGCGCGCGACCTATCGGCCTACCTGATTTTCAAGTATCAGTCACATTAGCCCAAGTCAACGTAAGAGTTCCCAGGTGCGGGATTTCGTGGGGGAAACGCGCTCGGGCTCTGCCATTTGTGACGGAATCAAAGTGACTCGCGGTGTCATCGCTCGGCCAACCAGCTAAAAGAAGCAAGCGATTTTCTCCCAGCCGTTGGGTCTGTGCCTCGGCCTGTCGATCTTCAGTCCGATTCGGATGCTCGCCTCCGTGCGGATGATGGTCTCGGTGGGGTCATCTCTTCACCTGCCGGCCTGGGGACGAATGGTGTTCGATTCTTACGCGATGGGTATAATGCTGGCGCGATGGCGAATCAGGCCGAAACTGTTTCGTTTACCTCCACGTCGCCGGCGCGGCTCTTTCGGAGCGTGTGGGGCGCGCTCGCTACTGCAGCCTGCGTGCTGCTGACGGCTTTGTGCGCGGTCCCGGCGGCAATCCTTGCAAGGTTTGGACAACTACGTGCGCTTACGGACCTGACCACCCTCTGGGCGCGCGCGCTGATCAACATCTGCGGCGTTCGGGTTGAGATCGAGGGACTGGAAAAGGTTCGCGACCTGGGCCCCTACATTCTGGTCTGCAACCATCAGAGCTTCTTCGACATCTTTGCCATCGCCGCTTACATGCCGGGTGCGATCAGGTTCGTCGGCAAGAAAGAGCTGATGAAAATCCCGCTGATTGGCTACGCACTCAAGCGTGGCGGTCATGTGATCATCGATCGCCAGGGCGGGGGAAAAGAAATTCGCCGTGCTATCGAGATCGTCCGCAAGGGTTTCAGCCTTTGCGTGTTCGCCGAAGGCCATCGGTATAATGACAACCGGGTACATGAGTTTGAGGATGGCGCGGGATGGCTGGCCGTCCTGACCAAGCTACCGGCAGTGCCAATGGCGGTGAGCGGCTCGGGCGCTTTTTTTCCGCGGCTGGCGAAGGTGGTTGTGCCGGGCGGCAAGATGCGGATGACTATTGGCACGCCCATTCCCACCGCGAACCTCAAAAGCAGCGACCGTGGCGAATTGACGCGCAAGCTGGAAGACGCGGTCCGCGCACTGTTCGTCGAAGAAGTATGACCGCGGTGAATGCGCGAGTTCCGCATGTAGGAACATATCGCCGCGAGCTCCCGGTCAGTCTTGAACGTCTTTACGAAAATGCGATCGATTGGGAGCATCTGCCCTATCTGCACCGTTCGACCTTCTCCCGCATCGAACCAATCGATTCGGGCGATTGGGGCTTTCGCGCGCGTGTATGGACTCATCCATATGAGGAGCAGCGCGCCTTTGTAATCGAGCTGAGACTGGACCGCGATTGCCGGCGCTGGATCACGAGGACGCTGGAAGGTTCCGGTACCGGCACCGAAATTTGGACGCACGCGTTTTCGCTCGCCCAGCGAACCACACTGGTAGTGGTCGATTTCTTTGTGCCGGGCGCGGGGAAAACCGCCGCCGTCCGGCTGCGGGACTACTACTATAGACTGTACGCACAGCTCTACGACGAAGACGTCGCCATGATGACGGCGCGTGAGAGCGAGCTGGATCGCATCCGCGCGGGCCAACCTTCGCGAAAAGTGACGCGTGAGGTTATCGGCGAGATCGCGGAGGTGCGCGCGCGGCTGCCACTGGAAATCGAGTTCGCCGGGGTGCGGTTTCGGGTCATCGAACTCGGCGGGGAACTGATCGCTTTTTCTGCGCGGTGCGCGCATTTGATGGGGCCGCTTGGAGAGGGGCGCATCGAGGGGGGAGTCGTGGAGTGCCCGTGGCACGGTTATAGATTCGATATCCACAGCGGAGAATGCGTCAGCGGTGCGGCCTGCCGGCTCGCGCCGGCGCCGACCGTGAAAATCAATTCCGATGGCAAAGTAGTTCTCGAGACGATCTGACCCCTTGCGCGTCGTCATTTCTTCCTTTTGTGTGCCCCAGCGGATTTTTCGTGCTAGGAGGATGCTCGAGCGAGAGCCACTAGCCAATGGATGGGAGCCGTTGTTTATTTCTAGTTTTCCTGTCGTCTGTTGCGCTATTGCTTGTCTGCTGACAAAGTTTCCGGGCGGGAGGAGAAAACCAGAATGTCCCCGGGGATTTTCCGATTTGCGGACTTTGAACTCGACGGAAACGTCTACGAGCTTCGGCGCAACGGCAATCCGCTGAAACTGGAACGCATTCCGCTTGACTTGTTGTTTCTGCTGGTTGACCAGCGCGATCGGTTGGTTGCGCGTGACGAGATCGTCGAGCGCATCTGGGGGAAAGGGGTTTTCCTCGATACCGACAACGCAATCAACACTGCGATCCGTAAGCTTCGCCGGGCGTTGGAGGACGACCCGGATTCCCCCAAATTTATCGAAACGGTCCCGGCGCGGGGGTATCGCTTCGTGGCCGCCGTCAGCTCGGCTCTCCAGCAGCCCGCGCCTTCCTCCGAGACCAAAATCGCTTACCAAACCTCGCCCGATGCACCTCCGGTCCGATACGCCATGAGCGGCGGTATTCACATCGCGTATCGGGTTTACGGCAACGGCCCGCACGACATCGTCATGATCCCGGGAACACTCGCACATCTGGACGTTTTTTGGGCGATACCGTCCTACCAACAGTTGCTCAAACGATTGACCGCGTTTGCCCGGGTCATCGTCTTCGACAAGCGCGGCCAGGGGCTTTCGGATCGTGTGGTTGCCGAACAAACCCTCGAGGAGCGCATTGATGATGTGCGTGCGGTTATGGACGCGGCGGGCTCAAGGAGCGCCGCGATCTATGGATGGTCGGAAGGCGGTCCGATGTCGATTATGTTCGCCGCTACCTATCCGGATCGTGTGACGGCTCTGGTCCTCTATGGCACCTTCGCCTCGGTGAAGGATAAGCCATGGGCGCAGTCTCGTGAGGAATGGGAAGCTGGGCTGGTCGACATCGAAAAGCATTGGGGCGAGGCAGTCATGCTTCGCGTCAACGCTCCGAGCGCTACGAACGATCCGGCAATGGTCGAATGGGCCCGCAAGCTGGAGTATGCGAGCGCAAGCCCCGGTTCAATCGTCGACCTCTTGCGGGCTAACTACGAAATGGACGTTCGTCATATTCTGCCTTCGGTAAAAGTTCCTACTCTGGTCATGCATAGGACAGGAGATGGGTTGGTTCCGGTCGCATCAGGGCGCTATCTGGCCGAACATGTGCCCCGAGCAACATATAGCGAGATTCCCGGTGATGACCATTTCGTGACCGACGCCGAAACGGCGGACTTCATCGCTGATAAGATCGAGCGGCTGATCACCGGCGGTCTGCGTCGTCCCGAACCCGACCGCGTTCTCGCCACCGTCATGTTCACCCATATCGTAGATTCCATCGAACGCGCCGCCACCATGGGTGAGCAGCGATGGAGCAGTCTGCTCAGAAGATTCTATGAAATCCTGAGAAACGAGCTGGCAACCTTTCGCGGGCACGAGATCAGAACCGTCAGCGACGGTTTGCTGGCGACCTTCGACGGACCGGCGCGTGCCATAAGATTCGCCTGCTCCGTACGCGATAAGGTCCCCCGGCTGGGGCTCCACCTCCGCACCGGGCTGCACACCGGCGAGTGCGACCTGAGCGGAGAAAATCTTCATGGAGTCGCGGTCGATATTGCAGAAACGGTCGCCTCCATGGCCAAAGCCGACCAGGTGATGCTGTCGGGCACGGTCAAGGATCTCGTAGCGGGCTCTAACCTTCAATTCGTCGACTGCGGGACACATGCCCTCAAGGACATTCCCGGTGAATGGCGCTTGTTCGAAGCACGGTAGCGCTCTCTTATATCCTGAACGTCAGTTAGTAGGTCGTCTGAATCAGCATCGGCGTGACGAAAACCGTAAAGGAAACGGTAGCTGTTTCATTCTGGTCGCGGCGCAGAACCATTCTGTAGTTCCTGCGCATCACTCGGACTGCAAAGCGCCCGGTCCCCATCGCGGAGAGCTGCTGACGCTTGACCGTTTCCGTGATTGAGGCGCTCATAGCTACTCTCACGTGCGCAAGGAGGTTCGCTGCGCTGGATGCTGGAGACCACCCTGGTCAATACCGAGCGCGCGTGGCCAGGCACAAGCGCACGCGCCCGGGTGCTGACCGCCGCGCGGAGCTGCTGAATTAATCAGTCGCTTGCACAAGCGCGGGTTTCCCGCGCTACAGCTTAAGCCCAGAGTCATCTTCAGCAAAAGCAGAGGATTGCCAACGACGCCCGATCGACCGTTCGCGAGCCTGTTTCTTTGCTTCCCACAAATAAATGCTCATCGACGTTTCTTCATCACTGCAGCGGCACTGGGACTCCGGGAACGCGCAGATCTTCCGTCAGGCTCCGTGCCGCCCACGCGCCGCCGAGTGCGAACGTATACTTTAGAGGAGGAGGAACGGAGTCAGATGCGAAGCAATGGGATGTGGTGGCGGGTGGGCTTGCTGGTGATCGCGGTATTGACCGTGGGTGTCGCTAAGTTGCATGCCGACGAGACGCCTCTGGCGACCGCCGTCCTGCTGCCAGGTCTGATATCAAGCGTCGCCCAACAACTCGTACCCCTTACTGTCGAACTGCCGGATAAGCGCGGAGGCTCGTCCGCGCAGATCAAAATCGCAACCCTGGTATACTGCGGGGCCGACGGCCACGGCGGCGGCTACGCGGTCGGAATCGCGATTCCGGCCGAGGCCACAGGTTCCCCAGCAGCTTTGTCCGCGGTGGAGTGTCACGAACCCCTACCGGCTGTCGCGAAACGCACCATCGGGAATCCCGGTGCGCCGAACTGGATTGAGGCGCTCAGGGCTCAGATTGTGTGGGCGCCGTGGCGACTCACCGTTAAGATTTCCGAGCTTGCGCCCGCTAGCAGGCCAGGTGCGAGTGCGCCCTCCATCAACAGCACAGAGACCCTCGCTAGTTACCCGACTTCAAATCTCGCTATTCTGCCGCCACCCGGAGGGAATCGCAGGTTCGACGTGGCGTTCAGTTTCCCTGCTACCACCATCGTCGCCGCGCTCTTCGCAAGCGGACGGAGCGGCGGCTCGTTCGCCGCCTTGACGGCCCAAGGGTCGTTCGTCACACCTGGTGCCGAGATTCCGGCGCAGGCGAACGTATTGGTAAGTGCGCAATACACTTTCGTCAACGATCTGCTGAGGCTATACGCGCCGGAATATGAGGTGCCGATCTCCGTTCAAGGCTTGAGCGGCAAGATGCTCGCCAAGGATGTGCAGGTTGCGGGAGCCGACAATTCGATGACCGCGAGCGGGCAACTGCTGATGGGGAATATCGCGTACCGTTGCAAGGTTCATAGCGCGGGCCCGGACCTGGTCATCAAACGGATCGAACTCAACCCCATCGCCAAGGACTGTACCTCCGACGATCTGATGGAACGCATGCAATGCCAGGGAGAGCAACTCGCGACCAGCGGCTCAAGTGAGTCGGTGGCCAACGCGTTGACGAACTATTATCAGGGCACACCCTTCCACTACTCGAGCGAGGCGCACCCGCTTGAGTTCAATCTGTTCGATCGACAAATCAGCGCGACATTCGAAGCGCTCAAATCGAGTTCCAAAGGCACGGCCATCAGAGAAGCGGGGCGCGCATCGATTCGGACGACGACCCCGGGATCCGCAGACCGGGCGCGCTGACGGTGCTGGAGGCCGGGCGCCGTTTTGTGTAACCGGGGTCGGCAGCAAGCGGCCTCGTTCGGTCGAAGGCGGGGCCCAAGTCAGGGCGGCGACCCGCGTCTTTTGGACCCAAATCCTTAGGAGGACTCCGCGGAAATCACCTTCGCCATCGGGGGCGAACCCAGGAGTCCGGCGAGGTCCGGAATTCATCCTTTGCGGTCGAAAATGAACAGCGGAACCTGGTTGGCGTATTTGGGGTCGATGGCGAGGATGCGGCGGCCCCGCTCGTTTTGGATTGCGCCGGGATCGATTCCGGATTTGCGGAGCGCCGCCGCAACCGGCTCCACATCCGCGGCTTCGAGCCATAGCGCGAACATTCCCTCGCCTGCCTGCGCTATGGCCTCTGCCGCGGGGGCCCCGGAGAGGAGGCGGATTTCTGAATCGCCGACTCGTATTGACGCGGCGTTGCCGTCGGCGGACCGGACCACCTTGAAATCAAAGTTTCGTTGGTAAGTCGAGACGGCCTCGGTGAGGTCTGCCGTCACAACCGCGAGGTGATCAAGCCGTTTGAGCATCGCCCCGGTACTGCTCCGTCACGAATCCATGGATTGTCGCGAGGACCTGGCGCACCAAGACTCGCCGCCAGTGATGCGCGGCGAGTCCCTTTCTCACAATCCGACTACTCTACCGAGCTAAGCGCCTTTTAGGCCTTCGGCTTCAGCGTGAAGTTCGAGGTCGCGGCTGCCCCCGCCTTCACATCGACTTTCTGATCCTGGGTTCCGAGTTTTTCCTGCCACACTTCGATCGTGTAGCTACCCGGAGGCACGTCCTTAATCTCGAAGTTACCATTGTCATCCGTCACCGCGTAGTAGGGCGTATCGGTCACGTACCACCATCCCTGCATCCACCCGTGCGCATCGCAGTTGACCTTGATGATCTCCGGCTTCTCGACCGTTTGCTTGATCACCTTTTTGAACTTGGGCTGCGCCATGTTGAAGGGCGGGTTCACCTTTGAGTAGGTGTGGATGTTATGCAGGATGCCGTCGCTGTTGATGATGTTGACGGTCGAACCGGCCGGGAACGCGAGAACGTGCGGCACGTAGTCACAGCCCTTCTGATCGAAGTTCACGTCGGCAGGCTTTGCCGTGCCCTTCGCATCCTTGAGCACCACCACGGCGTTTGCGATTCCTCCATTGCTGCCTACGATCAGTGCCTCTTCGAAGTGGGGTTTGAGGCCGCAGACCTCCTTGTCCTTGGTGACTTCGACCTTCTTCGGCGCGGGCGCGGTCCCGTCAAACTTGACGGTGCCGCTGATGGTGCCTCCGTTGTCGGCCGCGGCCTGATAGCCCGCGACGCCAATGCCTATCGCGATGGCGGCGCAGCCCGCCGCCAAAACCGCAAACTTCTTCATACCTTTTCCTCCTGAAGTCTCCTCAGGTTCCAGTGTGTCCCGGTTTACTTCCCCTATTTGCGCGTCACCTTGACCGGCGTGCCCGAAGGCAATGCCTGACCCGGATGAGTACCAAACCAGAATATATAGTCACGAATCGCCTTAATCTGCTCGGGCTCGTTGCCCCCCAGGATGTCGTCGGGACCGCCGGGGTAGAACGACGGCATCTTGGTACCCGGTTGAACCGCCTGCGGATTCTTGAGCCACAGCAAAATCCACTCGGGGTTGAGCCGAGCGTGGGCGAGCCCGAGGTCGGGCGCCCACCCGGTGGGCGGGCCTTCCGGCTTCTTATCGCCCTGCTGATGGCAACTGAAGCAGTTGAAATAGTCCTTGGACATCAGCTTGGCACCGGCCTCCAGGGTCGGAGTTGCGATCAGATTGGTATTCAGGAATTCGTACGGCACCTGCACGCCTGACAACGAGGTGAAGTAGTTCACCAGGGTGTCGGCTTCATGACTGTCGAAATGGAAGGTGGGCATCCGAATCTTGAGCCACGGCCGAATCGGGGTCGGGCCCTGCAGGAAGGTGAACAGCCAATCGGGCTGAACCTTCAAGCCTTCGCCATTCAAGATCGGCGGCGCGAAGTTGATCTGGTCCTCGGGATAGAAGCGGCGGATGAAGCCGCCGCGATTTTCGACAATGTGGCATCCGACGCAGTTGTAGTAGTTGACCATCCGCCGACCCGGAACGATCGCATCTTGTTCCGCGCTGGCGGCCATCCGGTATTTTTCGAGGACGGTACCTTCGGTCAGACTCGCCAGGAACACGCGGAGGTTCTTGATGTCGGCGTCCTGGAACTCGAAGTTGGGCATCAACTGTTCGACATCCTTGGTCGCGTAGATGCGTGGATTCTGGAGCTTGTGAAACGTCCAGTCGTTCCAGGTTTCAGGAATGTCCGTCCGATCACCGAAGAACAACTCGTCGAGATGCTTGGAGCCGAAGGTAGTCAGCTCGACGCCGATTCGCGACTCCTTGTCCATCCCCTCGATTTCGTGACATCCGAAACAGCCGTACTTGCGAACCAGCGATTCGCCGGCGCTGATGTTGACCGGATCCTTGAGTGCGGTCTCGACCCCGGGATCTTCCTTCTTCTGCCCGTGGGTCATCAGAAATGCGGTGAGTGCCTCGTCTTCGTGGTCGGCCAGCCGCAGCGACGGCATGGCGGTGTGGGGTGAAAAATCGCGGGGATTTTTAAGCCACGCGTAGACCCATCCGGCGCTGGTCTTCTCGGCAATCTGACTCAGGTTCGGAGCGAAATCCTTGGCCGTGCGAGTGGCGGTCGGAATGAAGTGCGCATCGTCGCCGACCGGCGAGCCGATCTGATCGGCATCGATCGCGTGGCAGCCCTTGCATCCGACCGATTCAAACAGGCCCTTGCCCTCTTCTATCAGGCCGGGGTTCTTGATGTCCTGTTCCAGCGACGCCGGCTCGGGGTGCGCCTTTAGCCAATCCGCCGACTGTTTGCCCGAGCTTGCCAGCACATATGCGGCGACCTTGGTCGCTTCGTCGCGCGTGAACATGAAGTTGGGCATCCGGGTGTGCGGCCGGAACACGTGCGGATTGGTAATCCAGCGCACGGTCCACGACGGATCGAGCTTGGCGCTGGCGAGCTTCAGGTAGGGACCTATCTTGGGCATGTCTTCGTAGCCCTTGAGCAGGTGGCATCCGGCACAATTCATCTGCTCGAACAGTCGCTCGCCGTTGACCCAGTTTACCGCGATCGGGTCACCGTCCTTGTTCCGCAGCGAACCGACGTCGACGTGACACTTGATGCAGCGGGATTGCATCTCTTCGCCGCGCAGAAGCGGGTGTTCCCAGTGCTCGATGTCTCCGTGCGCCATCGCAACCGAATTGACCGCGGGAGGTTGCCCCTCATGGCAGGGAGTGCAGCCGAGCTTGTCGGAGGGATGTTTGCCCATGATCTGCTCGAAGTTGGAATGGGTGCGGAACGGTTGCGGCAGATCTTCGAAGCCGCGCTTGTCGATACCCATGTGGCAGGACTGGCAGCGGTCGACGCGCGCCACCGCTTCGTCGAAGGCGTTGCGATCGAAATCTTCGATCGAGGTCTGCTGGATCTTGGGGATCTTGGGATAACGGAACAGCACGTGGCCGCCGAATTTTACCGGGATCAGATAGGTGTCGGCCTTGTCGATGGTGTCGTCGCGCTTCTTGGTGACGTCGACCAGCTTCTGGGTGAGCTCGGCCTCTTTTCCTGTGATGGCGTCGATCTGATCCTTGAGGCCCTGGACCTGGGCTTTGTAGGCATCGGAGATTTTCTGCTCGATCGCGAGTTGCGCGTTGAGCTGGTTGATCTCCGCCATGTAGCGCGAGGGGTCCTGCTTCTCCTGGATCGCGTGGTTGTAATCGTACCAACGCTCGGTCAGGAACGACTTGGTGAAGCGGGCCGCCTGTTCCTTGTCATCGGCAACTTCCCTGGTGGTCTTAAGCTGGGCGCGCAGGTCGTCGAGCTTTCTGGTGGTAACCCCGGAGGCAAGCTCGGCCTTGGCCTGAGCGAGTTCTTTGGTGAGCTTCTGGTATTGCGGATCCGCGTCGAGCAGCTTCTGCTCCGCGGCCGCGTCCTTCATGTACTTGTCGTAGGCGAGCCGATCGAACTCGACCTGGTATTCCTTCCACGGGCGCCGCGAGATGTTGTCGTCCCAGATGGACCACACCGCAGCTCCCAGCAACAGTGCGACCATCAGCACGAACATCGCGCTGTAGGATTTTGCTTCTTCGCTGGGATCAAGCCCCGGTCTGCCAGCCATCTATTCTTACCCTGCCCTCGATAACCGTGGTCAATGCGCCGTGCTGCCGATCGCGCGGTCAGGAGCGCTCGCCGGATAAATTCTCGAAAATGTAGCCGACCAGGAATACCAGGATGCCGATGCCGGTCAGCTTGAACTCGTTACCCATCCCGTGCGGCTGGGTGATACCGACGTAAAGCGCGAATCCCACGTCGGCGCATCCCAACGCCTCCAGCACTTTTCCCAGAATGTACACACTTGCGCTGCGTCACGCGTCAGATGTTAATCCAGGGGGTTACCATGATGTACTTGATGTTGAGCGCGTGTCGCATGACCATCTTGATGAAGACGCCGGCCATCGCGAGCAGCAGGAACCCGGTGATCCCAAACCGCACGGGGCCCCACTTCTCCAACAACTCGGGACCTCCGCCCGGGAACGCGGACCACGGATCATTGGCGGGGCGCCGGCGCACCCACCAGTAAAACACCGCCATTCCGACCACGAAGTAGCCGCCAATCAGGGACAGCCCGAACAGCGCGGACAGCGTGTAGTCGCGGAACCCGAACATGTAGGGAAGGTCGACGTTGGTCAGCGCCTCCACCATGTGCGGATCCCAGTACTGTCCGGGCCAGAACCAGTTCCACCCGGGGCCGCGAAAGAACGTGCCGATGATGATGAAGGAAACCCACAGCACGTGAAATCCGATGAAGAAGGTCAGAACTTCGAACATCCGCTCGCGGAAGGTGTAGTAACCATTCCCCTTCGGATTGATATCCAGATACGGCACCAGCATGAGCCCGACGATAATGAAACTGGGCAGCACCACGCCGGCGTACCACGGGTCGAAGAACACGAGCATTTCCTGAAGGCCGAGGAAGTACCAGGGAGCCTTGGACGGATTCGGGGTCCGGGTGGGATTGGACGGCTCCTCCAGCGGCGCGTTGATGGTCAGCGACCATACGGTCAGCAGCACCGTCACCACGATCGCAACCAGAAACTCGTTGCGTACCAGGAACGGCCAGGTGTGCAGCTTCTCTTCGATGCCGCTACCCGCCTTCTTGATCGGCACCTCGATGCGCTTGCCGGCGGCGGCACCCCTGGGAGCGCGCGCAGCGCCAGCGGCGCCGCCGGCCGCCGCAGCCATCATCATCGAGCCGCTTCTCGATCCGCTTCCTTCTTCGCTCGCCATGATCTAGTCCCTCGCCCGGACCCGGGGCGAAAAGTATCCCGTCCGGCCGCTCGCACTACGTGTGATTCGCATCATCCTCCCACGGCGGAGGTGCGGCCAGACGCCACATCCAATAGATAGCCAACCCCATCAAGATCGGAACGAACGTCACTCGCACGATCGGATTGTGCGCCAGCCACGAGATCAGGTCACCCATGATGTTCTAAAGGGGTCCCGACATTCCGTCGCGACGGATCCGCCAGAAATGCACTGCCATGAAGATGCTTGCGAGCAGGGGAAAGAAGATGCAGTGCAGGATGTAGAAGCGCAGCAGCGTGTGCGGACCGATTTCGGCGCCGCCGAACAGGAACGCCCGTGCATCGTAAATCGGGTTGACCCCCAACATCTCGTGGAACGGTCCGCCGTGTCCCAGCAGCGGTGTGGCGCGTGCCATGTTGGAACCCACCGTAACCGCCCAAATCGACAGCTGATCCCACGGCAGCAGATAGCCGGTGAACGACAGCAACAGCGTCAGGACCAGGAGGATTACCCCGACTACCCAGTTAAACTCGCGCGGCGGCTTGTACGAGCCGGTCATGAAGACCCGGAACATGTGCAGCCAGACCGCGATCACCATACCGTGCGCCGCCCAGCGATGCATGTTTCGCATAAGCATGCCAAACGGCATGTCGAATTCCAGATACTTCATGTCGGCGTACGCGTATTCCGCGGTGGGCCGGTAATAGAACATCAAGTAGATGCCGGTGACCACGGTCACCAGAAAGAGCAGGAAAGTGATGCCACCCATGCACCAGGTGAAACGCATCCGGACCGCGTGCTTCTGAACCTTGGAAGGATGCAGGTGCAGCCATACGTTGCCGGAAACCATCAAGATGCGGTTGCGCGGCGTGTCTTCATAGCCGTGGCGGAAGATCGATTGCCAGGCTTGCGATTCCGTTATTTGGCGTTTGACTTCGTTCCAGTCCAACTTCGCCATCTGACCGAGACTCCCGGGCGGCTCCGACCGCCTACCCCCCGACTAAATTACTGCCCTTGCTCCGCAGCCGCACGGGTACGCGCTGGGCAACACCCGAACCGACGTAAGGCTACCTAATTGTACTACGACTTCGCAAGAAGAAGGCCTGATTCCATGCGCGCTCGCTAACGCTCTTCTCCGCCTCCCTTGCCCGCGCTTTTCCGGCTGCGTGAGAAGAAGGAGACCACAATACCGTACAATACCATCAGGACGGCGATGGCCATGACCCCGATGCCGGGCCCGGCCAGGATTCCGGTCGCCAGCAGTACCGCTCCAATCACGAACAGTGGAATGCCGAACGCGATCGGATTGAACGGATCGCCCCGCGCGATCTTGGCCCTGGTATCACGCGCCAATTCCGCCTGGTCAGCCTCCTCGTTGCTTTCGCGCAGCAGGGAGACCGCGTAGTCGGTCATTTCCTGCCGGTTAGGCATACCGCGAAGCCGATCCGCGAGGGTCCGCGCGATTTCTTCGATGGTCTGATCGTTGGACGGGGTCGGCGACTCTTTCTCGTCGCGATCGGAATCTGACACGGCCGATTAAAGCACTCCCGAGCCGAGCAATAGCGGAGTCAGGCTCTCGGATCAAATCGGGAGTACAAAGGACTCGCGCTGACCGGGTCGGATGGAGGTCAACCGGATACGCGCAGACCCGCCGATCGTTGGCCCAGGCCGCTTGAGCCGCCACTGCCGGCAAAAGGGTCTCGCGAGCCACCGGCGGAAATCCCGCGCCGGCCTGCGGAAAAAGGAATTCCGCCGCGGCCGCGAAGCGCAACAAGAATTGCTTTCCGCTACTGGTTTTTGCGCGCGACTATCAAGGAATGAATCGAGAAGCGGGCCACCGGGCGTAGCTGCTCCACGGTGATGTTGTAACCACTCAGCACGTCGCGGGCGCGCAGGCGGGTGGTCCATCCGAGCAGCTTGGTGATTGGATTGACCACCGTGTTCAGAAAATACAGGACCGGATTGGGACTCGCGAAGTGGTTGACTACCACGATCCTGCCGCCCGGTTTGCACACGCGCACCATCTCGCTCATCATCCGCAGCGGATCGGGTACCACGGTAATCACGTGAAACGTGACCACGTCGTCAAAG
>JAFAHS010000088.1 GCA_019237115.1 Deltaproteobacteria bacterium
GCAACCCGGGCGCTGGCATCGGAGTGGGCCGCCAGGAGCGACGGCCTCGCGATCAAAGTCCATGACGTACCGATCGAGATCGAAGACGAAGTCGCCTCGGTGAAGTTGGCCTCCATGGGCATCAAGATCGATACGCTGACCGCGGAACAGAAGAAGTACCTGGAAAGCTGGGACAGCGGCACGTAAGACGAACAAAAAACCGCCCCCCCCGCACGGCAAATTCAAACGGCGAGAGCTCCGCGCGCTTGCGCGGCCGCTGCCCGGAGCTTCGACCTGATCAGGCGATGGATTGGTTGGTCTCCGAGACTTCGATCTTCACGGCTGACCGCCGCCGCCACAACTCGCCGCATCCCACCGAAACCGCGATCAGCAGCAGCGCAAGGAAGAAGCGTGGCGAGAGGGGATGCCACAGCGCATCGCCCAGAAACGCGAACAGGATGGTCCCCGGAACCATCCCGATCAGGGTGGCCCACAGGTAGTCACGAAAGACTATACGCGAGGCGCCCGCGACCAGGTTGAGCGCGTTGTAGGGAATCACCGGAACCATGCGAAGGTACAGGATGATGTGAAAGCCGTGCCGGGCGATCCGCCCCAGAATAGCGTCAAAGCGTTTACCCACCACGCTCTCGACAAATCCGCGTCCGAGAAAGCGCCCCGCCCCGAACGCCACTACGGCGCCGACATTGGCACCGATTAGCGAATAGACCGAACCCCACAAGGTACCAAAGGCCAGACCGCCCGCGATGGTCATGACTGCTCCCGGGACCAGGAACGACGGGCCGACCGCGTAGAGCACCATGTACACCAGGGGACCCCAGTTACCCCACGCCTGGATCTCGAGTTTGACGTGCTTGGGGTCCTCGAACCATTCGCGATGCACGAGCAACAGCCACACCGAGCCCCCCACCATGATCGCCACGACGGCGACCTTGAGAACATTCAGCCACAGCCTGCTTCCGCCGGTGGGATTCTCGCGGAACTCTTTCAATGTAGGTGCGGCTGCCATCGGAACCGACTCAACGAAATGCTCTCGGCTTTCTTTTGGGTCCCCGCTGCGAGAGAAAAGTACTCAGGCGGCGCGGATTACCTGCCCTAAAGCCAGGGTAGGTAATCGCTTTTCTTCGTGGCCAAGTCGAGTTTCTAGACGAGATTACGCCGAGACGTGGAAGCTGCGCTCACTTGCCTAACGACGCGCGCCGGCGCCGGCGACGTCGCTCAAGCAGAATTACACCTGCGCCGGCGATGATCAGCAGCTCATATTTCAGAGGTCCTTTGAAGTCGAGCTCGGGTGCTGTGTAGCTTTTGCCGCCGCCCCAGCCGCCTTGCTGGCCCTGTTGGCCTTGCTGGCCTTGTTGGCCCTGCTGGCCTTGTTGGCCCTGCTGGCCTTGTTGCCCACCGGCAAATGCACTGCCTGCGAGTGCGAAAATCATGCAGGCCAAAAAGATGACGCGTAGCGCCTTCATTCGAACCCTCTCTTTAATCACGGAGTGGGCGCCAGTGTAGTAGGAGACGGCCTTTTGCGTCGTGATTATTCACCTCTGGTTGGGCTAATCCGGTGCATAAGACCGCACAATGCTGAGAATCCGTTGAAATTCGAGAACGCCCGCCCCGCCTGTACTGCTCGGAGTTGTTTACGAATGGACACCAACCCGTCGGATTCGGCTTTTACAGACACAGCCGAAGTGGAAAGCACAGCCTTCGTTGGTGCTTCCCACGCACACTCGGAGACGAAGGTCCACAATTCCTGCTCTTGGTGGGCGCGGAAGGGTCGCCCAAGACCGCCGTGGGTCTTCAAGGGAGAGTCGCAACTCGTCCCCGAGCAGAGCTGGGCACGATGGAAACGCGAATTAAAGCAGGGGGCAGCCCAGGTCAATCTTAAGAAGCCCTTCCCGCAGCCTAGCAGGGTGTTGATAAACTACTTAAGTACTCAGTCGCAGCCTATGAAATGCTCGAAAAATAAGGCTTTCAGGAATGCTGGATCCGCTCGTTTTTCGAATTTCCGTCATTAATCAACAACCTGCTAGGGCACATACTGAGACCCCCGACCGGCGCCGGGATGACCGTAGGAATCACGACCCTCTCGGGGCACTCTTCAACTTTTGCACGGCTGACCGTCGTTAAAGCAGACTGTCAGCCGTAAAATCATCCCAATTTCAGGGCTCAATTTTGCCTACAAATGAGTATGGCTCGCGACTTCCCGCTCTCGTCCGATTACTTGTAACCGCCTATCTTTTGCGCGGCCGGACGAGCCAGGCATTTCTCGAGCCATGCCTGGGCAGCTGGAACCTCGGACAAATTGACTCCGATCATTGGCGCAAGCAGCAGGACCGAGGCGACGTTGAGATCGGCGACCGTGTAGTCCGGACCCAGCAGGTGGGGACGTCCCTTAAGGTGCTCATCGAGCACCTTGAGAGGCGCTTTCAGGGATTCCAGCGCGTTGGTTGCGGCCTGCTCATCGCGCTGCTCCTTGGGAAGCATCATGCGATTGCGAAATACGGCGATAAGATGCGGTTCGGTCTCGGTCATGCCCCAGAAGCTCCACTGATATGCCCGGGCGCGGTCGGCGGGGCTCGAGGGCCAAAAAGGGGCCTTCCCATACTTCTCTGCCAGGTAGAGATTGATGGCCATCGACTCCCACACGATGGTGCCATCATCATCGATCACCGGGATGTGTCCGTTGGGGTTGAGTCTCAGGTGCTCTGGCTTGCGGGTGCTACCATCGAGGCCAACCGGTACATGCTCGAATTTGAGGCCGAGTTCCTCGGCCGCCCACAGCGCACGGCCGGCGCGGGACATGGAAGTTCCATAGACTTTGAGCATCAGGACATACCTCCAGGCTTCGTTTCGAATTGAAACCTACCCTTTCTACCGCGCAGATCCGTGCGTGGCTAGGGTATTTTTTTGGCGAATTGATCCGCTGTCCCACCCAGCGGCACGCTCACGAGCGCTCGACGCCTGACGCCGTTGCAGAAACACTTATGATGAAACTTCGGCAAGGCGGCGTTTGAGGAAGTTGCGCTCGGGATCGGAGCGCACCAGCGCCAGCGCGCGGCGGTAGCAGTGCTGCGCCTCCGCCAAGCGGTTCGAGCGCCGCAGGAGGTCGGCCTTGGTCGACCACATCAGGTAGTAGTCGTTCAATTCGCCTCGCGTCTCGATTTCGCTTACCATCCTGAGCCCCGCTTCGGGACCTTGCGCCATCGCGATCGCCACCGCACGATTGAGCTCCACCACAGGGTTGGGGCGCTGTTCCAGCAGCAGCGCGTATAGCTCGGCGATGCGCGGCCAATTGGTCTGCGCCGGAGCGGACGGGCGCGAGTGTTCCGCCGCGATCGCCCCCTGGATCGCGTAAGGCCCGGGAGACGGAACGTTGAACGCGGCCGCCGATTGCAGCAGGCCCTCCTCGATCTGCGCGCGATGCCAACGGGTGCGATCCTGCTCTTCGAGCAGCACCATCTCCCCGTTCTGGTCAACCCGCGCGTCGCGCCGTGCATCGTGAAGCAGCATCATCGCGAGCAAGCCGCGCGGCTCCGGTTCGCCGGGCATCAGTTCGACCAGAATCCTCCCGAGACGGATGGCTTCGGCTGCGAGATCGCGGCGCACCAGCTCGCTGCCCGCGGTTGCGCTATAGCCTTCGGTGAAAACCAGGTAGACCACGGTCATGACCGCGTCGAGCCGTTCGGCGAGACGTTCCCGTGGCGGAGTTTCGTAGGGAATCTTGCTGGCGGCAATTTTCCGTTTGGCGCGCACCAGCCGTTGGGCCATGGTAACGGGCGGCACCAGAAACAGGCGTGCAATCTCGTCGGTCGAGAGACCGCAAAGCGTGCGTAGCGACAGCGCGATTTGCGCCTCCTGCGCGAGCGCGGGATGACAACAGGTAAAGATGAGGCTTAAGCGTTCGTCGGGCACGGCGCTATCAGACATCGGGGGCGTCGCCGAGGCGTGCTCGGCTTCGATCATCCGGCGGACTTCATCGCTGCGTTCTGCAAAGCGCGATTGCCGGCGCATCCGGTCGATGGCCTTGTTGCGCGCGACGCCGACGATCCACGCGCGCGGGTTATCCGGCATCCCATCTCGCGGCCACTGTTCCAGCGCCGCGGCAAAGGCTTCCTGGACTGCGTCTTCGGCGAGCTCGAAATCTCCGATCGAGCGAATGACGCTGGCCAGAATTCGCCCGAACTCTTCCCGATAAAATCTAGCGAAGGCCTCGTGTTCCATATTGCCGCTCGGATGAGGCTACCTCATCGTGCGGCAGGCGCAACCGAGGGGAGGCCGCGGGTGGCCCGGAAGACCGCCGACTACATCTCCCAGACCTGGCGCGCCTGGAAGTTGAAGAAAGGCGGGAGCTTTTTCGCCCACTCAAGTGCTTCGGCTTCGGACGGGCATTCGATCATGAAATAACCGCCGACCATCTCCTTGGTTTCCAGGAACGGGCCATCGGTGACGGTCCGGTTTCCATCCCGTCCCGCTCGCACCGTCCTCGTCTCCGGACGCAGCCGTGCCGAATGCAGAAACTTGCCCTGCGCCTGCAACTCGGCGGTGACCTTCTGGAACTGCGCAAAGATCGCCGGGTAGTCGGTTTCCTTGATCGGCGGGTTTTCTGGATCTCCGTTCATGATCAACAGCATGAATTTCATCGTGAATACTCCACGCGCTCGGCGTTAAACAAATGCTCTTGGAATCTGAGAGAAGCGACTGACCCGCCCTTACATTTCCCAGACCTGACGGACTTCAATATGGAAGAAGGGCGGGAATCGCCTGGCCCATTCGATCGCCTCTGCTTCGGACACGAAATCCCCCAGGTAGTAGCCACCGACCGCTTCCTTGGTCTCTGTAAAGGGACCATCGACGATGACCCGCTTGCCGTCGCCGGCAAGCTTAACGGTTTTGGCCTCTGCGTTCGGACGCAGGCGCGCCGAGTGAACCAGCTTGCCCTGCGCGGTCAGGTCGGCGCCGATTTGCTGGAACTGCGCCAGCATCGACCCCATCTGAGCCTCGCTCGGCTGCGGCAGATCGGGGTCTCCACCTACAATCAGCAGCATGAACTTCATGGTCTTCTCCTTCTCTCCAACCGTCCGGATAAAGTGACTTGCATTGCTCGTGAATGTTGAACTTCCCTGGCCCTATTCGTGATAGACCCACCAGAAGCCATCGGCTGGCCTGACTTCGACGGTGTCACCGTCGCGCGGCGTCAGCTTCTCTGCCCAGCCGATGGCTTCCTCGATTGAGTCGCACGCGACGAGATTGAATCCGCCAAGCTGCTCGCGCGTCTCGTCGAAGGGACCGTCGACCAGCCGGGGGACACCGGTGTCTCGCCGAATGGTGGTTGCCTCGGCGGGCGGACTCAGCCGCACGCCGACCCAGAGCCCGGGCTTTCCGTCGACCATCCTGCGCTGGGTTACGTAATCGGCGCCGACGGCCTGGTGCTGGCGGATGATTTTTTTTCTTTCTTCGGGGGAGAGGTCGGAGGGCGCGCGTCCGCCCTCGACTGAACCGAGCATGAAGAGGTTGGCTTCGGCGAGTCTGGATGAATGGGAAATCCACCAGAACTCCCCAATCGGCCGAATTTCCTCTACATGGGTGGCGTGCATATTCTTGACCTTGCCAAATTCGATTGCCTCCTCGCGTGAGGCGAAATCGATGATGTCAAAGCCGCCCACCACTTCCTTGGTTTCAGGAAAGGGTCCGTCCGTTCGAAAGTGCCTGCCCGCGCGGTTGCCCACGCTCAGGGTACGTCCCTCACCACCGTGAAATGAACCCAATCCGACGGAAACAAACATCAACCCGGTACGGCCGGAAATGACCCGCGCGCGTAACAGGTCGTTAAGCGCCTGTTGATGACAGCGAATGCGACGCTCCAGCTCGGCAGGCGGGATGTGGCCGATCTCAGCGCGAAGCTCCATTCCGATCATCGCGTACTTCATGATCGTCCCTCCCTCAGCCCTGATCCGCGCGAAAGGGGCGTACCTCCACCGAACCACGGCGTGCCCCCGGGATGCGAGCCGCCAGCGCGATTGCTTCGTCGGCGTTGGCCGCTTCGACGATATAGAAGCCGCCGAGCTGTTCCTTGGTTTCAGCAAACGGTCCGTCGGTCAGCATCGTCCTGCCATTTCTCACGCGCACGGTGGTCGAAGTGGTAGTAGGGGCCAGGGGAGCCGCCGGCACCTGCGACTCGTGGTTCCCGGTGCGCCGAATATCCTCGGTAAAGCGGAGGTATTCGCCCATCTCCGCTTGCTGCTCCGCTTCGGTCAGGGCATCCCATTCGGCTTCGTTTTCGTAAATGAGGAGCATGTACTTCATCGCTCACCGTCCCGCGGTCGGCTCTTGGTCTCGAGCGTCCGGGCCGAGGCGACGCCTAAGGGTGCACGACACCGCCACCAAAACTACGCAGAAGCGCATGATTCCCTCTTCCCCAAGCGTCCCTCGCTATCTCTTAGTCGAACGGGGATGCACCAGATCGACACCGCTCCCGCAACCCATCGTCAGACCTTTCGTTAGGCCAGGGCCAGCAGCGAAGTCACCACGTAGATAATCGCGAGCAGGCCGAAGGCCAATCCGGGAATTTCATTCAGCAGGCTGTATCGTTCGAGGCGGATCGCCTCGCTCCAGGCGGGGTCCTGAATGGCCAACTGCTTGAGACTTGATTCTTTTATGATTGCTTCCATCGATCTTTCCTCCGAAGGGTCTCGGTCTTGAAACCCCGCTTTGCTGTCCTTTAGTCGAATCGCCCGGCGCGGGATCGACAGCGGTTTACAGCGGGATCGAAAGGGCGCACCATCGACGTCTCTCACGCGCGTGGAAAGGTTGGCCGTCAATGTTATCGGGGGAGGGCTTGCGGGGAGCGAGGCCGCCTGGCAGCTCGCGCGTCGCGGTCTGCGGGTGCGGTTGTCCGAGATGCGTCCGCTCAGGATGACCGAGGCGCATCAGACCGCAAATCTGGCGGAATTGGTCTGCTCCAATTCATTGCGCAACGCGTCGATGGAAACCGCGGTTGGCGTTCTCAAGCAGGAGATGCGCCGACTCGGTTCTCTGGTCATGCTCGCGGCAGACCGTGCACGGGTTCCCGCGGGAGCGGCGCTCGCCGTCGATCGCGAGGACTTCTCGGGTTTCATCACCGCGACCTTGCAGTCGCATCCCCTGGTTGAAATCGCGCGTGAGGAAGTCGCGGCCATTCCCGACGGCCCCACCATAATTGCCAGCGGTCCGCTCACCGGTGCGGCGTTGGGCGAGGCGCTCAATCAGCTCATTGGCCCGCGCAACCTTTACTTCTACGACGCGATCGCTCCCATCGTCACCGCGGAGACGATCGACATGAACCTCGCCTTCCGCGCGTCGCGCTACGCAAAGGGTGGTGACGACTATATCAACTGTCCAATGAACGAAGCTCAGTATCACGCCTTTGTCGATGCTCTGCTTCTGGCGGAGAAGGTCGAGCATCATCCGTTCGAGAAGCCGGTCTACTTCGAAGGCTGCATGCCGATCGAAGAGATGGCGCGCCGCGGGCCACTGACCCTGGCTTTCGGACCGATGCGCCCGGTGGGCTTGAGCGACCCGCGCGCGGGCAAACGTCCGTTCGCAGTGGTACAGCTGCGCCAGGACGATCGCGAAGGACGCCTCTACAATATGGTGGGCTTCCAGACCAAGATGACCTATCCCGAACAACGGCGGGTGCTGCGGATGGTCCCCGGCCTGGAGCACGCAGAGTTCGTGCGTCTCGGCTCGCTTCATCGCAACACGTTTATTGATTCGCCGCGGTTGCTCAGACCGACCATGCAGTTGCAAATGCGCCACGACCTTTTTGTGGCGGGGCAGATGGTGGGGGTGGAGGGATACGTCGAATCGGCGGCGGCGGGATTGCTCGCCGCGATCAACGCTGCAAAACTGCTCGACTCGCGTCCACTGGTCAGACCGCCGGCCGAGACTGCGCTTGGATCTCTGGTCGACTACATCACCGATGGATCGCGCAAGAATTTCCAGCCGATGAACGCGAACTACGGCCTCATGCCCGAGCTGCCGGGACGGCTGCGCGGGCGCCAGAAGAAGATCGCAATGGGTGAGCGAGCGCTGCGCGCTATCGACGAATGGATCGCGGTCAATCAGGTCGAGCCCGCGGCCTCCGCTTGTGCGCCGGAAGCCGCCGCCCCTGGCGATCCGCGATGAAGCTCGCAACCTTCGACGTCGGCTCGAACACCGTCCTGATGCTGGCCGCCGAGGTCGACGAGCGTCGGCAGCCGCGAATCCTCTCCGAGCTCTCCCGCATCACGCGGCTGGGTCGCGGGGTCGATAAGAACGGTCGGCTCGATCCCGATTCGTCGGCGTTAACCCTCGCCACCCTCCGGGAGTTTGCCGAAACCGCCGCAGGATTGGGCGTCGAGCGCATCGCCGCGGCCGCAACCGCTGCGTTGCGTGATGCCGCCGACGGATCGGAGTTCATTGCGCGGGTCAGGGAACGCGCTGGCATCGAGTTGCAAATAATCCCGGGCGCCGAAGAGGCCGCGCTGTCACATCTGGCCGTGGTTCATGGCCTTGGTCTCGATCCGTCGCTCCGGCTTCTCATCGTCGATATCGGCGGAGGATCGACCGAACTGATTCGGGCCGAACCTGGCACCGAGCTTGAGCTGGTGAGCCTGCAGATAGGATCGGTCCGACTCACCGAGCGTTGCGTTCACAGCGACCCTCCTTCGGATGCAGATGCGGCGTCGCTGCGCGCCACGATCGAGGGCGCACTGGACAGCCTGGGATGGCGCTTTCGCCCCGCGCGCCTGGTCGGTATTGCTGGCACGGTGACAACGCTCTGTGCCGTCGCGCTGGGCCTGCATAGCTATGACTCGGGCCTGGTCCACGGACATCGCCTGGCGCGGACCGAGGTCGGCCGGGTGATGGGCCTGCTTCGCTCGCTGCCGCTGGTCGAGCGGCGCAAGCTGCCTGGCCTTCCGGAGGGACGCGCCGACGTCCTATTCGCAGGAGCGACCATCCTCGAGCACTTGATGGAACGATTCGGCGCCGAAGAAGTGACCGTCAGCGATCAGGGGGTGCGATGGGGCCTGCTGTGGCGGGAGATCGATCGGCGGTATCCTCCTTCCACGCCGGCGGTGGACAAACCATAGACCCCGTCTTGCCCTTAGCGTGACGATCACCCCATTGTGTGACGGCGCACATTGCCCAAAGGAAGGCTAGCCGTCGATGACCAAAGCAGAGCTGATCGAAATCGTGGCCAAGTCCGCACGCCAGCCCAAGAAGCGGGTGGGCGACACATTAGACATCGCCTTCGAGCAAATCGCGCGGGCCATCAGACGCGACAAGCGCTTTTGGGTGCCCGGGTTCGGCACCTTCACGGTGCGCCGGCGGCGTGCGCGTGCGGGCTACAATCCGCGGACCAACTCGCCGATGACGATCCCGGCCGCGCGCACCGTGGGATTCCGTCCGGCGCCCGAACTCAAGAAAGGACTCTGAGTTCAGTCCCCCCGTGGCGAGCGTAGGCAGCCTGCGAGCGGCCTTGTCTATTTCGCCGGTGCACCTGCGTTAGCGTTTGCGCTGAGATACTTTTCGATGGCTTCCTCCAGCTCGGCAGCGACGAACCCAAACGGACCAGGACCTCCGCGGTATGCGATCCGTCCGTCGCGGCCGATCAGGTAAAGCCGGTCGGGCAAGGCGTAGTATTTGAGATCGGTCGAATTATCCATGTCGTCGACCAGCGTCGGAACAGAAAGCTCGAGCTTAAGTGAGCAGACGCGCGCGACCTCGGCGCGCTCGCCGTACGAGGTCGGCTGCGCGAAAAGGATGCCCTCGCGTTCGTTCGACTCCACCTGCCAGCCATCGGTCGGATGCGCCTCGCGGATGTAAACGACGAAGAACTCCACGCGATCGCCAAAGCGACGATGGAGCGCCTCGAGGTGCCCAGCCTGGGCACGAAAGGGAGGTCAGGTGTAGCTGCCGAAAATCAGTGCGACCGGTTTGTGTCCGCGGAACCCGGAAAGCCGCACTCTTTCGCTGTCGCCAAGCTTTGGCAGCTCAAAGTCGGGGGCGTCAGCACCCACCGCGGGCGCGTGCGTCTCGCGCTCGGAAAGAAATCGCATGAAAGCGACGCGCCGCTCCTGGGGCATCGCGTTGGTGAACTCCATCATGCGAGCGAGGTCCTTTTCGGAGAGATGTTTTTTGAGCAGCGCAAAGAAATCTTCCATCGGCATCACTTCACCTTTTCTCACTGAACCAGTTGCATTTTGTGACCAAGGTCGGGCGGGGCGCAAATGCCGTCTGAATCCCGCAATGGCGCGACGGATGGGGGTTTGCCGCCTGCGGTTGCTTCAACTCCGCGCGAATTTCGACCATCGGAGGTGCCGTCCACCTTGGCTAGTCGTGAGGCATTTTTGAGGTGGACAAATCTACCAGCGAGACAACGTTGCCAGAAGGTCCGCGATTAGAGCAGAGTCTCCAAAAGCTTGCTTGGTTACCGGTTCAATTATCTTCACGCCCCGAGCCCGAAGCTCGTCGACAAAACAGCCGATGTCGCCAACGTCCACCGAAACGTGAGCCGGCTCGTTGCCGTTCGGCGGTTGAAGGTGAAGCGCGATCCGTCCGCCGCCCGGCGCCTCAAAGTGCGCCCAGACCGGGGGCACGATCACCACGGGCTTGAGCCCTAGCAGGTCCCGATAGAAGCTTACCGCGGAGTCCCAGTCTTTCACGAAATACACGGTCGTCTCGATGCGCTTGATTGGCATGGGTCACCCCCGCTTGTTCGATTGAGGCTCTTCAACTCGGAAGCTTAGCGTCGGATCCAGCCACCGGCGATAACCTGGTGTCGAAACTCCGGCAGTAATCGGTATTCTCTTTTTTCGATGCGACGCGTCACGCTTCTCCTGCTGCTCATCGCAATTGCGCTTGGCGGTTACCTCCGCTTCTCGGACCTCGGGCGGCTGGAAATGTCGGATGACGAGGGCGCTTCGTGGGCCGCGGCCGCGGCGCCTTCGCTGCGCGGCGTGATCACGCTGCAGGCGCGGCTTAATCCGGGCAAGCTGGCGGTGCACGAGCTTGCCCTGCATGGGTGGATGGCGCTGTTCGGCGACCGCATCGTCGCGCAACGGTGGCTGTCCGCCGCGCTCGGCACGCTTTCGATCCTGATCGTGTTCTGGATCGCATGGGAACTGAACCGTCCACCACCGCCAGACTCCGAGGAAGTCGGCTCGGCCGCTCGCGACGAGGCGCTCATGATCGCTGCGCTCGGCACGGTGGTGTACGCGGCCAACCTGGTCACCGTCAAGTATGCGCGCGAGGCGCGCATGTATCCGGTCATGCTCGCGGCGACCCTGCTGCAGGTGGGGTTTTTTGTCCGCGCGAGCCGCCGGGGCGGGCTCACCAGCTACCTGGGCGCCGCGTTGTTCGCGATCGTCGCGATCGCTGCCAATTTTGCCGCTGCGCTGATTCCTGCCACGGAGGGCTTGTGGCTGTTGTACGTGCTGATGCGCTCCGGAGTGCGCCTGCAGAATCCGGAATCACGCCGGGCCTGGTCGCTGCTGGCAGCGCTCGCGCTGGCGGGCCTTACATTTTTCGCACTCGCGATGCCGGCACTTCGCGGCGCCACCAACGCGGTCGAGCACGGCGCGATAACCTGGATCGAACTTCCGCCCATCTGGGAGCCGATCGCGCTTTTCAACAAAGCGACCGGTACTTTTGCCTTTCCGGTTCTGGCGCTGGCCGCAGCCTACGGTGCATGGCGCGGGTGCGGTCACCGACCCGACGTGATCCGCTTCGGATTGCTCTGGATGTGGGCGCCAACGGTCCTGATGGTGCTGGTGTCGTACGCCATGAGGCCGCTGTTCGTGGAGCGCTACGCGCTCTCCTGCTTCGTCCCGTTCTTTATCCTGGTGGGAATCGGGATTTGGGAACTGCGCGACCAACGATGGCGCGCGGCCGCGCTGCTTATCGTGCTCGCGGTGTCCCTGGGCCATGTCGCGGT
>JAFAHS010000454.1 GCA_019237115.1 Deltaproteobacteria bacterium
TTTTCGGCCGATCCTCGCCCATTACCGATTGATACCGGAAATGACGAAGAGTCCCCACAAAAGTCCACACAGTCTCTGGGGCCCGAATCAACCCGTCGGAACCGTCAGCCCGATTCCTGAAGCCGCGGTATTGAGGGAGGAATCAAAGCTGGCGAACGATATCGGTGATCTCGTTTCGCTGAGCAGGTGGGCCGCGCTCGCGAGATGGAGTGAGTCGTAGGCCCGGAGACCGAATCTTTCCGCGAATTCGCCTGCCGCTCTCGCCAGCTGCGCGTCTACCGCCAGTCGGAGGAACCCCGTCCAATCAGCCTCGAACTCATTCTTGTACCTGCTGAACTCTTCTTCGCTTATCTGCCGCATGCGGTACTTACGGGCCAGCGCCGCCCGCGTTTCGGCATAGGCGACTACGGCACTTGCCACCTGCTTTGCCGCGGCGACCAATCGTTTCGTCTGGGCCCTGCCCGTTTCAGCAGCGTAGAGCTTTACGATGGCTGAGGTGTCGAGATAGAGGATCAACGGCGATCCCCGAGGACGATCTCGGAAAGCCTCTTCTCGCCTTTCCGGATGCGCATCGGGTGCTTCGAGCCACGCGGCTTCGGTCCGGTTGGCAGGATTATCCCAGGTATGGCCGCGAGAAGCCGCCGGACCTCAGCCTCGCCCGGGTGCTGATTTCCCTGGGGTGTGACCCATACAAGCCGCGCGATCGGCCGTCCGCGCGAGGTCACCGTAACCTCCTCACCCGCCGCGGCTCGCTTCAGATAGCGCGACAACTTTGACTTCAACTCGCGCACAGATGCGGTCATGAGACCACAATATACTCTATGTAGTCACGACCGACAACCACGATAACATCGAGACCGCTTCCTACCATGATATCCGATTTTTCTGCGGCCTGGTTTCCTTCGGGGAAGCAGTGGCTTTCGTCGCGGGGCGTCCAAAATAGAAATCAAGCCGCAACGTGGTTTCAATTCAAAAGTCTTAGCGGTTAGAGAGTTCCGCTGGACTTCAAAACCTAAAGCCTCTCTCAGACTGCCAAAACAGGAAAAGAAATCCTTGGGTTTTTCGGCAAGGACCGTACCGAAAAATTGGCCGATCCCGAGAATTCCGGTCACAAAAACGTATACAGCGAACTCCGAATTGCACTGGTATCCTTGACATAGATCTTACGCATACATCGATAGGGCCGTTCGCATAGCGAACGAAGGCCAGCAGCGATACCCACGGCAGTACTAGCGCCTGCCTGCCAGGGGTTTTGGGCCCAGATATTTTCCCCTCTTGGTCGAAATTCTTATGAATTTACGATCAGCCAAACCGAGCGAGCGCTACTCCGCTCCGAGCCGCGCTTGTTTAAAATGCGCCATTGTCCCGGTACACAGGATGCACCAATACTTCTCGCTCTCTGCGAGACTTGCATTCGCCATTCGGAAGGTCGTCCGGCTGAATCCGAGGCAGGACGGGCGCTACTGCCGAGCCATTAGGATGTTCAGGAGATCTTCTCGCGAGATGAGATGGCTCACTTCGTCTTTGACTGCGGTCTCAATCACCACCACCTGGACCGTACCGGTAAACGCATTGTTCTCAGTGGGCACATCAGGCGCTATCGGCGAGCCGCGCTTTAAGCCAACGTCGGATGTTTCATCAAGCGAGAAGGCCATCGCCAGGGTTCTCTCGACGCGTCCGGAACCCACTGCGTTGCCGTCAATGTAGAGTCTTACGGTTCCTCCTTTTGCTAGTCCGCCTCCGTCGTACGCGAACTCCATTCGCACTTGATGCTCGCCGCTCGCAATCTGTTGCGTTGACGAGACGACGTACTTCTCCAGCCCGGCGAGGTTGTAGCAATATCTTAGCTGTCCTCCCTTAACATAAAGAATCCAGCCTCCGCCGAACCCTCCCTGCGAAAAGATCACACCTTCGCAAGGTTTTCCGTCCGGTACGCTCAGTTGAGCCGTTACGGAATGACTCTTGTTCTTGATGTTAATGATCCCGTTCTCGTTCAGTCCGCCCATCCCCCTCGCAAGTATCTGCGCATTGCCGCGCACCAGCACGGGACGCCCGGCCAGATCGGAGTTAAACCGCTCGGCGCCGCGATCGTCCATCGGTAACACCCCGTTCCTGGTGGCCTCGATAATCCAAAGGCGCTGCAGCTCGTGGAGCTTGTCCGGCATCTGCTTCGAGAGGTCGTGGGCCTGCGACCAATCCTTGTTCGTGTCGTAGAGTTCCCAAACATCGTCGTCGAAGGGTGGCATTTCTCCGGTCAGGATCCACGGCGTGCGATGACGCGTCACCGCGGTCCAGCCTTTGTGGTAGATGCCCCGGTTACCCACCATCTCGAAATACTGTGTCTCGCGGCGTTCCGCTGCTTTCGCATCGTCGAAGCTGTACGCCATGCTTACGCCCTGGATCGGGACTTGACCTACCCCATTGACCATGTACGGCTCGGGAAGCTGCGCCACTTGAAGGATTGTCGGCGCCACGTCGATCACATGGTGAAACTGGTTGCGGATCTCGCCTGTGGCCTTGATCCCCTTGGGCCAATGAATGACCATGCCGTTGCGCGTTCCGCCCCAGTGCGACGCGACCTGCTTGGTCCACTGATAAGGCGTGTCCATCGCATGTGCCCATCCGACCGCGTAGTGGTTATAGGACTCCGGACCGCCGAATTTATCGATGCGGGCGGTAAGGAAGGCTGCGGTCTCAAACCCGCTCATTGCGTTGAATGCGATGATTTCGTTGAAGGTACCCTGGAGGGTGCCTTCGCCCGATGCCCCATTATCGCCGACGATGAAAAAATGAGGGTATCGTCGAACACCTGTAGCTGTTCCAGAGCGTTGATCAGTCGTCCAATATGGTGGTCGGTGTACTCGAAGAAACCGGCATAGACTTCCATTTGTCGGGCCAACACCGGTTTCATCTCGGCGACCTGGCTGTCCCAGGGTGGCGTTTGGTAAGCTCGGATTCCTCAGGAATCACTCCGAGGCGTTTCTGTCGCGCAAACGTCTCCTCCCGAAGCTTGTCCCAACCTTGGTCGAACTTGCCTTTGCATTTGTCCGCCCACTCCTTCGGAACGGGATGTGGTGCATGAGTTGCTCCGGGCGCGAAGTACATAAAGAAGGGCTTGGACGAGGCTAGCAGTCGCTGTTGGCGCACCCAATCGATCGCCCGATCGGTCATATCGGCCATGAAATGGTACCCCTCTTCGGGTGTCGCGGGGGGATCGACAATCTTCGTCCCTTCGTGAATCGAGGGATACCATTGATTGGTCTCGCCAGCGATAAATCCATAGAAGTACTCGAACCCTGACCGGTGGGCCAATGATCGAATGGCCCGACCGGACTTGCTTCCCAAACCGGCACTTCGTGGCACTTGCCGAATTGCGCCGTTGAGTATCCATTTAGTCGAAGAATCTCTGCGATAGTCGCCATCGAGTTCGGACGGCGTGAGTTGTAGCCAGGCGCCGACGTCGCAATCTCTGTGATTCCTCCCATCCCCACCATGTGATGGTTGCGGCCGCTCAGTAGCGCTGCGCGTGTCGGCGAGCACAGCGCGGTGTGGAAACGCGTATAGCGCAGTCCACTTGCCGCGAGCCGATCGATTGTCGGCGTCTGGCACGGCCCACCAAACGTGCTCGACGCGCCGAACCCTACGTCGTCGAGCAGCGCGATCAACACGTTCGGCGCGCCTTGTGGCGGACGCAATTCCTCGATCGGAGCGAACTTGGAATCTGCATCTTTCGCATCGTATGCGACGAATCCGGTATACGACGAGTCGGGAATCGGCAGGATCTCGCGCTGGATCACCTTCGACGCATTTTTGGAACCGCTCATTGCCTTCTCCTCGTGCGCCGGGCTAAACCGGCGAGGTGTTGTGAATGAAAGAGTCATACGTTGAAGGGCCAGCGACCCATGATGGCCCCGAGTCATGCGGAGCTTCTCGCAAGGGAAGCGTCGAAGCGTTGACAGGGGTACGTGCGGGCCGGGTATTCAGCCGCGAAAGAATCTTGCTTCGGGACGCCGACGCCGTGAGGAGATGCGGAAGGCAGCACCGGGCGCATCGATATCGCGAGATGCGTTCGGGTCCCGCGTGGTCAGAGACCCCGTGCACGTACGGAAACATCTCGCACGAGAACCGGGAGGTCCTGTGCTCACCCACCGCTGATGGAGCGGAGGGACGTGTCGGGAAGTCCAAGGACACACGCCGACGATGAACGAGCGCAGGAAGTCGGACGGTCCCGAAGTACCGCTGAAGTCGCCGAACAATGCCGGGCAACCGGCGGCGGAGGTGATGGAGGGAAGGGGACCGGCCAAAGGGAATCCGCCCCAGCAAAACGCGCCCCGGACCCAGGGCCGGGAAGGCGCGCCTAGTGCGCTGGAGCGGGTACGTCTGGCGGCAGCCAGAGATAGGAGGATGAAGTTCACTGCGCTCCTGCA
>JAFAHS010000094.1 GCA_019237115.1 Deltaproteobacteria bacterium
TGTGGCCCACCGCCACCCGGACACGCGCGCTGGACCATCGTGCTGACGGCGCAGGAAGCCCAGCGCCGCGGGGTGGTCGGCACGGTCGGGCGGGAGACCATCCGTCGTCTGTTTGTAAACCACGCGCTGAAGCCGTGGCGGGAAAAAAATGTGGTGCGTGCCGACGCTGGACCAAGAGTACCTGCAGCGGATGGAGAAGGTGCTGGATGTGCTGAAGCGACCGTTGGATAAACATGCGCCGGTGGTGGCGCTGGACGAACGGCCGGTGCAGTTGGTGGACTCGCTGCGGCCGGCCACCGCGATGGCGCCCGGCCGGCCTGCGCGCCGCGACTACGGGTAGGCGCTCTGCGGCAGCCAATGTGTTCTGCATGGTCGAGCTCAAAACCGGTCGCCATCAGACCCACGCCACGAAAAATCGTACTGCGGCGCAGTTCGCGCGAGCACTTAAACGGATGGCGCACAGTTATCCCGCGGCGCGCACCATTCATCTGGTGCTGGATAATCTCAGCACCCATCGGGATAAGTCGCTCACCACCAGCTTAGGTGCGCAAGCAGGACACCGGCTGTGGAGGCGATCCGCGGTACACCACACCCTCCAAGCACGGTAGCTGGCTTAATCCGGCGGAACTGGAAGCCAGTCTGTGGTCGCGACAATGCCTGGGACGGCAGCGGGTGGCGTCGCTTACTGAACTGCGCGAGCGCACCAAGGCCTGGAACCGGTGGGCGAATCGCACCAAACTCAAAATCGACTGGCGCTTCTCCACCGCCGACGCTCGGCGCGTGTTCCACTATCAACGAATTGCAACGCATGAGTCGAAGCACTAGTCCCCGGACGGGTGCCCCGCACTGGGGCGATCTATGCAAGCTTGACATTCCGAAATCAAATCAGCAGCGGGTTCCGACCTGACCTCTGGCTCCATAAGGAAATCATGCTTGTTGCGCAAATTTACCGCAGGATCGAGCTCCGGCGCCCTCCCGACGAACCTCAGGCGGAGACCTTTCGCGATTGTTACTACGTGCATCAGCATTTCGACCCGAGCAAGAGACTCACCGATACAGCGTCTTGGGCCCGCCGAAAACGGCAGCATTGCAAACGGGTGTCGGTTCTTCGAACGCTCGGGAGTAAACCTATCGGGATCGAAACGATCCGGATCTTCCCAGAGCTTCGGATTCCTCTGGATGAAGTAGAGCGGTATGTAGATCTCGGTTCCCGCTGGCACGAAAAACTCGCCGAGCTGATCATCGCTTAAGGCTTTGCGCGTCACTAACCAACCCGGTGGAAACAGCCTCATGGTTTCCTCAATGACCTCGCGCGCAAACGGATACTCGTCCAGACGATCGAGATCGGTAGCATCTCCGGGAGTTCTTTCGTCCACTTCCTCCCACAGTCTGTCCTGAGCTTCGGGGTTACGCGACAGCAAATACCAAACCCAATTCAAGGTACTGGCAGTGGTTTCGTGACCGGCGACGATTAGAGTCTTGATTTCATTCACCAGTTGAGGATCTCGCATCGGCTGGCCACTAAGGTCCCGTGCCGTCATTAGCTTGCTCAATAGATCGTTCGACTCTGGGTTTTTCTTGCGTCTTTCCGCTGCAATAAGGAACACGATCTTTTGCAAGGATCTGAATGCTTGTGCGAACTTCAGGTCACGCGTTGGTTCCTCCGACAGAACGTTAAAATGCTCCGCAACCTGCTGATAGTCGTTGCCGAAAATAGCCGCGAGCGTGACTTCTAGGATCATCGAACTTATGTCGCGCGTTACGTTCACCTGGATGTGCTGGAGTGCCGCTTCCTTCCACTTCTTGAGCAACGAGCGGTTGGAGGACGCAATGACTTTAGTGAGACCTGCGACTACGTTCCGATGGAAGGCCGGCTGAATCATCCGCCTTTGGTTCTTCCACAACGTTCCTTCACTCGACATCAGACCATTGCCGAGAAGAATCGCAACCCGCTTGGAGAAGAGTCCTTTCGTGTAGCACTGCCAGTTTTCGCGCAACACGTGCTCCGCGTGTTGTGGATCTCTGGAAACATAAACATTGGCACCGTAAATGACAGCCCGATAGATATCTCCATATCGCCGAAACCGATCGCTCATCCAGCTCAAGAGGTCTTGAGTTGTACTGTATTCTTCGCCGGCTCCAGGAGGGATTCGCTCTTTTTCCGTAATTGTAAGCAGCACGCCAATTCACCCGATTCGCTTAGCCAACTGAGCGGTTGTTTGAGGATCGTCCAGACTTAACGTCCCTGTACGCGAGCCATCCTCTTCACAGAACCTCAGCGAAGTCTGCCAATCGATTCGCCGGTCTGACGGCCCATGTCTAGTTCGGATTTCTGCGCCTTTGCTTCTATTCTCTCATCACCAGGATCCCCCTTTGGCGTGCTTTGCGTTGGTGGCGTTTGCCGGGGCTGCAGGATGTCAGCCCAGTTCAACGTCCCAGCCGTAAGCAATGCCCCACGATCCGTTGTGGCACGGAGCTGAATCGCCGCAATCATTCAAGGTTCCGACCGGCAGGGAATATTACTTCTGAGCGACGCGGTTTGTAGGAAAAAATAGCCCCAAAGACGCAGCGCATTGATAAATTTCACACGCAGGCCGTGCGGCTCAGGATGGGGGCTCAATCGTGGGCGTCACCATAGGCGAGTCAAGAACCTGTCCAACCAACTCGGGGTCAGATCGGAGGCGAGATGACCCCGACCTCGGTATGGTGGCATTCGCACTTGACCGATACCCCTCGCCCCTCAGAAGGACGACCCGCGGAACTTTTCGGTCCGGACCGAAGATTGGGCGGCGCGACTTTTAATCCGCAGAGGTGACCAAGTGTCGATCGCGATGGTTCTCCCCCCGCTCGAACCTGCTCGCTCGGCTTACCGTCGCCGGCGATCCGAGAACGTGGCACTTCGGTAGTACCGGTCCACGGCGCGGGTTCATGCTGACCCCCTGGTTCTATAGGTATAGGCCAGATTGTGGCGCGGTCTCGTTCAGTCGATTTTCTTAGCTCCGTCGGAAGCTCAGAAAAACGGCGGAAGTGCGGATTTCGAGATTCGCCTAGACCTCGAAAGATAGCTTGCGAATCGAGGTTTTCTCGTGGCTATGCGCGACCGTACACGGGCACCACTGCACCGGAAGTTACGCGACAATCTTCGGAGCACAGGTACGCGAGAGTCGCGGCTATGTCTTCCGGCTTAACCCAGTTTTCGTGCTTCGCTTTTGGCATCGCCTTGCGGTTGGCTTCAGTATCAATTGTGCTGGGCGCAATCGCATTCACCAGCACATTGTCCGCCAGTAGTTCCTCGGCCAGCGATGAGGTGAAGGTCGCAATGGCGCCCTTCGCCACCGCATAGGCTGCAAAATCGCCGGCGCCGGTGAGACCGCTGCGCGAGGTAACCGAAACAATTCTGCCGTATTTGTTCTTCTGCATCAGGGGCGCGACTGCGCGGCACATCAGGAACGTCGGTTTGAGATTCAGGTCAAACATTGCCTGCCATTCGGCGGCGGTAGTCTCGCTTATCGGCTTTCCACCCCAAAAGCCACCTACCAGGTTGGTAAGGATATCGATTCGACCGAAACGTTTGGCGACGCCTTCGACAAACCGGGCGGCTTCAGCCTCGTCGCCGATGTTGACGCGCGCGAGCATCAGCTGATCGTTAGGAAAGCGATTGCTGAGCCGCTCGCGCAACAGCGGAACTTCCGCTTCGACGATCCAGGGCACCGCCACTCGTGCACCAGCCGTGAGAAAATTGTCGACTGCAGCACGGCCGAGAGCACCCGTGCCGCCGGTGATGATCGCGACCTTGCCTTCAAGCTTTTCCATGCCGCGGATCTTAATGCCACCCGCTCGGAAAAGAGAAGCGCACGAAGATCGCCGATCACCACGATTTTCGGAGTGCGAAGCCGCGCAATCTAGCGACTGGTCACTCCGCTAGGCGAGGTTGTCGCTGGCGAATTCCCAGTTGACCAGGTTCCAGAATGCTTCGACGTAGCGTGGACGCGCGTTGCGATAGTCGATGTAGTACGCGTGTTCCCACACATCGCAGGTCAGGATCGGTTTGTTGCCACCGGTCAGCGGGGTACCCGCATCATGAGTCGCTTCAATCGCAAGCGACCCGTCCGGTTTGCGCACCAGCCACGCCCAGCCGCTGCCGAAGTGGGTGGTTGCCACCTCGCTGAACTTCTTTTTGAATTCGTCGAAGCTTCCGAACCCAGACTTAATCGCGTCGGCTATCGCTCCTTTAGGCGCGCCACCCGCTTTCGCTGCAAGGCTCTTCCAGTAGAAGCTGTGGTTGAAATGCTGCGCCGCATTGTTAAACAGACCGCCGCTCGGCGCGGTCTTGATGATGTCCTCGAGTGCTTTCCCCTCGTTCGGGGTGCCCTTAGTCAAGTTGTTCAGGTTGGTCACGTAGGCGGCATGATGTTTCCCGTGATGGTATTCGAGTGTTTCGGCAGACAGATGCGGCTTCAGCGCATCCATCGCGTACGGAAGCTGGGGCAGTTCAAAGGCCATGTGAGTAATCCTTTCTCCACCAGGCGCCAGTCGTCTGTGGCGGGGCGCAGCGGAGATTAAGCAACGACGTCGTCGTTGGCTGGAGACCGAAAACCGCGACTAACTAGGCAATGACCATCTTACGCGCCCCCTGCGCTGCTACACAAGAAAAGACCAAGCATCGCCATGGGCTTCAACTACGACCGCACGATTGCGGGCTGGTGATGTAAGCCGACCATTATAAGCTCTGCTACTTTAGATTCAGTTTTGTTTCCAGCCCTGGAGATCTTCGATCGCGTGTTTTACCCCTTGCAGGGAGAGCTCCCTGTGAGTTTCTCTGCGATCCTACCTCACAAATTTGTCTAATGTTGGGAAAGGGAGTCCTTCGGAGTGGACTCAGTGGGATCGGGCTGCTGCTTCGCAACGGCCAGAAAGGCGTACAAGTCGCCGATCTGATTCTTGAGTTGCGGAAATGCTCGCATCGCGTGGGTTTTTCGCTGCGGCGTGTAGCCCGGGGGATAGGTGAGATGAAGCAGTCGCGACTCAAGTAGGACTTTCGATGATCCGGCGACTGCAGGTCCCTGGCTGCCGGGCAATTTTGGATCGGGATTGTGGCACACCGCGCAGTTGGTAATGTACACCATCCTGCCTTTCTCAACCGGATCTGGCGGCTTGGAGTTGCACCCGGCAGCCAACACCACTGCGGCAAACCCGCACAGCACAATCCCAGCCTTCATCGGCGATGCGCTGAGGTTGAAAGCGTCCTTCCGCAGTTACAGCTCGCGCCGGCCGCTTAGTGCGCTCTGGAGGGTCGCCGAATCGCTGTACTCGAGGTCGCCGCCGGCGGGCAATCCGCGGGCCAGGCGCGTTGCCTTGACTTCGAGCGGTTTCAGAACGCGGGCGATGTAGAGGGCGGTTGCCTCGCCTTCCACGGTGGCGTTGGTCGCGATTATCACTTCGCGGACTTGTGCCGGGGGACTGACGCGCGCGATCAATTCGTTGATCTTGACGTCGTCGGGACCAATGCCATCGAGCGGCGAAATTGCACCGTGCAGCACGTGATAGACGCCGTTGAAACTGCGCGCCCGCTCTATCGCCATCAGGTCGGCGGGGCCTTCCACCACGCAGATAACCTCGCGTTCGCGGGCGGGGTCTTCGCATACGTGGCAGCGCGGATGGTCCGAGAGGCCGAAGCATTCGGCGCACAGCCCGACCCGCTCTTTCATCTCGAGCAAGGACTCCGCCAGCGCGATGACCTGCTCACGCGGACGATTAAGCAGATTGAAGGCGAGCCGCGATGCGGTTTTCTCGCCGATTCCGGGCAGCCGCGAAAGTTCCTTGACCAGCCGCGTCATCGCGGGTGGAAGCCCATCGCTGCGTTTGAGATTCTCGGCCATCCCAGCCCGCGCGGTTCAGTCGCTGCCGAAACCGGGCAGTTTGATTCCGCCCAGCGGTCCGACCTTCCCCATCTCCTGCGCGACGATTTCCTGGGCGCGTTTGAGGGCCAGATTCACCGCCACCACGATCAGGTCCTCGAGCATCGTTTTATCGTTCGAGGCCAAGACCGCCGGATCGATTTCGATCTTGCGCACCTGCATCGAGCCGTCCACGCTCGCCCGCACCATTCCGCCGCCGGCGTCGGCGCTGACCACCTTGGCCGCGGCCTGCTCCTGAACCTCTTTGAGCTTTTCCTGAAGGGCCTGTGCCTGTTTCATCAGCGCGCCGAAATCAAGTTCTGCCAATGGGATACTCCTTTGCGGAAACTCAGTTACCCTGCTCCCTGCTGCCTTTCGAAGGGCGAACCTCGACCAGCCGTGCTTCAAAGGCGTCGAATATTCGCCGCATACCGGGGTCCGAGTAAATCTCCGCGCGCTCGTCTGCGGAGGAGCTGCTGGTCCTAGTCGGAGGAACCTGCGCCGGTGCCGTTGCGGCTTCGCTTGAGGACTGGTCCGATTGGGGGGCGGTCGCAGAGACCTCAGCTGGATTGGGTGCCGCGCCAGGCCCCGCCAACTCGACCTTCACGGCGCAGCCGAAAAATTCCGCTGCGAGTTCGCCGATCACCTGGCGATTATCTGCCAGATATCGCACATAGATGTCGTTGCGAGGAGAGACCGTCAGCGTGTTGTTTTCGAACGCAAGTAGCGCGCCCTGCTCCATGAATCCAGCAAGGGCCGCGCGCCGCGAACGAATATGGTCGCGAAAGGCTGGCAGATCTGATCCAACCGCGGCCGCGGGACCGGAGCTGGGCGCCGGGACCGGCGCGCGCAAGGGAGCATCGGCCTTGACCTCGCCCTTCACCGGAAGGCGGCGGGCACTGGGAAGGACTTCTCCCGGACTACTTCGCGATCCCTCGCCGCCGCCCGAGGAAGAAGAGGCGAGGCCACCTGCGGGCGCGCTGCCAGCTGCGCCAATCGCGCGCAGCAATTCGTCAGCGTCCATCACCGGCACCAGCGAGGCCATCCTCACTACCGCCATTTCGATCAACAAATCCGGATAGGGCGAGCTGATGATCTCCTCCTGCGCCTCAGCCATCAGGCGGAACAGCCGCATCAGATCGCGGCTCGATGCACTCGCGGCGATGCGTCGCAGTTCCTGCGCCTCGTGATCGGGAAGATCATCGAGCGGAGTCTGTCCGGCATCGGCCGGCAACTTGGCGACGGCGAGATTGCGCAGCGTCTCGAGAAGGTCGCGCCCCAGTGACTCGAGGTTTGCTCCGCGCGCAGCAAGCTCCCGCGTCATCCGCAGGGCCGGCGCGGCGGAATGGGCCAGGATCGCTTCGACTATTTTCAAGACTGTCCCACGTGCAGCGACGCCCAACGAGATTGCCACTTCAGCTTCGGTGACCTGACCGTCACTCGCGCTCGCGATCGCGGTTTCCAGCATCCGCTCCGCGTCCCGCATGCTTCCCCCCGCCTCGCGTGCGAGCAGACGCAGCGCAGACGGTTCCGCGCGAGTTTCCTCGCGCTCGGCCAGCTCGCGCAGTCGTTCGCAAATGGTGGTGAAAGGAATCCGCCGGAAGTCGTAGCGCTGAAGACGCGAGAGAATCGTCTCGGGCATTTTCTGCGCTTCGGTTGTCGCGAGGATGAATTTTACGTGCGCAGGCGGTTCTTCGAGCGTCTTGAGCAGGGCGTTGAAAGCCTGATCGGTAAGCTGATGGGCTTCGTCGATAATGTAAATCTTGAAGCGATCCCGCGCAGGCCGATAGCTCAGGTTTTCGATTATGGAGCGCGCGTCGTCAATTTTGCGATAGGTCGCGCCGTCGATCTCGCTGACGTCCAGCGCGCTGCCGGCCCTGATCTCACGGCACGCGACGCATTCGCCGCACGGCTCCGGGGTGGGACCACGCTCGCAGTTGAGGCAGCGGGCCAGGATGCGCGCCGCGGTGGTCTTGCCGACCCCGCGAATTCCCGTAAACAGGAAAGCGTGCGCGATGCGGCCGCGCCTCAGTGCCTCGCTCAGCGTGCGAGTCACGTGTTCCTGCCCGACCAGCTCGGTAAAGCGGTCAGGACGCCATTTGCGTGCCAGGACCAGATGCGGAGGCGAAGTTTCGGCCATCGAATGATCTCTTTCAACGCTGCCCGTCGAATGATAGCCAGGCACCCCTGCGGCACAGGGATACAGCCGGTACCGTTGCTTCCTTCCGGACCTGGCGGGGTTCGCGGCCTTCCCTTGCGCAGGACCCGGCTATCAGCGGCGGGCAGCTCAGATGCGACTAGAATCCGGGCGGCGGTTTCCCAAACACCGCCCTATTAGATTATCACATCGCCCTTCATGCAATCTCTCGCGGCAGGCCGGGCCGCGCGCGGTCCTCTTTGGCATTGCCACCGTGCCTTCTCTCGACCGCGCAGCACATTGTTGCAGGCGAGTTTCGCGATGCGGTGGCATGGTGCGTACGCGATTGCTATCAAGGATCAGAACGATGACTGACGCGCGCGACAGGCTTACGCTCGGGTTGGTGCAGATGAGCTGCGCGCTCGAGCCCTCCCGCAATCTCGACAAGGCGATCACGCAGATCGAGGACGCGGCGCGGCGCGGCGCGCAGGTGGTGTGCCTGCAGGAGCTGTTTCGCTCCCAGTATCCGTGCCAGGTTGAGGATCCGAAGTTCTTCGATCTGGCGGAGCCGATTCCCGGACCGTCGACCGCCGCGCTTGGTAAAATCGCCGCCGCCCGCAAGGTCGTGGTCGTCGCGTCGCTGTTCGAACGGCGCGCCGCGGGCGTGTATCACAACACCGCCGTCGTCATCGGCTCCAACGGGGACCTCATCGGTCGTTACCGCAAGATGCACATCCCCGACGACCCGCGTTACTACGAAAAATTCTACTTCACTCCCGGCGATCTCGACTTCGTCGCGCATCCGACGGCATACGGGACAATGGGGGTGCTCGTTTGCTGGGATCAGTGGTTTCCCGAAGCCGCGAGGCTCACCGCGATGGCGGGCGCGCAAGTACTGTTTTACCCGACCGCGATCGGATGGTGGCACGGCGAGACCCCCCACGATCGGGTCAAGATGCTCGAGGCCTGGAAGACCATTCAGCGGTCGCATGCGATCGCCAACGGCGTCTATGTCGCGGTGGTGAATCGCACCGGGGTCGAGGACGATCTGGAGTTTTGGGGATCGTCGTTCGTGGTCGATCCCTTCGGGGAGATCGTGGCGAGCGCGGGCACCGGCCGCGAGGAAACTCTGGTGGTCGAATGCGACCTCGGGAAAATCGAACGCACGCGTCGGAACTGGCCGTTCTTAAGGGATCGGCGCATCGATGCGTACGGTGATCTCACCCGCCGCTTCCGCTCCTGAAAGTGTCGCCAATTCTCGACGACCATCGCCAGCGCTTGGCCGGCTATCGAATGCCGGCGGAGTGGGAACCGCATCTGGCGACCTACATCGTGTGGCCGCATAATCTCGACACCTGGCCCGGAAACTTCGACCCCATTCCGGGCGTGTTCGCGAAGATGGCCGCGGCGATCGCCGCTGGCGAACCACTACGCGTACTGATCAAACACCCCGACGTTATCGAAACCGCTCGTGCAATGATCCGCAAGGCCGCCAGCGACGAGGCGGTCATGGCACGCATCGATCTGTTTCATCTAGACACCAACGATTCGTGGATCCGGGATCACGGTCCCATTTTCGTGAACCGAACCGCGCGCCACGGACCCGGTACCGGACAATTCGCGCTGGACTGGAAATTCAATTCCTGGGGTGAAAAGTATGGCCCCTTCGATCTCGACGATGTGGTGCCGCGCAAACTGGGCGACCGCTACCATTTTGAGACAATCGAACCCGGCATAGTCCTGGAGGGCGGTTCGATCGACCCCAATGGTATGGGCACCCTCATGACTACCGAGTCGTGCCTCTTAAATCGCAACCGCAATCCGCATCTCAGCCGCGAGCAGATCGAGGACTACCTGACGAGTTACCTTGGCGCGACCAATATCTTGTGGCTGGGCGACGGAATAGCGGGCGACGACACCGATGGTCATGTAGATGATCTGGCGCGTTTTGTCGCGCACGATACAGTCGTCACCGTGGTCGAGGAAGATCCCGCGGACGTGAACTATCGGGTGCTTCAGGACAACCTCGCACGCCTGCGTACCATGCGGGACGAGCGCGGCGCAGCCCTTAAGATCGAAACCCTGCCGATGCCACCGGCACTGGTGTACGAGGGCACCCGCCTGCCCGCATCTTACGCCAACTTCTACATTGCGAACGGCGCAGTCGTCATGCCGACCTTTGACTGTCCTGCGGATGCGGTCGCGACCGCGACTCTGTCGCGTCTGTTCGCGGGCCGACGCGTGGTTGGCATTCCGGCGACCGAACTGGTTTGGGGGTTGGGTGCGGTGCATTGTCTCACCCAACAGCACCCCGCTCCCCCACCTTAGTCGCGAACCCGGGCACCTGGCCTCCCCTGCGCTCCCTGTTCTTCCCTTGGACCACCCGCAGTCGTATCGTCGGCAGCGGAGAGTCGCAGATGTCAGAGCACTTCTCGCCGTCCGAACTGGTCAATCTTCACCGTTACCCGATCTACGATCTGTCGTCCGAGGCGGCAGGCCAGCTCGCGCGCCAATGCCGGCGACAACTCGATGAGACCGGGGCTTGCGAGCTGCCCGAATTTCTCACCGGCGACGGGGTCGCGAGGCTGGTGCAAGAGGGGGACGCGCTTTCTTCACTTGCCTATCACAGCGTCGTCACCGGGACCGCCTACCTGGAGGTCCCGGACCAGTCGTGGCCGGCCGATCATCCGCGCCGCTTCTTCGATCAGACCTCTGTGGGTGTGATCGCCTACGACCAGTTTCCGGCGCACTCCGCGCTTCGCCGTCTCTACGAATGGGACGGATTGATGGACTTCATAGCGTCCGCACTCGCCAAGGACCGTCTGTATCGGTACGCCGATCCCATGGGCGCGCTGAACTTGGCGGTGATGGGCGAGAGCGAACGGCTCCACTGGCATTACGACCAGACCGACTTCGTGACCTCGATTGCACTGCGCGCCTCCGAGCGCGGCGGTGATTTTGAATATGTGCCGCTGATCCGCAGCGCGACCGACGAGAACTATCCGCGGGTGAAACGTCTTTTCGAGGGTTCCCCGGACAGCATCGTTCGGGTGCCGATGCAGCCGGGCACGCTGCTGCTGTTCGAAGGCCGCAATTCGATACATCGCGTCACCCCGATTCATGGCGACACTACCCGTCTGGTTGCGCTGCTAGCCTATGACACCAAGCCGGGCACGCGGAGCAGCAAGATTCTGCAGATGGCGCGGTATGGGCGAACGGCGTAGGCGCCGCCCCGCCGCGGGGACCCGCCGCGAACGCGATCTGCTGGGCGAGCTCGAGGTGCCTGCCCAGGCGCTCTATGGCATCCACACGGTACGCTCGCTGAACACCCTGAGCTTTTCTGGTCGCAAGCTCGGCGACTATCCCGTGTACGTCGGCGCGCTCGCCATGGTGAAGAAAGCCGCAGCCCGCGCCAATCGCGATGCCGCCGTGCTCCCGGCCCGGGTCGCCCGCGCTATCGAGTATGCGTGTGATGCGCTGATTCGCGGCGAACATGCGGAGCAGTTTCCGGTGGACATGCTTGGTGGTGGTGGCGAAATCGCCGTCAACATGAACGTCAACGAGGTGATTGCGAATCTGGCCAACCAGTTGCTGGGCGAGCGCCGCGCCGACGACCCGACGGTACATCCCAAGACCCACGTGAACGCATCGCAGTCGACCTCGGAAGTCTGCCACTCGGCGGCACGAATCGCGCTGGTGCAGATGTGGCACGGTCTGGAAAGTGCGCTGGAGGCCTGCGCCGCGGCCCTCGACACCAGCTCGCGCGATTTTGCGGCGGTAATGACCCTGGCGCGCACCTGCCTGCGCGACGCCGAAGCGACCTCGCTGGGAGAATTCTTTGGCGGACAGGCGCAGGCGATAAGACGCCGCGCCCGCGAGCTCGGGCACAGCATTGGGTCCCTACGACGGATTAATCTCGGCGGAACTGCGATCGGTTCGGGACGCGGCGCGCCGACGGCCTATCGCGCGCGAGTCGTGCGCCACGCTCGCGAAATTACCGGCATCGCGCTACGGACCCGGGCGAATCTATATGATGCAGCGCAGAATCTCGACGATCTCGGCGAAGTTGGCGCCCAGCTTGGACTACTGGCCGAGGTCTTGATCAAAATCGCGGCGGATCTTCGTCTGCTGTCCTCGGGTCCGGACGGCGGGTTTGGTGAACTGACCCTGCCAGCGGTGCAGGAAGGTTCCTCGTTCTTTCCCGGTAAGATAAATCCCTCGGTTCCCGAAACCATCCTGCAGTGCTGCTTTCAGGTGCTGGGGTGCGAGCGATCGGCTCGTCTCGCGGTGGAGCGCGGCGAACTCAATCTCAATATCTTCGGCGCGGCGGCGGTGACCAACCTGTTCGACATGATTTCGATGCTACAGCGGGCATTGGTGCTTTTGGTCGAGCGCTGCCTTCAGGGCATGACCGCGAACACCGAGCGCTGCCGCGCTCTCGCCACTCGGGTGTCGGCAGGACAACGATTTAACCGATTTGACACTGGCAACCAGCCGTAAAAACTCAATAGCATCGTAACAATAGCGGCCTAGTCCATCTGATAACGCCGATGCTGGGGAGGACCTCTTATGCCGGTACTGTCAGACGCGGAGGAAAGGTGATCAATGATGCGCGCCAAGCTGGTGGAACATAGGGAGTACATCAAGGGCTATGTGAAGACTTACCGGACATTCGCGACTGGAAGTGGGGGCTGTGGCGTAAAAGCCCGGAAGGAGAGTCAGTTTCCACCGGGCGATACATGCGATAACGCTTCACGAATTTTGAACTTTGCGGGACCGGGCCCCACCGAGGATGGCAGCGGGGAGGCACGGAATAAAAGCGGGCTACTGTGAGTACGTCGCAGGTAATTCTCTGTATCAATTGCGGATCGTCTTCGCTGAAATTTGCGCTGTACCAGCTTGCCGATGATG
>JAFAHS010000115.1 GCA_019237115.1 Deltaproteobacteria bacterium
GACGTCGGCGAGTATCGTGCGTGCTTCTTGGCGATGGCCGGTGCCGCGAAGGAGTCGCGCGAGGCTGGTAGCAGCACGCAGTTCCAGGGCGCGCGCTCCGATCTCGCGGGCTTGTGCGATTACCGCACGGAAATCAGCTTCGGCTTCTGCCGTCTGCCCCACCTTATTCCGCAATTCCCCGCAAACTTGGAGAGCGTCGCAGGCCCACGTACGCTCCATGGGGTTTGCTTCCAAGGCCCGCTCAATCGTCGCAAGCGCATCTGTGAGTGCGCCGTTAAGCGCTTCTGCCTCCGCGAGCCAACTGAGGAAGGCTGTCATTCCGTTGCGATCCGTTTGTGGCAGCGCATCAATAGCCTCGCGGATAAGCAAAGCGCCCTCGGCGGCCCGTCCCAAGCTTGCGCAAGCACGGCCCAGCACCATCCTGGAAAGGTCGCCGATCACGGGGAAGCCGTTCTGGACTGACAAGCCAATTGAGTCTTCCGCAAGCCGCTTTGCCGCCTCGTGTTCCCTGAGTTGGAGCTTGAGCATCGCCGCAACGAACTGGGCGAACGCGATTTGAAAGGGACTGTGGACCTCGAAGGCGGAGGCGAGCTGCTTTTCCATGCGGCTGCGAGCAGTATCTGCAAGGCCAAGCATCCACGCGTTGTGGCTTGCAAAGCCGTACACGACTACCGGAAGCCCCGGTTCTTTCTGCGCGGGGTCAAAGAATGCGGCTCCCCGCGCGAAGTTTTCTTCGGCACCCAACAAATCTCCACTGAAGTAACGTGCGTTCACCTGAGTGACATAGGCAAGTCCAAGTTTCGCGGGACTTCCCTCCCGCCTAGCCAGCATGAGTAATTGATTCGCGAAGGCAATTGCGGCCGTCAGATCACCGGAACTTACAACACCAGACCACTTGTGAAACACTTGCAGGACGAGCTGCGGCAGATTGTTGCGCTTCTCTGCCAGCGCGCGGGCTTTGTCCGCAACTGCAATTGATTCAGGATCATTCCATCCCTTGATGAATTGGAGAACCTGTGCCAGTGAATCGAGTAGACCGAGCTCGCGCTGGTCGCGCTCGGGCGATTCCCGGAGCGTGTCGAGTATTTCGAGCGCTCGCCGATAAGCGTCTTCCGCCTCTTTAAATGCACGGCGCTCGAACGACACGTCACCTGCCCTGGTCCACGCAGCCAGCGCTGGTTCCGCCTCTCCCGCATCGGTCCAGTGTCGCGCGATTACTTCAGGCTGCGCTTCCGCGACCGACGCGAACCTCTCCGTGATCATCCGTGCAACGCGGCGATGCAGCTCTCGCCGTCTGCTCTTGAGCAGGGCCTCATACGCCGCGTCCCGGATTAATGCATGCTTGAACTTGTAACTCGCCTCTGGCGCGATGCCGCGCGCGTAGATAAGTTCCGCGTCTACAAGTTTCTCCAGCGCCGCGTGCAGCTCCGTCTCATCTATTGCTGCGACTGCCTGCAACACTTCGTAGGAGAACTCACGTCCAATCACTGCCGCGACTTGCGCAACATCTTTCGCAGATCCGAGCCGGTCCAGGCGTGCCGCAAGAGAGTCGTGTAGCGTGGCGGGAATCTGGCGGACCTGCGGACGACCCTCTCCTTCCAGAATCAATCGCGTCAATTCCTCGGCGAACAAGGGCACCCCGTCGGTGCGTTTCACCACTACGTCGATCAGGTCCTGCGCCAGCGCCGCGCGAGCAACTACGCCTGCGACCATCTCGCGCGTATGACACTCGTTTAGGCGACTAAGGGTGATCTGCGCATGGTGCGCCCGCAGCGGCCACGGCACGCGGAATTCGGGACGTGCAGTGTAAAGCAGCATCAGGGGCACGGTTGCCACCTGCTCGACCAAGGTCTGCATAAGCTCGATGGTAGATGGATCGACCCAGTGCAGGTCCTCCATCGCAACTATCATTGGTTGAAGGCGCGAGATGTTGAGCACCCATCCCGCCAGGTTTGCCAATAGTCGCTTGCGCTTCTGCTCGGGCGCCAACATCGGCGGCGCATACTTGTCCGGAATGGGAAGGCTAAGCATTTCCGCGATGAGCGGAACGGCTTCCCCGACCTTCAGCCCCGCGCGCTCCAGCCTGAGCTCGAGTTGGTTCACTCGCTCTTCGGGGCTCTCGTCGCCACGCCAACCGAGACCCTGGTCGAGTATTTGGGTGACGGCGTGAAAGGGCGTGCTCTGGAAAAGCTGCTCGCCGGCGCACTCGACCCAGACATGCGGATCTTCCCTGATGCGTGCGCGGAATTCCTCGACCAGGCGCGACTTTCCGATTCCCGGTTCGCCCATTACCAGCACGAGCTGCCCCTGCCCCTCGCGCGCCCGCTCCCAGCGACTGAGCAGCAGAAGCATATCGTCCTCGCGTCCAACGAAGGGCGTCAGGGCGCGGGTCGCGGCGCCGCGCGTGCGCCGGCGCACTGCGGTGGGTTGGATTGCCCGATAGAGCCGTACGGGGTGCTCTATACCCTTAAGCCGAGGTGTACCGAAATCCTCGACTAGGAACAGTCCCGAAACGAGGTCATGCACCGCGGCGGTTATCAGTACCGAATTGGGTTCGGTCGCCGACTGGACGCGCGACGCGACATTGGGAGCATCTCCGAACACATCGGTTTGACTGCCACCGCCCTGGCCCATAACCACCGAACCAGTCTGGATTCCAACGCGAACCGAGAGTTTCACGTGGTGCTCTTCTGCAAGACTTCCGCTCAACGCTGCGACCTCATCGACGATCGCAAGACCTGCACGCACCGCGCGCTCGGCGTCGTCCTCGTGCGCCTGAGGCCAGCCAAAATAGACCATCAGACCGTCGCCAAGATATTTGGCGACATGACCGCCGTAGCGTGTGACCGCCGTAGCCGCGGTACGCTGATATTGCGCGGCGATCTCGCGCCAGTCTTCGGCATCCAGATGAGCTGCGATCTCGGTCGAACCAACCAGGTCCGAGAACAGCACTGTCAAGTGAC
>JAFAHS010000197.1 GCA_019237115.1 Deltaproteobacteria bacterium
GCCGGTTGATTACCGCCGCCACCCAATCGTCGGTGCCGGCAGGATTGAACGATACCGCCCCGTCCGTGTGACTTAACCGCGCCACCCGTGTCGGTGGATCTTCTTCGTCGGCCAAGGCACGCGACGGCGCAAGAAAGGCCACTGCCAGCGCGAGGCTGAGCAGGCTGACTAACTTGAGCGCGTGCTTTCTCATAGCGAATTCTCTCCTGAAGCTGCAGGCGGCCGGGCTAGAAGTGCCGCGTGGAACCTGGACTTGCCTTCCTGGACCTGTAGTTTTCCGGCCGAGGGCTCTGGTTTCACAGTATCACCGCCTCAGCCCGCGGCTCCCCATCCGGCATTTCCTTTATGTCGAAACAGGAAACGCCGGAAGCTTTTCACCCTAATCTAACACTCGGGCGCACAAAGAGTTGCGCCGACCATCAGCCCGGAGAGTGCCCGGCCTGCCGAACTTGCCCGTCGAGTTTGCACCGTGCCGGGGTTGGCGTCGGTGGCAGGGTCGCACTGAAGCGCGCCCCTACATTGCGCTCAGTGACAAAGTGCAGCCGAACAAGCGGCAAAGGTTGGACTTCGGGAGCGATCGGGGATTTCCGCTCCCCGGGCAGGGGCTCAAGCGCGGATGGCAGGGTGGTGTCGCGGTAGGGACGCCAGTTGCCCAGCGCCCCCCGCGCGGATCCGTGCGGGCACTCATTAGCGCACACGGCTCTTACCGCAGATACTTGGCGTCAAAGCGCACCATGGGATAGGGATGAAGAATCCTGGGTCGGGGGAGCCACTGCTCCGCGATATGCTCGAAAAGCTCCCACGTATTCCGGCTCCGCTGGCTGCGACGTCGGATCACTTGCAGCCAACGTTTGCGTATCTCGAAACGAAAACTCCAGAGTCTGGCGAAATTGCCGGGTACCGCGTGATAGTTGAAGTAGCCTTGCACCACACTCCTCAACCATTTCCCGACTTCCGCCAGAGGCTGATGCATGCGCACCCGCAGAGCGGCTTTCACCTGTTTCAGCTTGGCGATAAGTCGCGCTCGGATGGTTTTGCGCAGCACGAAGAACTTGCCGTTCTTCCAGCCTTGTCCACAAATGTGCGTGAACCCAAGGAAGTTGAACGTCTCCGGCTTGCGCTCATCCCGTCGTTTTCGACCTTGGATCGCAAACCGCCCGAACTCAATCAGGCGGGTCTTGCCCGGATGAAGTTCCAGACCGAACCTCTGCAGCCGCTCCCTCCATTCCCGGAGGAATCGCTCCGCATCCGTTCGAGACTGGAACCCTAACACACTGTCGTCCGCGTAACGGACCACGATGACTTCCCCCGCGGCCCGATGCTTCCTCCAGTGCTGAACCCAAAGATCGAAGAGGTTGGTAGGGACGAGGCTTGGTGGCGGTAGCCCGTGCGGAGCCTTGCGGTCGTAGGCGCTTTCGCGCCCACGCCTCACCGAGTAGGCATGGCCTCTTGCTCTTGTCTCCCCAAGCAGAACCCGGCGTGCAGTTTCCCCGCACCGGGCTCCCCAGATGACCTTGGCTAAAGTAAGCATTGTTCAGACCGTCGGGTGTAGGTTCTGAGCAAACGGCAGTTTGAACCACGGTCGATCCTTCAAGCGCGCCCAGTTCGTCCGGCGTCTCTGTCCGCGACGATTCAAGGCGCTAATCCACTGGCGCTGCACTTGCTGCCGCACCCAGTTGAGCTTGCGCTCACAGTGATGCAGCCCGAAGTACTGATAGAAGCCCCGCAACATCTTGGTCAGATGTTCCTGTTGCTCCCATCGTCTCCAGTGTCGGTTATGAAGGATCCACTCCCGTGTCCGAGCCAGGAATTTCCGACAACTCTTAGCGCTGGGGATTCGAATCAGAGCAAATCGCCCCTTCCGATCCACCCCACAGACATGTTTGAAGCCCAGAAATTCGAACGTCTCCGGCCTTCCCAGTCTGTGTCGCAGACACGTCACCGCTGCGAATCGCCCAAAGAGTATGTGCCGAGTCTTCTCCTCGGCCAGCTCCAGACCGAATTCCGAGAACCGCTCCCGCACTTGCTGTTGGAAGTGGTCCACATCCTGTCGGTACTGGAAACTCACCACGAAATCATCAGCGAAACGCACTAAATACGCCTCGCCTCGACACGTCGGTTTGATCTTCTTCTCAAACCACAGATCGAGAACAAAGTGGAGGTAGAGGTTACTCAACACGGGTGAGATCGAGCCCCCCTGTGGAGTCCCTTCCTCGGCGTAGGTGATAACCCCATCTTGCATCGCCCCAGCGTTGAGCCACTTTCCGATCAGGCCCAGAATCACCGGGTCGGCAATGCGATGAGCCACCATCTTGCGTAGCCACTGATGACTGATACGCGTGAAATAGCTGCGGATGTCAGCTTCGAACACCTGCCCTACTTTCTTCGTCACGACCTGCATGCGCAGAGCTTGCAGCGCGTGGTGAGGATTTCGGCCAGGCCTAAAGCCATAGCTGCAATCCAGGAAATCTGCTTCGAACACGGCTTCCAGAATGCGCGCTACCGCTCGCTGCAGCAGCCGGTCCGCGGCCGTTGGAATTCCAAGCGGTCTTGTTCCGACTTTGCCCGGTCCTTTAGGGATATCAACTCTTCGGACCGGTGGTGCGTGGTAGATGCCTTCCTTTAGGCGTCTACAGATCGCCTGGACTTGCGCTTCTAGCTCCTTTCCAAACTGTTCGGCACTCTGTCCATCGACGCCGCCTGCTGCTTTCCGGTTCATCTTTCCCCAAGTCTCCTTGAGAAACTCCGGCGTCAGCAGGTGCGCCAGTGAAGTAAACCGCGCCTTACGATCCAACTTTGCTTTCTTCGCTATCTGACTCAGTTGTGTTGACATCAGTTTCCTGCCTCCGTGGGTGCAGGTGATGTTTCCCTAGAGTCAGTCTTCATCTGTTTCGCCGCTTCCCCATGTACGCGGCTTTCCCGCGCTCTGAGTACTACCAGCGAATCCGACTTCGCACTATGGCGTCTGCCTTTCTCAGGAATAATCCTTATCGTCCGGCATACTCGACCCGCCACCGTGCGCGGACCAAGACCACAGTGGATCTCCCAGGTCCCTTGATGCTTCCTTGTCCGAACGTGCCGTGCTCACTGACCCCGCCGCAGTCTCCGGCCACCTCGCCTTTTGCGGTGTGCCTACTGGTGCCTCCCAGCCACTACGATGCTGTCGGCCTGCGGTTAAGTATTTAACGAGGCTCAATCGCTTCACTTTCGTTACGGCTCGCCCGTCGCTCTGTCTACGCTTGGCCCGATTCGTTACCTCCTCCGACCCAAGACTCGATTCCCGGTGAGGCGGCTGCACCTCTTGTCGGGGCGGGAATTTTCACCCGCTGGAAGCACCAGGTTTATCCTGGCGCACCGTAGTGTAGGTAGACGTTGCAAAGCAGCGGTGAAATCTCTGAACCTTGCGGCGTCCCCTTCTCTGTCTCCGACCATTCCCCATCTTCGAGTACACCGGCCCTCAGCCATTTCTTGATCAGGCGGAGAATCCGGCGATCCCCGATACGATGCTGGATAAACTTCTCCATCCATTCGTGCGAAAAAGACCCAAAGCAGTCACGAATGTCGGCATCCAGCACCCAATTCACCTTCTTCCTCATGATCGCGACCGAGAGCGCATCTAACGCGTCATGCGTGTTGCGTCCCGGTCGGAAACCATAAGAGAACCCCAAGAAGTCCTCTTCGTAAATCTGATTGAGGACCGTTCCCACCGCATGTTGAACGATTTTGTCCTCTAGGGCCGCTATGCCCAGGGGCCTCTGTCGCCCATCCTGCTTGAGAATGTAGGCTCTCTTGGAAGGTAGCGCGCGATACGTGCCCCGGTGCACGCGACTGTGTAGTTCCTCCAATCGCTTGTCCAGGTCCGTTTCATATTCCTGCCACGTCAATCCGTCTACTCCTGGAGCAGCTCCCCGCTTCAAGGCATAGAAGCTGTTCGAAAGAAGCGCGACAGATACGTGATGCAGTAGCGCGGTGAATCGTACCCGCTTATCCCTCTTGGCTGCTTCCCGCACACGGCGTAGCCCAGCTAACGCGTTTCCCCAGCTTTGCATCTGGGACGCGGCCAGCTGCCCCGTGTTCTCCTTGGTTGGTCGTCTTCCCTCCATGCCCTCCGCCGGTGAAATACTTCCACCTTTGTTCGGGCACTTCGCAGGTACTACACGACCATCCGACTCCCTACCAGCGTTCATGCCGAGATTGTGGCTCATCACCTTTCCCGGCCGGCCCGTTCACAGCTTCGTGTCGGGCACTGATAGGGTCTCCCGGTTCTCGCACGTGGAGGTTCCATGCATATCGGGGGTCTTAGACCTCGCAGGTCCAGTGGGTGCTCGCGATGTCGCATCCACCAGTGTTGCCTTCCCCATGAATAAACAAGGTCGGCATCCTGATTTCCCGCCATTTCGCGGCTCAATACCCCGTCTGCATGTGCCCCTGTCAACGCTTCACGCCCAGCCTCACGACTGGACGCGCATGACTCAGGGTCGGTGTGGCTCGCTACGCCTTCACCGTAAGGCTCTCTCATCCTCTCCTCCACGCCGGTTGATCCCGGCGCACTTATTCGTGACGCAGGGCGACGATGGGGTCCACGCGCATGGCGCGGCGGGCGGGGATGTAGCAGGCGGCCAGGGCCACCAGGATCAGCAGGGTCGCGACGGCGAGAAACGTCAGCGGGTCGTAAGCGCTTACGCCGAAGAGCAGCTTGGCCATGAGTCGAGTGAGAACGAGAGAGCCGGCAATGCCCACGGTCACTCCGATGAGGGCCATCTGGACGCCGCGGCCCAAGATCAAGCGCAGGACATCGCGCCGTTGACCGCCGAGCGCGATACGAATACCGATCTCGTGGGTGTGCTGGCCGACCAGATAGGAAATCACACCAAAGATGCCGACGCAGGCAAGGACTAGCGCGAGCGCGGCGAAGATGCCCAGGAGAATCATGGAGAAACGGCGCGCTGCCAGCGAGTCGGAAATGATGCCGTCCAGGGTCTCGTCGTTGTAGATGACGATTTCGGGGTTGATTTTCCCAAGCGCCTGACGGATCGGCCCCATGGCGACCGAAGGTGATCCTT
>JAFAHS010000223.1 GCA_019237115.1 Deltaproteobacteria bacterium
CGCCGCTTGAACGGCGTCGTGCACCGCTCACAGAACTTGAGCCCTTCGGGATCTTCAGCCCCGCAGGTGAGCAGCGCATTTCGCTTTCAGCCCCTTCGCGCCTCAGGGTGGAAGACCGACCTTTTTGACGAGCGCGGTGTACCTTGGATCCGAGCGCATCGGGTCATTATACGGGAGGTTGAGAAGAGCCATCAGCGCTGAACGATCCTGATAGGCCTGGTCAAGCAGCTCAAACGCGCGGTCCTTGTCGCCCAACGCGAAATAGGTCAGCGCGAAGTATCCCGGGTCCACGTACTGCCGCTTCTGTGCTTCCTCGAATTTCTGTCGCAGGATCCTCCGCGCCTCGTCGGAGCGACCCGCCAGAGTATACGCATAAGCGAGAGCAGATTGATTCGTGGGAGTATCTGCCATGGCCACCGCCTTTTCCTCGTCGCGGACGAATGCGGCTCTGTCACCCCTCAACTTCAGCAGCGTCCATCCGCGCGCGAAGAGGGGGTACGAGAGGTTCGGCGCCATCGCAATCTGCTGCTGCCAACATTGCAGCGCTTGATCGTAGTGGCGGGCATTGAAGAAAGTGTCGCCCGTCGAGGCAACCCAGATAGGGTTTTGCGGATCGAGCTCTCGGGCTCGCAGCCTCTCGCGCAGCGAATCATCGAACCGGCCGAGTGCTGAGAGATAGAATCCGTAGTAGAAGTGGATTGTGGGGTCGTCAGGATTCAGTTTTAGTGCAACCTGAAACTCGCGCTCGGCAGCGGGCCAATCCCACTGGTAGAGGCAGTAGACGATGAACGCGAGGATCGCATGTGCTTGACCTATCGTGTCGTTGAGCGCGAGCGCACGCTCGACGTCCGCCTTCACCTTAGGAACGCTTTCGCGCTGGGGAAGAGTAAAAAAGCCCGCTAGGCCATAGGCGTTGGCCCGTTCCACATATGCCGCCGCGAAATTGGGGTCCTTGGCAATCGCAGCGCTGAAGCTGTCGATTGCCCTCTGCGCCCCTCCTCCGGTCCCGCTTCCTACGCTTAAGGTCAGGTAGTACAGTCCCCGAAGATAAAGATTGTAAGCCTCAAGGTTGTCGGTCGGCTTGCTCTCTACACGCGCCTTCTCGCCCGGAAGCAGGGTAACCCGCAGCTTGTTGGCGACGCCTTGCGCGATGTCACTCTGGATCGCGAATACGTCGGCCATCTCGCGGTCGTAGGTTTCGGACCAGAGCGAAAAGCCGCTGGTGGCGTCGATCAGTTCCACCTCGATTCGCACGCGGTCGGTGCTCCTGCGCACGCTTCCCTCGAGCAGGTTGCGCACGCTCAGGAGCCTCGCGATCTTCCGCACGTCCTCGTTCTGGCCTTTGAATGCATAGGACGAGGTGCGCGCGGTGACCTGCAGCCCCGCGATCTTGGTCAGATCGCCGCGAACCTCGTCGCTTACCCCGTCGCTGAAGTATTCATCGTCCTTGCTGCCGCTCAGATTGGCGAACGGAAGAACCGCGACCGTTGGTTTGCCCGCTTCGACCAGTCTGGGAGCCAGAGCGCTTCGAATCGCGTCGCGGTATGCATATGCGCCAATAGCCAGAATCGAGAGCGCGACGGCAGCGAAACCTACTGCAAAAACGCTTCGTCCATTTCCCAGTTCCCATCGTCGCGGCAAGAATCCCCCCGCGTCGTCCAGCATGTAAACCCGGATTGGACGAGCGACATTTTTGAGCGTCTTCTGGCCGAGATCGCGTACTCGAATCTCGGGCTGGTTGCGGACGTCATCGTAGACCCGCTCGGAAATACAGATTCCGCCCGGAGGTGCGAGCGCGTGGATGCGCGAGGCGACGTTGACTCCGTCGCCCATTACGCCGCTCTCGGAAAACAGCACGTCGCCGACGTGAATGCCGATTCTCACCTGCGGCGTTCCGTCGCCGCTGAGCGCCGCCTGCATCGCTCGCGCATAGTGGACTGCATCAAGCGCGCTGTGGAAGCTGGCGAGCGCGCCATCACCGATGTCGCCGATCATCCTGCCGTTGAAACGCGGCACCAGCGATCGCACCAGGTCGCGATGCCCGGCCAGGGCACGGATTGCCGCGCGCTCATCGCGCCCCATCAAGGCTGTGTACCCGGCGATGTCGCTGAACACTATCGCCGCCAGCTCGCGCGTCGGGTTTGCCGTGGTTGTCTCGGAAGAACTCTGCATCAAGATCGCTCCGCTCGCTGGATCAAGCGCCCAGAGTCAAAGCGTGTGGATTGTACTCGGGCGTCGCGCCACCCGGAACTCCGCCACCGTTCCGGTGGGGACGCGGTCTCGGCCTCCTCCTTCGGTCAGCCCTGTTAGGGCCCGGTCACGCCGGGCAACGAAGATCGGGCCTCCCGGCCAGCGATGAGTTGGAACCAGAGGTAGATTGGCAGCGGTGAGCCGCGGGCAGGCATTACGAGACAGGCGAACCGAACAGACTGAGGTGTGAAGCAGAAGGAATTTTAACCCCTGAGAAAGCCAGAAACGCTCAGCTTTTCACCCCGAAATGTCCTTGGAACCACTCCCACTTCTTACGAATGCTCTTGGAGACTCGCGCCTCCCTCGCTTAGTCGCGGCTCGCCCTGCAGCAGGAGCGGAAGCCGGCTCATGGAGTTTTGACCCCTCTCGTGGTGGATCCTCTGCTCGGCATTACTCAATGAGGTGATTGCGACTCGCTTTCCAGATGACGTTCTCGACCTGTGTTCGCTGTCAGCCCGCAACATAATGCGAACGTTCATTTTTTAGTTCACCCTTCATGGCGGGTTCTCCATGGCGAAGAGCCTTTTTATTGCGTCGACCGAACGATCGCCTTGCTCACGGTCGGCATGGCGTACGCCAACCGACGCACCGGCGGACCCTTTTTTGACAGATCACGGCTGTTCAGGATTTCGTGCTCGATTTGCTCCAGACAGAGACCGCGAGCGGCAGCATGTAACGCCCACGCCATGTCCGCGCGATGAAGATCACCGTCTCGCGAATCTGCATGGAACGAAGCAATTGGCCGAACCGGGGTCTCAGCCTCCTGAGGCCGCGCCAACTGTCGCGGCTCTCGGCGCGACAGGTGCTGTCGCTTCAGCGCCTCCACCTCTAGAAGAAACTCTTTCGCCGCTGAGTAAACGCTCCCTTCGCTTCTGCGCAGCTTGACGAAAGGCTGAAATCGCTCTCGTACCACCCTCCAGCCACCCATCACTCAGGATCAGGTTGTGACGAGGCACAACGCTGAAATTATCATCAAAATGGCGGTCGCGGTCATTTCGGTGAAGCTGGAAGAGGTCACCAGCCTGGTTTATTTCGCAAACCTGGATGAACCCCTCTACGCGCTGATCTATGTGTGCCTGCTGTTCGCCGGCGCTAGATGGCCTAGCCTCCATGCGGCGATAGGCATTGCTCGATCGGTACGCGCAGCGCGGCACGAAGTCCGAACCCTCGCTTCAGCGAGCTCTGGATTCTCCCACCAGTGCTCGCGCGAACGCTTGAGATATCCGCCGAGAAGTGAAAGCGTTCCCTCCGACTGGCCGGAGGAGGGGACCCATGAAGTCTAAGTCTCGGAAGAAAGCGGCGGCATCCAAATCGGCGAAGGCTGTGCAGCGCAATACCCGCGTCCGGCCGAAGGCGAAACGCGCCGCCCGAGCTTCGAAGCAAAAAGTGGCGCTTCGCACGACGGGCTCCGTGCGGAATCTCGAGAAAGATCGCACGGAGATACTCGCCGTTTCAAAGACGTGGTGGGACGCAAATCGTCGGTTCAGCATCCCAATGATGTGCGATGCGTTCGTCGGTGGCGACAAATTCCATGGCTTCAATCTGAACGGCCACACCTACTACGCCATCAATGAATGGGTGCAATTGTGGAAGTACCTGGCTCACGTGATGACGCCCTCGAGCGATGCATCCGCGATGGCCGAACCTCGCGATGTTCGTCTCGTCATTCGCGGCGACATGGCTTTCCTAACCGCGGAGTCGACATTTACGGTGAGGGTTCTGCCCAGCTCGGAGGCGCAATCAGGCGCGCTGCCGCCGCCGGGCGAGACCGCATCGATTCCCTTCCGCGCGACCGAGGTGTTCGTGCGCGAAGACCATGAAGGCAAGCCGGTCTGGAAGATGTGGCATTTTCATTGTTCGCCGCGTGCTCCCGAGAGCGAACACCGCATGGGATTCTGAGAACAGAGAAATCGACCACCAGGGGGACCGATGGCTAGGAGGCATTAGAAACTCATTTTGGTGCCCTCGCGGTTTGACCCGCGGAGTCAAATGAGGAAAGTCAGAGAGTTCGGGATCGGGATTGAGAGCGCGCTCGCAAAGGAGTTTGTCGCGCATGCCCAGTTGGCGGAAAGCCTGGGGTTCGGAACGTTTTGGATACCAGAGGATCTTTATCGTGGCGCTTTCACGCTAGCTTCCGCGATCGCATCGAATACCAAACGAATGCGCATCGGGATGGGAATTCTCAACCCCTATGTGCGGCATCCCGCGACTATCGCGATGGAACTCGGCGCGCTCGAAGAAATCTCCGACGGACGCAGCGTGCTTGGCATCGGCGCTGGGCTCCGCATGTGGATCGAAGGACAACTTGGCATTCCTTACGTGAAGCCTGCCGCGGCGATGCGCGAGACGATTGAAATCGTGCGCGCGCTGTTCGGCGGCGGCGACGTCACCTACCAGGGCAAGGTGTTCAAGGTCTCGAATCTGAATCTCCATTTCCGGCCGCCGCGCGCCCGCGTCCCTGCGTACCTCGGCGTGCTTGGACCGAAGAACCTCGAGATGGCGGGTCAAATCGCCGATGGGTTGATCCTGAGCGTGATGACCAGTCCTGCGTATGCACGCTATGCGATCGATCATGTTCGCGCCGGTGCCGCGAAAGCCGGGCGCACCCTCGACGATTTTGAGATCTGCGCGAATTTGTTCATCTCGATTTCCGAGGATGAAAAGGCGGCGCGCGATGCGGTGCGGCCGTTCATGGCGATGCTGCTCTCGTTCATGACCAGCCAGGCCGACCATCCCATGTTCACGGTAGCAGGATTCGAACCGGGAGAGATTCGCCAGTTCGGTGAAGCGGTAGCGAACGGTCAATCTCCGGTACCACTCGTCACAGACAAGTTCGTCGATGCGTTCGCAATCGCGGGCAGCCCCGAGCGATGCCGCGACGCGATCGCAAACACCATCGAAGCGGGCGTGACTTCGCCGATCGCATTCGAGGTCCCGGGCATCGACCCGGACAAGACCATCCGCGATGTCGCCGCACATCTGATGCCGCATTTCCTGTAGAACGACAACGTTATTGGTAGGGCGAGGCGGATATCGAGAAACGGGAGGGGATATGGCCGGAGATATTGCGATCCTCGGGTGGGGATTCGATCGATGGTGGGGTTCTCTCCTACGCAGCACCACAATCTGTATCGGTCGCTTAAGAGAACGATACGACAACTACCATGGGGGGCAGCTGTAAAAAATTCCTCCGACCGCGTATCGTGTGGCACCGTACTCTTAGCGACGAGCTTGCCTGAATTCGCCACTACTGTGGGGTTCTTTTCGAAATGGCTACCCTGCCGCACCATACATTGACTATTTCG
>JAFAHS010000098.1 GCA_019237115.1 Deltaproteobacteria bacterium
CTTCGCACCGGCATCGCTGCATAGTTGGTCCAAGTCACGACGAAGGGCGGAGGTGCGCTCGTGATCTGCAATATCAGCGATCGGTGTCCGCGTGGTGATCACGCAAAGCCCCTGATTGAAGGCAGCGAGTTCACGCAAAAGCGCCTGGAGGGAAGGCTCACGCAGCCGTCCCTCTTGCGGACCAGGCGGATTTTGGAGCGGCTCCAGGCCGTCCAGAACCAGTAAGGTTTTGCGATGTGCGACGAGTTTCGCCAACCTTTCCCCCTTCTCCCATGCCGTTCCGACCCGTGGATCTGGATCTCCAAACCAAGTGAGAGCCCCATTAAGAAATTCGTCCGCGGATGAAGTGCCTCCGCTGCTGCCCTGTCTGTAAAAGGACCAGCCAAAAACAAGCTCTGCAGAACGATAATGGTTAATAGCCATCCGTCGAAGCCAATGGTTGACCAGCGTGGATTTTCCGACTCCAGCCCATGCAACGATTGTAACAACGTTGACCTGCCGGTTGGCCCATGCATCGTCCAAGAAACCGATGTCCTCTTGACGACCAAAGACGTCACTCCCGGTAATGGGCAATCTGGCGACCGAAATCTTCTTCGGTCCCGGTCTTGAGGACGGTGGGCGAGTTCCGACACGTGAAGCGGTAGAGGCTGTCTTCTGTAGGATCTGACGAGTGATTCTGCGCCGTGCATCGACAGCGGCTGTTATTGTCGGTATTGCTTTCAGGAGTTCATCTGGGCTTTGAAAACGCAGCGCCGGATCTTTCTCAAGGAGTTTCTCAAGGAGAACTGTGACCGGCTGTGGAACATCTTTCAGTCGTTCAACTGGTAAGGACGTGTGCTGATGCTGGTACATTACGTCACCGGGAGGACCTCGGAATGGAGTTTGCCCGGTCACCATTACCCAGATCGTTACCCCCAGCGAGTACAGATCGGAACGGATGTCCACGCCAACCCCAGCAAACTGCTCAGGACTGGCGAACTCCGGCGTCCCAGCAAATGCTCCGGGAATTGAAATCGCAGATTCAGCTGGCAGGTTGGGTGCGGGCTTCGCCAGCCCGAGGTCGATGATCTTTGCGGTCACACCACCTCCCTCCTCGAAGCTCACCATGACGTTGCTCGGTTTGATATCCCTGTGAACGAGCTTCTGCTTGTGGATTGCTGCTAAACCGGCAGCGACTTGTGACACGATTTCGAGCGCCACCTTAGCCTCTAGTCGACCGGAGCGTCTGATGAGTTTTTCGAGGGTTTCTCCCTTCACGAACTCCATCGCGTAAAAGCAGTTCTGACCGGTTCTGCCTAGGTACAGCACCGAGGCAACATTCTGATGGCGAACGGTCGCCGCCGCCCGGGCTTCGCGGAGAAAACGAAGCTGCGCTGATTGATCACCCACATATCGCTCATTGATGACTTTCAAAGTCACGAGGCAGCGCAGATTGATGTCGAGCGCCTTGTAGGTGATCCCCATCGCACCGCGACCCAACTCGACCGGGGTCCCATCTTCGCCCGTCAGCAACTCGTAGTGGTCAAACCGCTGTGCTGGCTGGTCCGGTATCGGGTTTAGTGTGTCCCCAGTCGAAGATTCGCCGGACTCAATCCCACCGGCGAGACCCTTGCGGAGCATGCAGACTGGGCAGAATTCCATTGCTGCAGAAAACTCATTGCCGCAGCTCGGGCACGTACGTTGGGGCTCCGTGCTCATGGACCTAGCCGCGCTTCAGTCGCAACCTCAACCAAAAGCAAGACGACGCGCCACCGAGCGGTGCGAAATCCGTCCGCACAGCGCCTGGTATACCGTTGTCTCGTTGAGCAAAATCGCGTGTTCTTTATTCTAACGCGCCAAACCAGGTTTCGGAACAAAATTCCCACCACTCGGGTCCTGCGGCGTCCCGGGTTGAAAACGAACCTCGACACCGAGGTCGCCTAAAACGACACTGCCACTTAGTGTCTGGCTGCGCCAGATGTGGTTCGAAACGCACGGGCTGCCTCTAGCGAAAGAATACCGTCTACGGCTTAAACGGCCGTAGAGCGAATTTTGTAATAGCTTTATCTCTAGGAGCTTATGAATGTGCTATTCAGAAATCACGCAGTTTTACCGCACTTTTCTCGAGGACCCCAGGACCCGAGGTTTGCTGGGAAGCCGCTTCGATTGAGCTCAGGCCGGGTACCGTCTCCAATAAACGCAGGAAGCGACCACGAATGTCGTGCCCGCCAACAAGCTAGACGCGCTGCCGGCGATCCAAGATGCGGTACCGGCACATGGAAAGTTTGCAAAGTCTGCGTGTGGCTTGTTGACCAACGATAGTAGTCCGAGCAAAGAAAAGCCTAGACTCAGGATGATCAGACTGATACCGGCCGAGATTCTCTGCAGACGTCTTCGACTCTTCATCAGGGCCGTCTTCTGGGATACGGCTTCGGCA
>JAFAHS010000161.1 GCA_019237115.1 Deltaproteobacteria bacterium
CCATGGATAACAAAGACCAGCGAAGAAGGTACCCCAATCTCCCGCTGCATTGCGAGGGCTCCGGCTTCGAGAAATCCGAAGAAGAGACCGGCGGGCAAGACCGCCAGAGGGTTAAGCGCTGCGAGCAGCGCAATCGCCACCGCGTTAAAGCCGAAACCCTGGGAGAAGCCCTCGATCAGCCGGTAGTGAACACCGAGCACCTCGATCGCGCCGGCTATTCCGGCCAAGCCGCCTGCGATGAGCATGACCTGCAGCATGCCGCGAACCAGCGACGCACCCGCGTATGCAGCCACGTTGTCGCCGCTCCCGAGCAACCGCAGACGAAATCCGAAGGGTGTGTGCCAGAACAATATGTGGGTCGCGACCACTGCAGCGACCGCAATCGCAATGCCTACATGCATATCGGTCCCCGGGAAGAGACTTGGCAGCCAAGCGCTTTGAGGAAACAGCGGAGATTGCGGAAATCCGGCACCGGGTTCGCCCATGGTTCCGTGTAAAACTTCGCTTACAACCAACGTGCCGACGAAATTTAACATCAAGGTGCCAAGCACCTCATGGACGCCGCGTTTTATCCGCATCACGGCAGCAATGCAGGCCCACACTGCTCCGGCTATTCCCCCAGCAACGATCGAGACCGGGATAAGAAGGAACGAGGGCAGCTGGGAGAGATGCAAAGCGATCCAGGACGCCGCTACTCCACCCACCGCAAGCTGACCTTCACTACCAATGTTTATCACTCTGGCGCGAAAGCAGATGGCGACTCCCACTGCTGAAAGCACGTAGGGTGTGCTCTTGTTGAATGCGAACGCGACGGCATCGACGGAGCCCATGGCGCCTCTGAGCAAGGCCCAATAAGCCAGCAACGGGTTTCGCCCGGAAGCCATGATCGGCAAAGCCGTCACTACAAATGCAAGCGTCACCGCGAGTCCGGCGAGAAGGATCGCTCGCCATGGTCCCACATCGGATAATAACCGAGCCGTAGACTGTTGCTCACGAGGTGGCGGTTTGGCGCCCAAATCGCGCATCCTTTCCGCAGGTGTTCCTTTCGGAATAAAAAGGTTCAAGACTTACCTCCATCCTCGCGATCTGGACCCTCGTCATGGCCCGCCATCATAAGGCCCATCCGCGTCAGATCGACTTCACCCCGACCGAAAACGCGCGATAGCCGGCCGTTAAACATAACTCCGATCCGGTCACCGAGCGTCAATACCTCTTCAAGTTCCGAGGAAACATAAAGGACCGCGCCACCGCTCTGGCACAGCGAGAGGACCTCATCAATGACGAACCGCGTTGCGCCCGGATCAAGCCCCCAAGTGGGTTGAAACGCGATCAACACGCTCGGTTGCCGGCCAATCTCTCGCGCCACCACGATTTTTTGCTGATTGCCGCCTGACAGTGTCTGGACCAGCGCATTCGGCCCGGCACAAAGAATCCTGAACTTGGCTATTCGCGAGTTCGCCTCCCTACGAAACGCTACGCGATTCAGCCACGCACCGCGGCGCAATGGAGGGCGATCAAAATCCCGCAGACCGAGATTATCCTCAATCGTCATGCCCGGGACGAGACTCGTCGTCGCTCGATCGGCTGGAATATAGGCGATACCCGCTGCTAGCCGTGCCCGAACATCCTCTGAAGTGATCTCCTGACCCGCGAGCGAAATCCGTCCACTGGTAGCGGATTTGAGACCGGCGATCACATCAACGAGCTCTGCCTGTCCGTTCCCGTCGACACCTGCGATGGCCAGGATCTCGCCCTCGTTCAACGAGAACGTAATGTCGCGCAGGCGTTCGAAACCCGACCTGTCGCGCAACGTCAATCGATCGACGCTCAGTACTTCCTTCCTCGATTCAAGGGCCGGACGGTGCACTAGACCGCCAATGTCGCGTCCGACCATCATCCTGGCGAGATCGCTCCGTGTCGCGTTCGCCGCCAGGCATTGGCCCGTCACTTCTCCATCACGCAAAACTACAACTTCCTCACAGATTTCGAGCACTTCGCCGAGTTTGTGCGAAA
>JAFAHS010000230.1 GCA_019237115.1 Deltaproteobacteria bacterium
AGGTCATCTTCGAGGAATTCAAGGGCACCGGTAACCAGCAAGTGTCGCTGGACCGCCGCCTGCTGGAGAAACGTATCTTCCCGACCAGCGACATGCAGCGCTCGACCACCCGCAAGGAAGAGCTGCTGCTCCCGCGCATCACGCTCAACCGGGTCAGGATCCTGCGCAAGCTCCTGTCGCAGCTTAACGCGGTCGAGGCCATGGAATTTCTCATCGACAAGATGCAGGGCACCAAGACCAACGAAGAATTCCTGGAATCGATGAACGCCTGATGTTTCAAGCCGGCTGCCGCGCGCGGTTTGGACCCGCGCCAGGCGTCCTGCTAATAGTGGACGATTAACCAGAGCCATCATAAGAGGGTGCCAAATCCATGACCGAAATCAGCATGAAGCAGCTCCTGGAGGCCGGGGTCCATTTCGGCCACCAGACGAGCCGCTGGAATCCGAAGATGAAGCAGTACATCTTCGGCGCGCGCAACGGAATTTACATTATCGACCTGCAGCAGACCGTTAAGATGTTCCGCGACACCTATGACTTCGTGCGCGACCTGGCCGCGCAGGGCGGAACCATCATGCTGGTCGGTACCAAGAAGCAGGCCCAGGATATCGTGAAGGAAGAAGCCGAACGCTGCGGGATGTTTTACGTGAACAACCGCTGGCTGGGCGGCATGCTCACCAACTTCCAGACCATCCGCGCTTCGATCGAGCGGCTCAAGAAGCTCGAGGAGATCATGGCCGATCCGGAAATGATCCGCGCGCTCACCAAGAAGGAAATGAGCGAAAACGAGCGCGAGCATGGCAAGCTGATGGCGACCCTGGCCGGAATCAAGAACATGCGCAAGCTTCCGGACGCACTGTGGGTAATCGATACCAAGAAGGAAGATATCGCCGTGGCGGAAGCGAACCGGCTCGGAATTCCGGTCGCGGCGGTGGTCGACACCAACTGCGATCCCGACCTCATTTCGTATCGCATTCCCGGCAACGATGACGCAATTCGGGCGATCAAGCTGTTCACGGCGGCGGTCGCCGATGCGGTGCTCGAGGGCAGGCAGCTCGCCGAGGAGCGGCAGAAGGGCCAGGACGACGGCGGTTCACTCGGCGGTGGAGGCGGGCAGAGCGGACCTGCCGAATCACCCAGCGCGGTCTAATTGGCGCGGTGCACGATGATTCTCTGCGCACTCCCCCCCCGGTTCCGGATGCGCGACCGGGGGATGCCGGAGATGCGACGAGCTGGTTAGGACATTTCTCACGATGGAAATAGACGCGAAAGTGGTTAAGGATCTGCGCGAGAAGACCGGCGCGGGGGTGATGGATTGCAAGAAGGCCCTCGCCGAGTCCAGCGGAGATCTCGAAAAAGCCGTGCTCTGGTTGCGCGAGAAGGGAATCGCCTCGGCCGCCAAGCGCTCCGGTCGCGTCGCTTCGGAAGGCACGGTCGGTTGCTACATCCATGCGGGCGGAAAACTGGGGGTGCTGGTCGAGGTGAATTGCGAGACTGACTTTGCCGCCAAGGGCCCGGATTTCCAGACCCTGGTCAAGGAAATCGCCATGCAGATCGCGGCGACCAACCCGCGCTGCATACGCCGCGAGGAGCTGGCCGCGGAGATTATCGAGCAGGAGCGCCAGATCTACGCGCAGCAGTCGGCGGGCAAGCCGGCGAACGTGATCGGCAAGATCGTCGACGGCAAGCTGGACAAGTTTTACAAGGAAGTCTGTCTGCTGGAACAGAGCTGGGTGCGCGACCCGAATCGGACCATTACCGACCTGATCGGCGAGTACACCGCAAAGATTGGCGAAAAGCTCGACGTGCGGCGCTTCTCGCGCTTTCAGTTGGGCGAAGGTTTCGACCAGAAGGGCGGCGCAGCCCAGGCCGGCTAATTTTAGCGGACAAGGATTCGGCATCGTGTAAGGGATTTCTGCAGGATGCTGAAGGGGACTGAGTACGGAGGCGCCCGAGAGGAAACCACGACGATGGTTGAGAGCGTTCCCGAAAGGACACCTCGCTTCAATCGAGTCCTGCTGAAGCTCTCAGGCGAAGCGCTCGCCCCTGCCAACCAGAACACCGGCGTTGACCTCGATGCGCTGGCCACCATTGCACTCGAGATCAAGGAGATCAGCGCGCTGGGGGTCGAGCTCGCGATCGTGATCGGCGCGGGCAACCTGATTCGCGGCAGCGAGTACGAACGGCGCGGGATGGATCGTTCGACCGCGGACCAGATGGGCATGCTCGCCACCGTGATCAATGCACTCGCCTTGCAGAACGCGCTCGAGCATGCCGGCGTAAGCACCCGGGTTCTGTCGGCGGTCGCGATGCAGGCGATGTGCGAGCCCTATATCCGCCGCCGGGCGGTGCGGCACCTGGAGAAGGGCCGGGTAATAATCTTCGCGGCGGGAACCGGCAATCCCTACTTCACCACCGACAGCGCGGCGAGCCTGCGCGCGCTCGAGATCGGTGCGGAGGTCATTCTGAAGGCCAGCCACCATGTCGACGGGGTCTATGACCGCGACCCGCTGAAGGACCCCGCCGCACGGAAGTTTGACCGCCTGACTTACATCGAGGTTTTGCAAAAGAACCTGAAGGTGATGGATTCGACTGCGATCTCGATGTGCATGGACAACCAGCTCCCCATCATCGTTTTCAATTTGCGCAAACCGGGTAATATAAGGAGAGCGGTTACCGGGGAGACCATCGGCACCCGGGTGGACAGCGCGGCGTCATGACCGGCGAAGTCATCGAGATGGCACGCAAGGAAATGGAGAAAGCCGTCGAGGCTTTCAAGCACGAGCTTGCCCGGGTGCGCACCGGGCGCGCTTCCACGGCGCTAATCGAGAATCTGCCGGTCAATTACTACGGGGCCAAGACCCCGCTGCGTCAGCTGGCTGGGCTGGCCGCGCCCGAGGTGCGGTTGCTGGTTATCACGCCTTACGACAAATCTTCGCTGCATGATATCGAAAAAGCCATTCAGACTTCGGATCTTGGCCTCAATCCCATGAGCGATGGCAAGCTCATCCGTATCGCGATTCCGGAGCTGACCGAGGAGCGTCGCAGGGAGCTGGTGAAGCACGTGCGGAAGATCGCGGAGGAGTTCCGGGTCAGCGTCCGCAACCATCGCCGCGACGCGAACGACATGCTGAAAGATTTGCACAAGGAAAAACAGGCTACCGACGACGAGATGCGCGGCGCGGAAACCCGGATTCAACAATTCACCACCGAGTTCACCGAGCGGATCGACAAAGTGCTGGCGGGCAAGGAAGCCGAGATTATGGAGGTTTGAGCGGCCGGCGTTTCGCCGCCAACTCTCCGGCCGCCGATACTTTAGCCAAGTGGCCATCACCCTCCCACTCAACGATTTCCCCGAGCTCTCGCTCGACCCCTCCCGCCTTCCGCGGCACGTCGCAATCGTTATGGACGGCAACGGCAGATGGGCGCGGCGGCGCGGGTTGGGTCGCAACGAAGGCCATCGCCGCGGCAAGGACTCGGTGCGCGCGGTGGTCGAGGCGGCGCGCGAGCTGGGGATCCCGTACCTGACCTTGTTCGCGTTTTCAGCGGAAAACTGGCAGCGCCCTTCCAGCGAAGTGAATTTCCTGATGCAGCTGTTCCATCGTTACCTGGTCACCGAGACCAAGCGACTGATGAAGCGCGGAATCCGGATTCTGGCCCTGGGAGATACCGAGCGCCTGCCGGTGCGGCTGAGGCAGGTGCTGGCGGAGACGGTGGTGGCCACCCAGGACAACGACGCCATGACGGTCGCCCTCGCCCTCTCCTATGGAGGCCGGCAGGACGTTATCAGCGCGGCGCGCAAGATCGCGCGGGCGGCGGCCGCCGGCGCATTGAATCCTGACCAGATCGACGAGGGCGTATTCGCGCGCGCCCTCACCACCAGTGGTATGCCCGATCCGGATTTGCTCATTCGGACCTCGGGTGAACTGCGGGTCTCGAATTTCTTCCTGTTTCAGGTTGCATACACGGAGCTCTATTTCACCGATACGCTGTGGCCCGATTTCCGCGAGCGCGAACTGCTGAGGGCGCTGGCCGCCTATCAGATGCGCGACCGCCGCTTCGGCACGCTGAGCCCGGGTTGATGCTCGCGCCGAACCCAGCTGCCGCCGAATCCGTGCCGGGCTGCGACGAAGTGTGACGGGAGTCGCGGCCTCGCCGGGAAGGCAAGCCCTTTGCGCCCCCGAGAAAGTGCGCGCTCTTGGCGGTCCCCCGCCTTGCCTCCTTTCAACCGGGATAGGCACGCCGCCACCGAAACCCTGGAGTATCGGTGCTGCGCGCTAGGCTGTGGACCGCAGCGGTCGCCCTCCCGGTAGTGCTCGCGGCGATCATTTTTCTATCGCGCGCCGGGTTCTCGGTGTTCATCGCGCTGCTGGGCGGATGGGGCCTCTACGAAGTGGCGTCCATGACCGCGACCAGCGGGCTGATATCGATTGTGGTGGTGCCTGGACTTGGGGTCGTGCCGCTGCTGGCAATGCTGACCGCGGGTGACGGCGGGTTGTGGGTGCTCCCGGCGCTGGTAACCGCGGCGATGTTCGCGCTGGTGGTCGTGGTCGGGATTTCGGGTGCCGAGAACCTTTCCAGCGGTGCGCCCCTGGAAATCGCCGGAATCCTGTGGGTGGGAGTTCTGTTTCCCTATTTTGCGCTGCTTCGAAATCTCGGCAGCGGGATCGCCGCGATCATCATGATGCTGCTCGTCGTAATCGCCAGCGACACCGGCGCGTACTTCGGGGGCCGCGCGTTCGGCGCCCACAAGCTCGCGCCGCGGGTCAGCCCCAACAAGACCATCGAGGGCGCAATCGCCGGATTGATCGCATCGGCGGGCACCGGTCTCATCCTGCACCCATGGGTGATACCGCACTGGTCGCTCGCCGCGACGGCGGCGTTTTCCGGAATCATCGCGGTGCTGGCGCAGGTTGGTGATCTGGCCGGTTCCGCGTTCAAGCGGGTGGCCGGAGTAAAGGATTCGGGGTGGATTTTTCCGGGCCATGGAGGATTACTGGATCGCACTTGCAGCCTAGTGTTCGCGGCGGCCTTTTCCTATTATTGTTTCAAGTGATGCGGCTGATTTGCGGGCCGCATCACCGCTTCCACTCATTTCGGGAGAATTAATGCTGACTTCGATCATTTCCGCCATCGTCATCCTGGGTCTGCTAATCATCGTCCACGAGGCAGGCCACTTCCTGGTGGCAAAGCGACTCGGAGTTCGGGTGCTGCGGTTCTCGATTGGTTATCCGCCCCGAATAGCCGGCATCCGCCGCGGCGAGACCGAATATGTGATCGGCGCGACTCCGGCTGGTGGATACGTAAGGATGCTCGGTGAAGAGATCGGAGATGAGCCGAAGTCGGACGAGCTTCACACCTTTCTGGTCGAAATCGGACACGACCTTGCACAGGTTGCCCGCGAAACCGGGTTGACGGCGGATACCGCACCAGCCGACCCACAGGAGGTTGGCGCCGCGGCGATTGACCAACCGGCGCGCGACGCGGAGGACGGCGAACCGGGCACCGATCACGGCCCGGACCGATTGCTGGAGTCTCTGGCCTCACGACCGGGGCCGCTCGAGGCGTGGTTTTCTCGTCCCCTGAAATCAGAAGAGCGCATTCTCTTGAATCGCATTCGTATGCTGAGTTCCGCCCGTCAGGCACGGGTCTCGCTCCAGCAGAACCCTCCGGAGGAGTTACTGGCCGCCTTTCGAGCGCGCGCATTTCCGAGTCAGCCGCTGTGGAAGCGTTTCGCGATCGTGCTGGCCGGGCCCGCGGCGAACATGTTGTTTGCGCCGATCCTGCTGACCCTGGTGTTCATCTACGGGGTACCCACTCCGTTGCCGGTTATCGATGAGCTGACCCCCGGGATGCCCGCGGTCCAGGCCGGGTTGCAGTCGGGCGACAAGATCATCGCGATAGACAACAAGGCGATTTCCTCCTGGGAAGAGTTCTCCAACGCGGTCAAGGCGAGTAAGGGCGCCGCTCTCAATCTCGAAATCGAGCGTCCCGCCGGCCAGGTGCAGGGCCGCATGCATCTGACGGTGACGGCGAAGCGGCAAGACGTTAAGACTCCCTATGGAACCTCGGTTAACGAATGGATCATCGGAGTGACGCCGCGCGAAGCTACGCGCCGACTCAACCCCGTCGCGGCGGCCTACCATGCGGTCTTAAGCAGCGTGTCTTTGACCGGCCAGATGGTGGTCGGCATTGCGATGATAGTGAGCGGCACGGTTCCGCTCCGTGAATCGGTGGGTGGACCGATCGCCATCGTGCGGCTGGCTGGTCAGGAAGCCCGCCACGGCCTCTTCAGCGTCGCCATGTTCACGGTAATGCTCAGCCTGGAGCTTGGACTGGTCAATTTGCTCCCGGTACCATTGCTGGACGGCGGTCACCTGGCGTTTTTTGCCTATGAAGGTGTGCGCGGGAAACCGCTGGCCATGCGGCATCGCGAAATCGCGCTTCAGGTCGGGCTGTTTCTAATCGTGGCCTTGTTCGCGTTCTTGATTTTCAATGATATCTCGCACATTGTGCAGGGCTGATTTTCTGCTCGCGCAGGGCCGCGCCGCGGGCGCGGTTCTGGGGCTCGATACCGGCTCACTCACCGCCAGCGTCGCGCTGGTGGTCGCTGGCCGCTTGGCCGGCGAAACCGCGCGGGCCGTGACCTCGCACGGCGCCGGGTTGCCGCACGCCGTGGCGCAATTGCTTGATCACGCCGAGTTGCGTGCGTCGGACTTAAGCGGTATCGCAGTCGGAATCGGCCCGGGTTCATTTACCGGGCTCCGAATCGGCCTGAGCTACGCCAAGGGTCTGGCGTTCGCATCAGGAGCCAAAATCATCGGAGTTGCGAGCCTCGACGCGCTGGCAGCGGGCGCCCTGGATGTCCCCGCGGGCCGCCCGGGCTTGCAGGTCTGTGCGCTGCTGGATGCCCGCAAGGGCGAGGTTTACGCGGCTCTTTACGAAATTGTGGCGGATGGGTTAGAGAAGATATCGCAGGACCTGGTTATGCCGCTGGTGCGAGTGACCTCCCCTCTCCGTCAGAACGCGATCCTCGCCGGCGACTATTCAGCAAAAGATGCGGCGGCCCTTGCGCAAAAAAAGGGTCTCGAAGTGACGGTTCTGGAGGCTGGAGCCCTGGAATCACGCGCACGTTACATCGCGGCGCTGGGTGCCGCCGGTATTGCCGCAGGGAGGAGCGATTCGCTGGACTCCCTGGAGCCGCTTTATGTTCGATCCCCGGACGCCATCACCGCGTCCGGTCAGCCCAAGGTATCGGAGGTCGTATGGAGCGCAGAGAGGAAGAACTTATCCAGCAGCATCTGAACCATGACGACGAGCTCAAGGCGGTGTACGAGGAACATCTGCAGCTCAAAAACAAACTTCTAGAATATCGCAGCAAGCACTATCTGACTCTCGAAGAGGAAATGGAGGAAAAGCGCATCCACAAACTGAAGCTGGCCTCGAAGGACCGCATGATGGTCATACTGGGACGTTATCAGGGTCGGTCGTTGGCGGGTGCCGCAAAGTAATTCAGCGTGATAGTCCGTCGATGGGTACGCGCGCGCCTTCCGCATGCCAAGTCACACCATATCTGTCCTGGTTGAGAACGAATTCGGCGTGCTCGCGCGCGTCGCGGGCCTCTTTTCGAGCCGCGGCTACAACATCGAATCGCTGACGGTCAACGAGGATCCGCTCGATCCGACGGTCTCGCGAATCGTGCTCGTCACCAGTGGCGACGAGCAGGTGCTGGAGCAGATCAACAAGCAGCTCAACAAGCTCGTATCGGTTATCAAGGTCACCGACTTTCAGGGCGTAGATATCGTCGACCGCGAGATGGTCATCGTCAAGGTCGCGGTGGAAGAACGGACGCGTTCGGAACTCGACTCCATCGTCCACGCCTTTCGCGCCCACGTCGTGGACATCGGGCCGACCGCGACCGCGGTAGAAATCACCGGCGACTCCGACAAGATCAAGGCGTTTATCGCCCTGGTGCGTCCGCTCGGCATCAAGGAAATAATAAGATCAGGCAAGGTGGCAATGGCGCGCTCGGTGCAGCTCAACGGCGAAGGCCATCGCCATCGGTAATCCACAACCGTCAGGAGAAGCAACCAGATGAAGGTCTACTACGACCGCGACGCGGACCTAAATGCCTTGCGCGGCAAAAAAATCGCCATCATCGGCTTTGGCAGTCAGGGGCACGCGCACGCGCTGAACCTGCGCGACAGCGGAATGGACGTGCGGGTCGGTCTCGACCCCAAGAGCGCGTCGCGCGACAAAGCCACCAAGCAGGGACTGCCGGTTTTCGACACCGCGGAGGCGGCCCGCCAGGGCGAGGTTATCATGATGCTGGTGCCGGACGAGGCGGCCTCCGACATCTATCGCGAGCATATCGAGCCGCATCTGGGCAAGGGCAAGTACCTCGCGTTCGGACACGGCTTTAACATCCATTTCAAATTCATCCAGCCCCCGGCGAACGTGAATGTGTTCATGGTCGCCCCCAAGGGACCCGGGCACCTGGTCCGATCGGAATACACCAAAGGACGGGGAGTGCCCTGTCTGCTCGCCGTCCAGCAGGATCCCTCGGGCAATACGCGCCAGGTGGGGCTTGCGTGGGCTTCCGCCATCGGGGGCGGCCGCGCCGCGATTATCGAGACCAGCTTCAAGGACGAGACCGAGACCGACTTGTTCGGCGAACAGTCGGTCCTGTGCGGGGGGCTGACCGAACTTATTCGTGCCGGCTACGAGACCCTGGTCAACGCCGGTTATCCGCCGGAAATGGCCTACTTCGAATGCGTGCACGAAGTGAAGCTCATCGTGGACCTGATCTACGAAGGCGGCATTTCCAATATGCGCTATTCGATTAGCAACACCGCCGAGTACGGCGACATGACCCGCGGGCATCGGATCGTCGGCAAAGAAGTGCGCGAGGCAATGAAAGGGGCCCTCGCCGATATCCAGTCGGGCAAATTCGCCAAGGAGTGGATCGAGGAGTACCGGGTCGGACTCCCGCATTTCCGCGAACTGCGCAAGGAAGGCGAGCAGCATCAGATCGAAGCGGTGGGCCGGGAGCTGCGCGCGTTCATGCCGTGGTTGGCGAGCGAACGGCTGGTGGATCGTTCCAAGAACTGACGTGCAGAGCATTCCCAGCTCCGGCCTGCGACCGCGGTCGGCGAGTGTGGCGAGGGTCGCGAGATGGCGGGTCTCGCTAGTGCGATAGGAATCGCCGTAGAGGGACTGGCCGTCTCGCTTTGGGTCTTCGGACTGGCGGTCGTTTTGATCGTGTTCGGGTTCCACAAAATTGGCGGGATCGTCCTGGTCTGCGGGCTGGGGGTGGGGTTGTTCTTCCGGGACCCCGAGCGGTACCCGGCACGGACTACCGGAGTCGTGATTTCGGGGGCGGACGGCAAGGTAACCGACATCTCGCAGGTGGAGATGCCCGGCAGCGCGGGAGTGAGCTGCCACCGGGTGTCGGTGTTCATGTCGCCGCTCAACGTGCACGTCAACCGCGCGCCGGTGGCCGGCGAAGTTACCCGGGTCGAACATACCCCCGGTCAATTCCGCGCCGCGTTTCGCGACGAAGCGAGCCAGCACAACGAAAGAAACCTCATTGTTTTCAGAGACTTAGGCGACCGCCCAATCGCTTTGATGCAGGTGGCTGGCTATCTGGCCCGCCGCATCGTATGCAATCTCCGCGTCCATGATAGAATCGAAAGCGGGCAAAGGATTGGCTTGATTATGTTCGGAAGCCGCGTCGATCATTTTATCCCAACCGAGTTTGCGTTGACGGTTGGTCTGGGAGACCGGGTCCGCGCGGGCCAATCCGTCCTTGCCGAACTGAATCCATGAGACCGACGCATCGACTTACGCGGCGCACCCGGCACCGCGTCCGCATCATTCCGGAAGGCATCCGCGAGCATAGCGACAGGGTGGCTGCGCCGCTGCGACGGGGTGTGTTGCTGGCACCCGCCACCATCACTTCAATCGGACTGTTGTCGGGTTTTTACTCCGCGATTTCATCCATCGGCGGACACTTCGAACTTGCGGCCGTGATGATCATGATTGCGTTCATCTGCGATGGGCTGGACGGTCGGGTCGCTCGCCTGTCGCGGACCTCGAGCCAGTTTGGAATCGAGTACGACAGCCTGTCGGACGTGGTCGCTTTCGGGATGGCGCCCGCGATTCTCGCGTTTACCTGGGCGCTCCATCCGATCGGCGGCCTGGGGGTGGCCGTCTCCGGCCTGTTCGTGGTGTGCGCGGCGCTGCGCCTGGCCCGCTTCAACGTGCAGACTGCGTCGGTTGACAAGCGCCGCTTCGTTGGGCTGCCGGTTCCGGGCGCCGCCGCGATGGTCGCCGGGATTGCGCTCGCATACAGTTACTTCGAATTGAACTCGCCGAAGACGCTGTGCAGCCTGATGGTACCGATCACCCTGGCGCTGGCCGGGCTGATGATCTCGCGGGTACCCTACCCCAGTTTCAAGGGGATAAACCTTCACAAGCGCGCTCAGATCGAGCTGATGATCGGGGCGGTGGTCGGTGCCGCCTTCCTGGTCACGATGCCCCAGGTGACGGTCTTCCTGCTCGCCTCTGCCTTTGTCCTTTCCGGTCCGTACTTGATGCTGCGCGGCGAACGAATGCCCAACCGCGTCGCGATGCTGCCGGTGGAGGCGCAACCCCAGTCCGCTCCGGCGAGCTCGGACTCGCCTCGGACCTACGAAGTGCCGGACTAGCCGGCGCGAAATCCCCACTTCGCTGATTCACCGAGGGTTTTGGGTCATCGCAGCCCGCGGGCCGCGCAGCTTTGGGTCAATCGATGAGAGAAGACGACTACTACCGGCAGACGCTTAAGCTGCTCGAGGAGAGCTATCTGGCGGCAGATGAGCGGGGTGACCTGGCCGGGGGTTCAGGATCGGGAGGTGGCCTGGCGCGATGGCAGCGCAAGCGCAAGGTTATCGCGGCCGCATTTGACCACGATGGCACCTGGCTCGATGTGGGGTGCGCCAATGGGCTTCTAATGGAGACCCTGTGCGAGTGGGCCGCGGACCGTAATGTCCGGGTCGAGCCCTACGGACTGGAACTTTCCCAGCGAATTGCGGAGCGGGCCCGGCGACGACTTACGCGATGGGCCGAACGCATCTGGTCGGGGAACGTGATGACCTGGATGCCGCCGATGCGCTTTGACTACGTGACTCTGCTGCCCGAATTGGTTGCGGCTGAACTGGGTGGCGCAATGTTGGTTCGAGTGCGCGATCAGTTTTTGAAGCCCGCGGGCAGGCTCATCGTCAGTTGTTACAGACCCGGTGCGGCACCGGGTCTGCACGACCGGGGTGGGCGGTCTGCGCCGCGGCTGTTGTTCGAGCTCGGCTTCGTGGCCGACGGCTTCGCGGAAGTGCACGATGACGACGGAACACTGTGGACCAGTGTGGCCTGGCTCGACCGAAAGTAATCTGACTCTTGAGAAAACCCCTTAGCCTGCTCGGTGCAGGCGCGCTATTCCTGATGGCTTCCTCCTCCGGCATCCATTCCCCCTCGTCGCGCTTGGTATATCCGCCGGCGCGGCGCGGTGATCAGGTCGACGTCTATCACGGCGTCACGGTTGCGGATCCCTACCGGTGGATGGAGCACCTCGATTCACCGGAGACCCGCGCCTGGATCGAAGCTGAAGACCGGCTGACCCAGAGTTATCTCGGAGAAATACCGCGGCGTGACGAGATCGCACGGCGGCTCAAGAAACTGCTCGACTTCGAGCGATGGAGTCCGCCGTGGCGACGGGGCAAAAACTGGTTTTACTGGCATAACAGCGGGTTGCAGAACCAATCGGTGCTGTTCGTCACCGAGAACCCGGAGCAACCGGGGCGTGCGCTGATCGATCCAAATCTGTTCTCCGGTGACGGCACGGTCGCGGTGACGAGCTGGGCGATGTCACACGACGGCACGCTGGCCGCCTATGCGCTCTCCGACGCGGGCTCCGATTGGCAGGTTTGGCACGTACGCGAGGTGGCAACCGGCAAGGATCTGCCGGACCAGCTGCGCTGGTCGAAATTCGGCGGCGCGACCTGGCGCAAAGATGGTAGTGGCTTTTACTACACGGCATATGCTCCACCGCAGCCCGGCGAGGTCCTCAAGGCCGCGAATCAGTACCAGAAGTTGATGTTCCACAAGCTTGGGACACCACAATCGGCGGACCTGCTGGTCTACACGCGAACCGACGCCCCCGACTGGTTCATTGGCCCGCAAGTCTCGTACGACGGCCGCTACCTGATTCTCAACGTGTCGCGAGGTACCGAGGTCAAGAATACCCTCCTGGTGCAGGACTTGTCGGTGGCGAATGGCCCCATCATTCCAATCGTGGACAGGCCGACCGCCAGCTTCGAATTTTGCGATAACCTTGGGACAGTCCTGTACGTCGTCAGCGACGACCAGGCGCCCCGCTACCGCCTGATCGCGATTGGTGTGGCCAAGCCATCTCGCGCCGACTGGCGCACCGTGCTCCCACAGGGGCCCGACCTCCTGCAAGACGCCAGCCTCATCGGTGGCCAGCTCATAGCCACCTACATGCACGACGCGCACAGCGCGGTGCGGCGCTACTCACTGGATGGGAAGCTGCTGGGAAGCGTGGAGCTGCCTGGTCTGGGCTCAGTTTCCGGGTTTGCTGGACACCTCGATGATGCGGTCACCTATTTCGACTTCAGCAGCTTCACCACTCCGCCCTCCGTGTATCGTTACGAGATGGCCACCGCAACGAGCAGCCTCTGGCACTCACCGACCCTGTCCGGCTACGAGCCGGCGCACTACGAGACCAGGCAGGTTTTTTACACCAGCAAGGACGGCACTCGCGTGCCGATGTTCATCAGCGCGCGCAAGGGGCTGGTGGTCGATGGCGACAATCCCACGATCCTGACTGCTTACGGCGGCTTCAATATTCCGCTGGTGCCGTTTTTCGGGGCCAGTTGGGCGACCTGGATGGAACTGGGCGGCGTACTGGCAGTCCCGAACCTGCGCGGCGGCGGCGAGTATGGGCGCGAATGGCACGAGGCCGGGATGAAATTGCGCAAGCAGACGGTGTTCGATGATTTCATCGCGGCGGCTGAATTTCTAATCGCACAGCACTGGACCAACCCGAAGCGGCTCGCCATTTGGGGTGGTTCGAACGGCGGCCTTCTGATTGGCGCGGTGGAGGAACAACGCCCCGATCTGTTCGCGGCGGCGGTGCCGCAGGTGGGCGTGCTGGACATGCTGCGCTTTCGCGACTTCACGGTCGGACGCGCGTGGGAATCCGAGTACGGCTCGGTCGACGATTCCGAGGAATTCAAGGCGATGCTGGCCTACTCTCCGCTGCAGAATGTGAGGGCCGGGGGGAACTATCCGGCGACCCTGGTCATGACCGGGGATCACGACGATCGGGTTTTTCCCGCGCACAGCTTCAAGTTCGCCGCCGCCATGCAGCACGCCGATCCAAAGGGAAATCCGATCCTGATTCGCATCGAGACGCGCGCCGGGCACGGTATGGGCAAACCCCTTACCAAGAGCATCGACGAGACTGCGGACGCGTTCGCATTCATCCTGCGGGCGTTTGGGATGGCCCGATGATCCACAACCTGGCAACGAGCTATATTTCAAAGAGCCCTGGACTTCGCGCAGGAGGTTCCTGATGGTTCAGCACACGCATATCCGGCACGGCGCCGGATCGGTCCGGCCCTATCTCTACGGCAACCTTGACCTCGCGGACTTGATCAAGCGCGCGTTTGACGCCGAGGAGCTGGAGCGTCTTCCGACCCCGGGCGGGTTTCATATCGAAGCCAGGATCGGAGACTCGATGGTGGTGCTCGAGGTTGGAAAATTTCCTGCCCATGTCAAGCCAACCCCGGCCTCCGTGTATGTGTATGTCGCCGACGTCGACCGAGCCTACCGACTCGCTCTGGACGCGGGCGCGACATCGGTAGCGGCTCCGCAGGACAAGCCCTACCAGGAACGCGCCGCAGGCGTGAAGGATTCCTTCGGCAACACCTGGTATATCGCGACCTACACCGGTTGAGTGGCCGCTCCCCTGGCCTACACCTGGGGAGGAACCTCGTTTGCGCTAGTGCATGGCCCGCCGATCATCGAGCGGGGTGCCTGCCCGACACAGCGGGCACACGGCGGGACTCCACAGGGTACCGCCCTCAATCCGTATCAAAGTCACCAGCGGCACCGCCTCGGCGCGTGCCAGGTCCGTCGCGCGGTCACCAAGCCGTAGCAACGCGCCAATCGCCACGAGTTGCGCTCCACAGGTCCTCAAGCCTTCGATGGCGCCGCGGACCGCCGAACCTGCGTTGATTGCGTCATCGACTACCGCTACCCGTTTGCCCTTGATTCGAGGGCGCAGCGAGGCGGGGACGCGATAGCCGATCGGGAAGAGACCATCTGCGCTGGGGCGCGGGAACTGCTCGGCGAAACAGAATTCCACGTCGAGTTCCTCGGCCACCATTTGCCCGAGGAATGCGCCCTCCACGAGCGGCCCGCAGATCGCTTCGATCCGATGCGCAACCAGTTCGTCCGCAAGTCGGCGCGCGTGCGGGCGCAACCGACCGGGCCGGAGAAACGCGAGCGGAATCTCGAGCCACAAATCGCCGTGATGGCCCGATTCGAGGCGAAAATGTCCGCTTTGCGGTTCGAATAACTGGAGTAGTTCATTGTCCATGGCAGCAAAATAAGTCTCGCCGAGCTTACGAGAAACCCGGCCGCCCTAAGCCGCAGCTTGACTAGGGTTTCGGGGTCCGCCTAAAATCTGCACGTTATGTTCCGCACTGCGCTACCCGGACTGCTTCTTAGCCTGGCCCTTACGAGGGCCCACGCCGGGTGCGTCGCGGAACGGGTCTGACCGGCCCCTGAAAACCGAGACGAACGCCCCGGGCGGTGGGCCGAAGAAGCCGCCCGGGGCGTTTCCTTTTTCAGGACGCGGCTTTTTCGGAACAATCCAGGGGCAACGAGGAGAATGACCGATGGCCGACATCAACACTAAACCCGCCGAAGCCGATTACGTACGGATCTTCGACACCACGCTGCGCGATGGCGAGCAATCGCCGGGCTGCACCATGAACGTCGAGGAGAAGATCAACATTGCCCGCCAGCTCGAACGGCTCAACGTTGACATCATCGAGGCGGGTTTCGCCGCCTCCTCTCCCGGCGATTTCGAATCGGTCCGGCGGGTCGCCGACTCGGTCAAGGGTCCGCGGGTTCTCAGCCTGTCGCGCACCCGGGAGGAGGACGTCGACCAGGCGCTGCGCGCGGTGGATAAGGCCCATAGTCCCGGCATCCATATTTTCATCGCTACTTCCGAAATCCACATGAAGTACAAGCTCAACATGACTCGCGAGGACGTGCTGGATGCGGCTACCTGGGCCGTCACGCGCGCCAGGAAGAGTCTCGATTACATCGAGTTCTCCTGCGAGGACGCCTCGCGATCCGACTGGGACTTCATGGCCAAGATCTGCGCCGAGGTAGTCCGCGCGGGCGCCACGGTGATTAATCTGCCCGACACCACCGGCCACGCCCTGCCCGAGGAATTCGGTCGGATGTTCTCGTATCTTCGCGAGCACGTACCCGGAAGTGACAAGGTTATCTGGAGCGCGCATTGTCACAACGATCTCGGACTGGCGGTGGCTAATTCGCTGGCGGCGGTGAAGAACGGCGCCCGCCAGGTCGAATGCACCATCAATGGCATCGGGGAGCGCGCCGGCAACTGCTCGATGGAAGAAGTCGTGATGGCGATGAGAACGCGGCACGACCTGATGGGCATCCAATCACGTGTCAACACGCGCCAGATTTATCCCGCCTCGCGCCTGCTCTCGCAGGTGATCGGCCAGCCGGTCCCCGCCAACAAACCGATCGTGGGCGACAACGCATTCGCCCACGAGGCGGGAATCCACCAGGACGGGGTCCTCAAATACAAGCTGACCTACGAGATCATGAAGCCGGAGGATATCGGCATTCCATCCAACAAGCTGGTGCTCGGCAAGCACTCGGGCCGTCACGCCTTCGCCGACCGGCTCAGGCATCTGGGGGTCGATACCAACTCGACTGATCTCAACAAGGCATTCGTGGAGTTCAAGGCGCTCTGCGACAAGAAAAAAATCATCTACGATGACGACATCCTGGCGCTGGTTACCGAGGAAGCACGCCGCACCACCGATCACTACGAGCTGGTGGATCTTCGGGTCAGCTCGGCGTCCGGGTCGCTACCACACGCACAGGTCGCGCTGCGGGTCGACGGGGACGAGCAGCGCGCCGAGGCGGTCGGAGACGGGATGGTGGATGCCTGCTACAAGGCGATCTACAAGATTGTCGGCCTTCAACCGGCGCTCGAACGCTACGCGGTAAAAGCGATCACCGGGGGGACCGATGCGCTCGGCGAGGTAAGCTGCCTGCTGCGCGAAAACGGGATGACCGTCGCGGGCGCGGGCGCGCACAGCGACATCGTGATGGCCAGCGCGCTGGCCCTGGTTAACGCGCTCAACCGGCTCAAGGGGCGTACCGCCATGCCCCTCAAACCCACGATGGACGTGCCGTAGACCTCAATGGATAATCGGGGGACTTGCCGCGCAACCTGACTTCGGCTAAGTGCTAGGCACGCTGGATGATCTGGCGCATGCTCGGCGGCGGCCCGTGCCGCCGTGCGCGGTGAGCGCGCCGGGAATTCCGAATCGAAACTGCACAGGCAACCCGTATCCCACCAGTCTGCAACTGTCTCAAAATCGCTCTGCGGCTCCTAAATGGCCTACAAAATTCTAGTTCTGAAGGGTGACGGCATTGGCCCCGAGGTCGTCGGCGAGGCGCTGCAGGTCCTAAAGACCGTGGCGCGTGAAGCGGCGATCGATCTGGAATTCAGAGATGGCGTGATCGGCGGCCACGCTATCGATGCTCACGGGACTCCTTTGCCCGACGAGGTGCTGAAGCACGCCCAGGATGCCGATGCGATTCTGCTGGGCGCGGTGGGGGGTCCGAAGTGGGACAACCCCAACGCCAACCAGCGTCCCGAGCAAGCGCTGCTGGGACTGCGCAAGGCACTGGGGCTGTTCGCGAACCTGCGTCCCGTGCGTGCGGTCAAGGAATTGCTGGGATCGTCCCCGCTCAAGCCCGACCTGGTAAGCGGTGTCGACCTGGTGGTAATTCGCGAGCTTACGGGCGGCATCTACTACGGACAGCCGAGCGAGAAACGGCGGGGCAAGGAAGGGCGCGAGGCGGTCGACACCTGCTTCTACAACGAGCACGAAATCGCCCGCGTGCTGCGCTTCGGGTTCGAGCTCGCTCGCGAGCGTCGCAAGAAACTGACCTCGGTTGACAAGGCGAACGTGATGTCTTCCTCGCGCCTGTGGCGCGAGGTCGCACTGGAATTGAGCAACGAGTACAAGGACATCGCGTTTGAAAGCCAACTGGTCGATTCCATGGCAATGCACCTGATTCGTCGCCCGAAGGATTTCGACGTGATCGTCACGGAAAATATGTTCGGTGACATCCTGACCGACGAAGCATCGGTCCTGGCGGGATCGATGGGCCTGCTGCCGTCGGCATCGCTGGGCGAGGAACTCAACAGCGCCGGCTTCCGGGTCGGACTGTTCGAGCCCATCCATGGCAGCGCGCCGGACATCGCGGGCCGCGACGAAGCCAACCCCCTGGGCGCGATTCTTTCCGCCGCGATGCTACTCGAGCATTCCCTGGGTCTGCGCGCGGAGGCGGAACTGATCACCCAGGCAGTCGACGCGGTCCTCAAGGAAGGACATCGCACTCGCGATCTCGGTGGGGCCGGCACCAAGTTCATCGGATGCAAGGCGATGGGCCGGCTGGTGCGGGAAAAACTCGAAGCCGCGGAGAGCTGATGTCCACGACCAGCGAGCCGAGCGTGGCGGTAGTGGGTGCCACCGGCGCGGTGGGCAATGAGATCGTGGAGCTTATCGCGGCGCGCGGATTTCCGCACTCGCGACTGACTCTGTTCGCCAGCCAGAGCGGTGCCGCCGGCACCCTCGAGACCGCGCAAGACGAGTACCTGGTCGAGGCGCTGCACGATGCCGAGGACCTGGCTGCCTTTGACCTCGCCTTCCTGGCAGTCCCCGAGAGCGTTGCTGCCGATATCACGAACGCCGCGCCCGGACCACTCCTCATCGATCTGAGCGGTGCGGCGCGCAACCCCTCCACCGCCGTGCCGATGGTTGCGCCCGGAGTAACCACCCGAGCACAGATCGCACAGCTGAGCGGCGCGAGAACCTTTACCATCCCGCATCCCGCCGCCCAGGTGCTGACGTTGTGTCTGGATGCGCTGCAACCCTCGACCGCAACCGCCTCCGTGCTGGTCGGCGCATCGGCGGGCGGGCGGGGAGCGATCGCGCGGCTGGTCGATCAGACTACCGACCTGCTCTCGGCGCGCCTCGATCTTGAGGAAGATGAGGTGCAGCGCGCATTCAATGCGTTTGCACGCGAGTCCGAGCGCGCGCTGGCCGATCGCATCGCGGCGCAGGCGGCTGCGATGACCGCGGCGGCGCCGTCCGCGCTGACGGTGCAGCTGGTTTCCATCCCGATCCTGCATGGAACCGGGTTGACCGTCTCGGCCAAGCTCGAGGCGAGCGGCGAGCAGTGGCTCGAAAACCTGCGCGCGACGCCAGGGGTACTGCTAATCGAGGAGGGGCAGCCGCTTTCGATTACCGATGCGGTCGGACAGGAAGCGATCCAGATCAGTGCCGAGCAAAGCGGTGCGGGCGTCAACCTCTGGTGCGCGTTCGACAACACGCGGCTGGCAGCGCTGACCGCAGTTTGGATCGCGGAAACCTTCGCGATCGGGACTCCGGTCGCAAACTGATGCGGGTAAAGCTCACCCTCGAATACGACGGGAGCGCGTACGCCGGTTGGCAGCTG
>JAFAHS010000317.1 GCA_019237115.1 Deltaproteobacteria bacterium
GTAGGCTGCGGGGGCTACCCTTGTGCAACGCATGCGCCACGAGTTCCTTGCCGACACCACTCTCTCCCCGGATGAGGACGGTCGTGTTGCTGCTGGCGACCTGCTCGATGTGGTTGTAGACAGTCTGCATCGCACTGGAACTGCCGACCATGTTGGCGGGCTTGAAGTGATTGCGGATCTGCTCCTGCAAGCGTTCGTTCTCCCTGTGCAGAGCGGTGATGCGTTCAAGAGCGGACCGCCGGACGCTCACTGCCTGGGCGATCACGGTCGAAATAATCGTGAGCATCCTCAAGTCGTGCTCAAAGGTGTCGCCTGGCCGCGTGAACCGCTCCACGCTCAGCGTTCCTATCGATTCCTGCCCGGTGCGGATCGGCACGCACAAAAATGAAATAACGGTTCCATCCTCGTTCTTCGACCGCCTCTTTACACCGTGTTCAGGAAAGTACTCGTTCCTGGTCACGTCGCGGACGACCAGAGGCTCTCCACTTTCCACGGCTTTCGCTAATAATGGCTGGAAAGCGCGCGCGCATAAGTCCCCGTCTCCCTCGGGATCTGCGCTTTGGTCCACCGTAATCTCCGCGGTATCCCGATTGACAATAGTGACCGTTCCCCGCTGCAACCCCATAGTGGCGGCCATTTTTTTCAAGGCGGGACGAATGACTTCCTGCAAGTCGAGACTCGTTTCAAGGGTTTGCGAAATCTCGAACAGCAAACTCAGATCTCGGATGATGCGACAAGCACCCGGATCCAATGTATCTGTATCGACGCCGAGGATCGGCCTGTCGAGGAAATCACACCTGTTGCAGTCTTCTGGGTCTGCAGAACTCATTGGCCGCTGCCCCCTTCGGGAAGAAATACTGACGCGCCCAGCGGTTGAGGTGGCTCCCTCCAGGCCCAGTTACCTCCAGCGAACCCCCCTTCGAGCCGGATTTGCTCGTAGCAGTGTTTCTGGTCCTGCCAGTCTTGCACGATGAAATCGCCGTGAGAACTATCGCCCTCCAGCTCTACCGGCCCGAGGGCTTTGAAATAAAAGAGGGCATCCGTGACCAATGATGCGGTGCGACCGCTCACTTTAATGAGTTGCAGCAATGAGCGGTCGGGCTTGGAGCCGGACGCGAGTTCAAAGAAAACTCGTGAAGAATCATCAACGCCAAGTCCATCGAGACGCATCAATTCTTCGGCGGTGAGCGTCCATTGCCCATTTTCGTTTCTGGCCATTCCCGGCAGATGACGCGCGAAGCAACCTTGGGGCCCTCCCAGCGCAAGGCGGCGGACGCGTTTAAGCCGGACTCGGTTTCCCTCGAGTGGTTGAATGTTGCAAACTAAGAATCCCATAACCCAATCCCATTCGGCGCTGGCTGAATTGCCAGTCACTCCCTACCTGTTTTTAATTTATGAAGCGAGTGAGAGAACACTCACCCGGAATTGCCATTCTCTTATCAAAAAATTCTGCCCAGGTTTCTCTCGTGGCGACCGATTTGCCTTGGACAGGTCCAAAGTTCGGTTTTATAGAGGAAAGACTGGTTTTTAAATGAAAATGCTCGCACGACTTCGCTACCTGCTTGAGGAAGGCTTTAACGTTTCTGCGCTCAGCGGATACGACGATGACTCGGGCCAAGGGAATGCCCGATTGATTTTCGTTGAGATGCGGGCGGATGGCAGCCCCCATTTGAGGTCGGAAATATTCGATGTGGGCGCTGATGAAATGGAGCAGGTCTCGACTCTTTTCCTTGCACATCTTGCTGAAGGCAGGAAAGAATAAGCGAATCAGCGGGAGTGCGCGCGCTCGACGAGCGCCCGCAATTGTTGGGAACTTACCGGGCCTTTGTTGCGGCGGGCGAGGTGCCTGACCTCTTCAGTGAGTGCAGTCAGATCAATTCCCGGCTGGTCGATGGGAATACCCGCGCCTAGGCATACCGCAGCCAGCGCATTAGAGCCTGAATGGCGTCCGATCAGAAAGCTCGGCTGCGTCCGCCCTACGTCGCGGCTCGAAAATGCCTCGTAAGTGGCGCGATTGCGTAGAAGCCCGGCGCAATGGATGCCCGACTCGTGCAGGAATGCGGCGGAGCCGACGACCGGTTTGGACTGGTGCAGGCAGCGCCCCGAAGCGGTGGCTACCAATTCTGAAAGCCGTGTCAAGCCGCGGGTATCCACGTGAGAATCCATCCCGCACCCCATCTTGAGGCCCATTACGACTTCTTCCAGCGCGGCGTTCCCGGCGCGCTCGCCGAGTCCGTTCACTGTCACGCTTGCACAACGGGCGCCGGCTTCGAACGCGGCGACCGTGTTGCCGGTGGCCATGCCTAGATCGTTGTGCCCGTGAAACTCCAGCGGAATGTGCGGCGTGACGCCACGTAGCGCCTCTACCATGCGCGCAGTCCGTCCCGGGGTGAGAATGCCCACAGTATCGGCGAGGCGGAGACGCGCGGCACCGGCTTCATAGGCGGCACACGCAAATTCGCCAAGAAAACTTGAATCCGCCCGTGAAGCATCCTGAGCACCGACGGAAACATATTTGAAGACCCCTCTGGCGTGCCCGACCAGTTGGCGTAGCGAGCGCAGGACCCAGGTTTTGTCCTTCTTCCACGCTTGCAGATGTACCGCCGAGACCGGCCAGGAAATGTGGACACCGTTCACGCGGCAGCCTGCGGCGCCCTCCAGGTCCGCGAAATCGGCGCGGCACCAAGTTTCGACGAAACAGCCGGCTACCGCCTCTGCAACGGCGTTGATGTCGTCGATTTCAGTCCGGCCCATGGCCGGAATGCCAACCTCCAATTCAGGAACACCCAAGGCCGCCAAAGCCTGGGCGATTTCGATCTTCTCCTCGCGCGAGAAGACGACGCCCGCTGCCTGCTCACCATCGCGAAGCGTGGTGTCGATAAGCCAGACTTGCCTGGAGAGAAATTCAGTCATCCACGCCTATGATAATGTCGTCGATGTTGATCATGGCGTAAGCAGGCTTGCCGACGGCGAGGCCGAGGTGATCGACGGAGTTTTTGCTGATCTGGGCGACGATGTCAATGCCGTTGCCAACATCGAGCACTACATCAGTGTTGATTGCGCCGGGAGTGATTTGTTTGATGATGCCTTTGAGGATGTTGCGCGCGCTCAGTTTCATAAGTTCGCCCTGACTAAATCGGCGCGACCACGACGTCGATGGCGGGAATCACCACGCTAACCATCTGACCGCGCCTGGGGTTCATTAGATTAAGGGAAGTGGCCGGAAGCCGTGATGTCAGTTTCAATCCGGGGCCCAGTTCAATAACGAGATTGGCGCTCATCGTTCCGCGAGTGATCCCGTGATTTTCCCTTTGAATATGTTGAGCCGCGCCTTTTTCATCGATCAAAAGCCGCTGTCAAGCAGGGATTAAATGCTCTTGGGCAACCGTTCCGTTTTCGATTGCGTCGAGGATTTCGTCAGCGACTGCTTCGTTAACGTGGCTATACCAGGCGCCTTCGGGATAAACGATCACGACAGGTCCGTGGTCGCAAAATTTCATGCAACTGGTGCTGGATACCATAACGCCATCGAGCCCTCGGTCGGCGGCCTCCTGCTCGATGTATTGGAGTAGAGCGGCGGAATCCTTTTTGTGGCAGGTGCCTTGGGCGCCGGTCGGGCGGAAGCTCCCGCAGACAAAGATATGATGGGTGGGTTTGATCATTGGTTGATTCCCTTCATTGGTTCTTGGTTTTTTGAAAAATCATGCGCATCCGGTGCCGGTACCCCTGCAGGAGGCACCCGCGCCGCAGCCACTAAAGCGGCGCTTGAGGGTAGCTGGAATCGGTTGGTCCGCGAAAATTGCGGCAAGCCCCTCCTCAATGAGTCCCTCCATCTCAACGACTTCGATTCCACGGTCTTCCAGCGCGTTCTTCGGAGATGACCCTGCGGCGTTGACAAGAAATGCCCGGCAGTCGTGCAGCGTATCGGCGAGTTCGGTCCACCGCGTCTTTCCGCTTCCCGGTTGCGGCGCTCGGCGGATTTCAATGAATTTGAAACCGGAAGCGGTTGAATTGTCGCGCCCGAAAACGAGCAACCTCGCGGCCTCTCCAAGGTGCATGTTTACCAGCGCCCCTTCGCGCGAGGCGACAGCGACGTAAGGCCGCGTCCTGCCGGCGTCAATGGCGCGCCGGGCGAATCGGTTCAAGGTTTCCATTTGTGCTGCCGTCATCTTCTCGTTGATCAATCCGACTGCGTCCGCCCGGCAGCGGGCGCAGTGAATCATCTGAGGCAGGTGCAAACCGGACTGGAGGCGGACCCGTACGGTCATCGCTGCATCGGG
>JAFAHS010000336.1 GCA_019237115.1 Deltaproteobacteria bacterium
CGACAACCATCGCGCGATGTTTGCAACCTACTCCATCTCCAAGATCGCCGGCGAACGAGTGTGCATGTTCGCTGCACGCCAGTTCGGCATTCCGACTACCATCGCGCGGCTTTGCGTTCCCTATGGTGAGTACGGCGGCTGGCCGTACTTTCATCTGATGATGATGCGCAACGGCGCGCCCATCGAGGTGCATCCGGAGCGCCCCAACTACTACAACCTGCTGCACGTCGAGGACTGCATCGAAAAGGTCCCGCGGCTTCTGGCGACCGCCACGCCGGAGGTCACCTTGACCAATTTCGCCGGCTCGCCGCGCGTGAGTATCGAGGAATGGTGCGGTTATATGGGTGAGCTGACCGGGCTCAAACCGCGCTATGTCGACAATCCGACCGCATTCGGGAGCCTGTGCACCGACTTGACGCGGATGCGCGAACTGGTAGGCGATACCAGGGTTGATTGGCACGCTGGCATTCGCGGCATGATCGCTGCGCTTGCCCCGGAACTGCTGGCGGGTGGGCCCAACCGTTCGCCCGCTTAAGCGCCGTTCCGGCACCCGCCGATCCCGGACGCGTTGGGCCGGGGCGGGGGACAAGTACCGACGACCACGCGCGGATCATTTCGCGACGGTTTTGGAACGTCCGACCGGTTCGCCGCCGCCAAAAAGGAGCGGAAGTCGTCAGGCCAGGCGATCGCGGAACGCCTTCTTGATGGCGGGCAGGATCACTGCCCAATCGGCAACGATCCCGAAGTTTGCACGCTCGAAGATCGCGGCTTCCGGATCGTTGTTGATCGCGACTACGGTTTCGGCGCGTTTGATGCCGACCGTGTGGTTCGGGACCCCGCGGATTCCAATCGCCAGATACAGGCGCGGATCGATAGCCTTGCCGGTGAGTCCCACCTGGAGCTGGCGCGGCACCCACCCAGCGTCCGTCACGCGCCGCGTGGCGCACAGCGAGGCGCGAATCGCGCGCGCGAAGTCGGTCGCCTGTGCGACTCCTTCCGGGCCCCCCACCCCGGTTCCCACTCCCACCACCACCTCCGCACCCTCGAGTGGCTCGATCGATTCGTCCAGCAGCGAGTGCTGCGCGACCACTTCGCTGAGTGGCGCTGGTGACAGTTGCGGGACCATGGTTTCGACGGCGACCGCGCGCTCCGCGCATGGCTCCGCTAGCTCCAGCATCCCCTGGCGCACAGTCGCCATCTGCGGGTAGGTCTTGGAAAGAATGGGCGCGACGATATTGCCGCCGAAGGCCGGCTTAAGCGCGACCATCCGGTCCTGCTCGTCTACTTCGAGCCCGATCGCGTCACCGGTGAGTCCCAATCCAAGCCGCGCCGCAAGCCGCGGCCCCCAATCGCGTCCACGTTCGCTGGCAGGAAGCAGGAGACCCCATGGCATCCTCTCGCGCACCAGCTCCGCAACCGCCGCGGCCGCACTGGCCGGCGAATAGGACTCGAGCTCTCGGTGGTCGAGCACCATGACGTGGTCCGCTCCGTAACTGGCGACCAAACCCGCGTGCTGCGCAAACGACTTGGGAAAACCGATCGCAACTACGGCCCCGCCCAGGCTCGCCGCGAGTTGGTCGGCGCTGGAGAGCAGCTCGAGCGAGCCGCGTGTCACATGCTCGTGCAGGTCCATCTCGCACGCGACCCAAATGTCCCGATTGCGTGTACCCTTGCGGATGCCAGGAGCGACCTGGCGGCGCTCCCTAGTGCGCGGGGTCAGGGCACCCGCCCGGTCGAGATTTTCGACCAACGCCGCGGCAGCGCGCTCCGGATCGGCCGCGTCGATGAACTTGCATTCGGTCTTCGGGGTGGGCTGCACGAGCACGTCCTGCACCCAGGTCGGCGAGCCCGCAAAGCCAAACGCGTCGGCCGCGCTACTCAGCTCGCCTGCTCTGACGACCTGAATCGGTTTCGACTTCGCGGCTTCCTGAGCCCCGGGCTTCATCTTGATGGGTTGGGCCACCCGTTCCGCGCAGGTCAGCACGGCTGGCAGCAGCGCCTTGATCTCTTCGTAGCCTTCATCGCTTTCGCGCTCGGCGCGAATAATGCGGCCGTCGATCTCGAGTTTGCGCACCCCGGTAATTTGCGCGGCCGCGATCAGCTCGGCGATTTCGGGACCCACCTGGCCGGTTTCCGCGTCGAGCGAATACTTGCCCAGCAGAATCAGGTCGAAGCTCCCGCGCGCGAGCCAGGTGGCCAGCGCCCGCGCGGTCGCGAGCGTGTCGGATCCGGCAAACGCACGATCTTCCAGGTGCACCGCATGATCCATTCCCATCGCCAGCGCATCGACCAGGGCTTGCCGAGCCTGCGGCGGACCCATGGTGACCACGGTGCACTCGGCACCGTGCTTGTTCTTCAACTCGACTGCCAGCGAAATCGCACGAAGGTCGAATGCGCTGATTACCGCCGGCCCATCACGCTTGATGGTTTTGGTTTCGGCATCGAAGTTCGCGTCTTCGATGAGGGGAATCTGCTTAATGCAAACAGCGACTTTGAGCACGAGCATCTCCTGTTCGCACGAGGCTAATCGACCGCGGCGCGCCGATGCAACAAACCCCACTTACGAGCGCGCACCCGATCGGTTAACGTTCGCGAAGTGCGAGCGTACCGAAAAACATGGGTGGGCGGGGCCGTCGCGCTGCTCGGCGTCGCGGTCATGTTCTGCCAGGCACGCAGTGCGGTGGCGGCAAGTCCGCAGCGGATCGTGTCGCTCACTCCTTCGGTCACCGAGATCCTGTTCGCGCTCGGCGCGGGCGATGAAGTGGTGGGAGTATCGCAATACTCCGACTTCCCACCGCAGGCCGCGCGGCTGCCCCGGGTCGGTTCATTTCTGACCCCCAATCTTG
>JAFAHS010000073.1 GCA_019237115.1 Deltaproteobacteria bacterium
AAACGCGCCGAAACCGTAGTCGCGATCAACAACGATCCGGAAGCCGTGATCTTCGAGCGTGCGAACTTCGGGATCGTTGCCGATTGGGCGGTGATCCTGCCCGCCATCAAGAAGGCGTTCCGCGACCGCCTGGCCTGACGGTTCCGCTGCTTTTGCCGCGGCGACTCGGTCGGGAGTTTCAATACCGTCCCGAAATGATTCGCGCGATGTCGTTCAGCATTCGTTCCCGCCACTGGCAAACGAGTCCGGGATTGGCGGGTGCCACACGGGCGCTTATGCGGGCGAGCGGCTGGTCCCGCGCGCCAGCAGTTCCGGGGCAAGCGCAGCGATCATGCCGCGAATGCCACCGTGCCAATCAACCCTGGTATCGCCCACCAGTTCGCGCATCCGCGTCAGGTCGGTGCACAGGCTGCCGAATGCGCTCGGATTGTCGACGTAGTGCGGCTGGAGCCCGGTCAGCTCACCCATATAGCCGCACCATTCCTCGATACTCACGCGGGGCGAGCCGGCGAAATTGGTCAAGGTGACCTCCGGCGTGGCGGCCGCCAGTAGGCGCGGGATCTTTTCGATGCAGTCCTCGACGTGCAGCAGGTTGTAGTAGTTGGGGCGCTCCGGGTGCACCTCGATGGGCGCGCCGTTGCGCATCATCATCAGATGGAAGTACGGCCAGCCGCCGTGCTCACCATAGGGAACGCAGAGCCGCGCGATGGTAGTCGGAATGCCGAACTGGCGCGCTGCGAACATGCACACCCGTTCGCCGGCGATCTTGGAGATGGAGTAGGTCGCAAACATCGCGCGATGGTTGTCGCCCAGCGGGTCGGATTCCTTGCGCGGCGCGTGGCCCCGATATTCGTAGACCGCGGTGCTGGAGATATGCAGGAAGGCCCTCGCCTTGCGACAGCGCGCCATCAGAAAGCCAACCCCGTCGGCATTGGCACGGAAATCCATGTCGAAATTGCCGCTGCGCGAAACCGCGCAATTGATCACGTAATCGATATCTTCGGGAACTGCCGCGAGGCTTTCCTGATGGGCCAGATCGACGGCGATTGGAATTGCGCCCAGCCCTTCAATCGCGTGTCGGTCTTCCGCTCTCCCGTATCGCGCCATCGCATAGACTGTCGCGTTCTCGGCGTAGGCACGCACCAGGGGCCTCGCCACCAGTCCGGTGGCGCCGGTGATAAGAATCTTTTTGCCCTTGAAACCGACCGGCTCAAACGCCATCGTTTTTAAACCAAAGAGGCCATCCATCTTAACGCGGGAAGGGCGCCAAAGGCCAGATTGGTCAGGGAGAATACCTATGGCTGACTACCAGCAAAAGGATTTTCACACGGTCACGCCGTACATTTACGGACGGCTCGATTTGATCGAATTCCTGAAGCGGGCGTTCGATGCCGAAGTGCGATTCCCGGGGACCGGAAACGAAGATGGCTTTCACGCCGAGATCAAGATCGGCGATTCGATCGTGATGCTCGGCATCGCAAAATCGATCCCACGCGAGTTCGGACCTGAATGGAACAAAACGCCCACCAGTGCGCCTCCACCGGCGACCCTTTACCTCTACATGCCGGACGTCGATGGGTTATATAAGCGAGCGCTCGGTCTCGGCGCTCGCTCGCTGGGCGCGCCGGACGATATGCCGTGGGGCGACAGAGTTGCCGGCATCGCTGATCCGTACGGCAACAAATGGTGGATCGCCACCTTCAAAGGGGCGCGGTAGTCCCCAGCAGAGACGATTTGTCCGGGACTGGTAGTTCCGGAATTCATCGGGTGGAACTGGGTGGGGGTGAGACGGCCGCGCTTCGCCGCCCGCGGGTGCCGCGCGAATGCCCCCTGGAGGAGTGCGCTCAGTTGCCGTTGATGGCTGCGTTGCTTGCTTGTGGGAGCGCGAAGGCGACCAGGCTGTCGCTGCGAGGCGAGTTGAATTTCGCGTGACCGCCGGCTGCGATTACGACGTACTGCCGGCCGTTGATGCTGTAGGTCATGGGAGTGGCATTGCCTCCCGCTGGCAGGTCGCCGGTCCACCGCACCTCACCGGTTTCGATATCGAAGGCGCGGAAGTGCGGGTCGCCGAGAACCCCTGCAACAAAGACCAGCCCGCCGGAGGTGACGATTTCACCGCCCAGGCTCGGCCAGCCCCAGTGAAAATCCGGGACTGGAAGATGGGTAATCGAGCGCACCACCGCGCCGGAGTCGCCCAATGGCACCGACCATTTGATCTGACCCGTCGACAGGTCGACCGCCGCCAGCATACCCCAGGGCGGCGGATTGCACGGGAGCCCCACGAGCGAGGAACGCATGAAGGTGCGGCTCATCCCGTAGGAGGCGCCCAACTGCGGCGCGAATTCGAGATCGAACCCGCGCGAGTTGTTTTGCCGCTCTTTGAATTGGGGACGCGGGATCAAGTGAACCTCCGCCACCAGATTGTTCAGGTTGGTGACCAGTATCTGGCGCTGGGGGTCAAACGCCGCGCCGCTCCAGTTCATCCCTCCCGTATTGCCCGGAATGATTAGCGAGCCACCCACTGAAGGCGGCGTGAAGATTCCCTCGGAACGCAAGCCCTCCATCCGCTTGCGGCACTGGCGCCGATCCAAGTAGGCCACGCCCCATGCCTGGTCGGCGGTCAAGGTCTGCGGCACCAGGGCCGGCGGCAAAGCAGGGAAGGGCTGGGTGGGGGAGGTCTCCTCGCCAGGGGCATCGGATTGCGGAACCGGCTTCTCGACGATGGGGAACACCGGCGCTCCGCTGAGCCGGTTAAAAACGAACAGTTGGCCGCGCTTGGTGCCCTGCACCACTGCGGGAATTTCTGCGCCGTTATGCCGGATGGTGGCGAGCAACGGCTGCGACGGATTGTCGTAGTCCCACAAATCGTGGTGGGTAGTCTGGAAATACCAGGCCAGCCGGCCGGTCTGTGCGTGCAATGCCACCAGAGAATCTGAGTAGACTCCGAAACCACGGCGCGCGCCGCCGTAATAGTCGGGGCTTGCGCTCGCCACCGGCAGAAACACCAGTTCATTTTGCGGATCGACCGAGATCGGTGCCCAGGTGTTGCCGGCGCCGGTGCGAAGCGCGTCCTCCGGTTTCCAGTCCTTCCACGCCGGGTCATTCGGTCCTTGCGGGATCGGATTCCAGGACCATCGCAACGACCCGGTGCGCGCGTCGAAGGCTCGCACCGTCCCGAGCGGCTCACTGACGGCTCGATTATCACCGATGGCGGAACCGACGATGACCAGGTCGTCGATGACCGCGGGCGGCGAGGTCTCCTCGTATTCGCCGTAGTAACCGATGCGATCGATATTTTTTACGCCACTCTTGAGATTGACGGTTCCCGCAGCGCCGAAGTCGGAGCAGGGTTTTCCCGAGTCCGCGTCGAGTGCGATTAAGCGCGCATCGATGGTAGCGATGAAAATTCGCCGGCTGCAGGCCTCTCCCCGTTTGCGCTGTGGGTCGAGGAACGAGGACACGCCGCGATTTATCAGTCCTTCCGAGTATGGCTGGTCCTTCCTGATCTCGGGATCGTAGCTCCATTTCTCGGTGCCGGTTTCGGGATTCAGCGCGATCACGCGACAGAACGGGGTCGAGATGTACATTGTCCCGTCGATCACGATGGGAGTGTTTTCGAACCCGCTCTTGCTGGGACCCGGGCCATTGTAGATGTCGCCGGTGTGGAAGACCCAGGCGACCTTGAGCTGGGAAACGTTGCCGCGATTGACCTGGTCGAGGGGTGAAAACCGCTGTCCGCCAGGATCGTTGCCGTAGTACGGCCATTCGACCGACCTGCTCTGGTCGGCTCCCATGGCCGGTATCGCCAGCAGTGCGGCAACCATTATCACGAGTAGATAGGTTCGGAAACTTGTCATCCGGGCCTCCGGAGTTCACGGCGCAGGGGCGACGCCATTGGAGAGAAAGAGAATTCGCGTGAGAATCGCACGGGTCTCACTGCAGCTTTCGGCTGGCGTGCAGTTGGCTCCTTTGCGGGTTTTCCTTCGGTTTGGCAGAGGTGGTCGGGGCAGGAGAGGCCAGCAGACCACTCACCAGGAAATCGACGGTGGTCTCGAGCGCGGCCGTTTTGCTTATCATCGCGGAGTCCGGCGAGTTGTGCCGATGGCGCGCAAACCAGACTACCGTCTCCAGGATGAGGCGTGCGGCGGTCGGCACGTCGGGGAGGGAGCGAATCGCTCCCATCTCGATTCTGCTTTCCAGATATTTGGCGAGCTGCGCGATTAGCGAGCGCCGGCGTTCGATGTAAAAAAGCTGCGCGAGCTCGGGCAGGTCGACTGCCGAACGTTCTACCAGGTCCAGCCCGCGACCCACCCGTTCCACCCCGGCATAGTATTGGCGGACGATCGTTTCCAGTTCGGCACGCGGGTCCGCAACCGAGGATCGGGTGAAAGCGCGTTCGAGTTCGGGCAACGCAAACGCCGAAATAATGCGAACCCGCAGCCGCGCCAGCGTGTCGGCCAAGGACGGGGTTTCAACCGGAAGCTTAAGGCCAGCGGGCAGCGGAGCATCGGTAAAACCGCGGTCTATGATCAGGTAAAAGAGCGCCTCCTTGCTCTCGACGTAGTTGTACAACGAGCCTTGGGAAACGCCTGCGGCGCGCGCCACGTCCGACATTTGGGCCCGCCGGTAGCCCTTGCCGATGAACACCTCGATGGCCGCATCGATTACCTGCTGGAGGCGGTCGGAGGGACGTCGCCGCGCCATGTGGCCCTTCTATAATAACTGACTGACTCAGTCAATAATTACAGCTTCTCGGCGATCTTTTTGCCTCGATCTTGAGCGACCGGTCCTCCAGAAATAGCCCGCGTATACGGCGAGCCTCGCTCGTCGCGCGCGCACCTCCAGCCGCCGATCGGCGCAATTCTTTTAGGGTTCGGCTGCGGTCCCCCCTACGGCTTCAGCTCGTAGAGCACCGAAAACAAGTCCTTCACCGGCAGACGCTCGAAACTGGAAAAGCCCGCCGCCGTGGCCAGCTCGCGTGCTTTCTCCTCTCCCATGCACGCGCCGATGCCCGCCCCGCCGCCGCCGAGCGACACGCTCATGCAGTACAGCGTGCTCATCGAATACATCATCCGGCCCATCGCGCTGATATTGTCCTCGAGCCGCGCCGACACGTTCACCTCGACCATCAGGTAAGTGCCGCCGGGCCTGAGCGCGGCATGAATCGAGCTCATCAGCCCGACCGGGTCTATCGAGTCATGCACCACGTCGAAGGTCGAGATGAAATCGAATTTGGCCGCCGGCAACCGCGTGCAATCGACCGCTTGAAAGGAAATGCGCTCGCCGAGACCCGCGGCGCGCGCATTGTTGCGAGCCCGTTCCAGCGATCCCGGATGGGCGTCGTAGCCGAAAATCTTTGCCTTGGGAAACCTCTGCGCCAGGGCGATCGCACATCGCCCGCTGCCACATCCAACATCCAGCGCGCTGCCGCCTTCTTCCAGCGCTCTCACGACCTGCGGCATCGCCGGCAACCAGTGTTTCAAGAGCTGATTGCGATACATGTTGGCAGAAGATCGTTCCATCGATTCGAAGGTCTCCGGCGGGTACTCGCTCTGGCGCACGCCCTTGCCGGTCCGAAACGCTTCAAGCACCTTGGGGGTGACCGAAAGGTTCGGAATGATTCCCTGGATGAAGCCGCCCATGAAAAAGGGCGACTCCTCGCGCGCGAGGATCATGGCGTTCTCGGCCGGCATCGAGTAGCGCTTTGAGACGGGGTCGTAGCTCAGGTATTGGGCCGCGGTCATTGCGCCAAGCCACTCCCGCAAATAACGTTCGTCAAGCCCGGTCTTCTCGGCCAGCTCGACGGAGGTGAGAGGGGTGCTCTCGGCCAGACTTTTGAAAATCCCGAGTCGGTCGCCGATGTAGCTCATCGCGCCGAGCATCGCCGCTCCGATATCGTTTGAGACCTGGGCGGAAAACTTCTTGACCCTGTCCCAATTCAGTTCCGGTTTTGCATCGGGCATACGCCGTCCTCCTGTTTCCCAAGCAATATCGCGCACAAACGCCCAACACCGCTAATGCAAAATGAAGCAAGCCCGAGTCAATCCTGCCAACCAGTGGCAAAACCCGCTCAGACCGCCTAGCCTTGATTGTGTCGCGCCGCTCGCGGTGTTCGGAGGAAGCGCCCTACGTCGCCTGAAGACCAACGAGGATTACTGGTTCCGGTTGCCAATCCCGAAGGCGTAGCGCCGCTGCTCGCAATCGCGTTCGCGGCGAGCGATCCCGACGAACCTCCTCCGCGCGTACTGGCGCTGGTTCGCCGCGAGGGTGCCGCCGACTCTGATGCGGTGCCGTCGACCGCAGCCCTGGGCGCCGCGGTACAGTACGCGCAGGCTCATGGCATCACCATCGGCGCGCAGGCCGCGTGGACCGACCAACCGGCCGTCGACATCATCACGGCCGCGGAAGAAGCCCGGGTGGCGTGGATTCTGCTCGGCTACCATCGCAATGCGAAGGGCGGCAACACGATGGGCGGAGTCGTGCGCGAGGTTTTCTCCAAGGCAAAGCCGTTGGCTATCAATGTCGGCGTTTTCATTCAGGGTACCGACCGGCCCATCGAGCGCGTCTTCGCCGCCATCGATACCGGCACCGACGGCCGCGCGGCTCTGGCCCTTGGCATGCGCATCGCGCAACGCAAACAGTGCAAACTGCGCGCGCTACTGGTCTCGAAGCGGATGACGCCGCATCCTGACCCGGAACTGGTCGCGATGGCCCGCCAGGCCCGCGCCGAGATGGGCGCGTCGTTGTTTCACAGCGACGTGCTGACCGAGCACAGTCTCCATCAGTTGTTCCGCCAGTCGCCAGGCCGCCTGCTCATCGTCGGCAAGCGATTTGCTGACGAAGTGGGACTGCCACTCGACGAGGTGCCGGGCGGCGATCGCTGCGTCATCGTGGTGCAGGGCGCGGATTTTCCGGAAGACCCCGAAGCAGCCTAGGCGACTCACCGAAAAATTCCGCTTCTGCAGCACTACCGAAGGCCGAACTTCCCGTCGTAGCGATTCAACTCCCTTGACCCAGCAAAAAGTGCACGCCGCTCCTGGGAGACGGACCTTACGTGACAGCCAGCGACACCCCTCATTCCAGCAGCAGCTGCTGTTGCTCGGGGGCTTCCGCCTCTTCCGGTTCAGGGGCCGGAATAAACAGTCCCGGACGTTCGGCAAAGATGCGAAACTTGTCGTACAGCTCGGCCAGTTTTGCCTGGTAGTAGATTACGTTTTCGTCCGGTCGGGTGGGGTCATACTCGGACGCCAGCCGTGCGGCTTCCGCGACCCTGGTGCGCAGCCCACGGCCGGTTACGTAGTACGAGATCTGGTCGCCGCTCTGGTAGCGCCGCTCCGATCGGAGCGCGAGTTCATACGCCGCCGACAGGTTGCGGCGCTTGCCCGAGATCTTGCTGCGATAGCTGTCCAGCGAGTCCTGCAGCGTCTCGGTCTTCATCAGCTCGGCGATCCCGATTTCGTGCCGTTCCAGACGCGCCCGGTAGTCGTCGTGCAGTTTGCTGATCTCCGCGGGTCGGTCTTCCATCAGGAGTCGGAAGATTTCCTCCATGAAGCGACGCTGGAAGCGCTCGAGCCCGCGTGATTTGAGTCCCGAGCCGCGTATCGTCATCTCGCCTTCCTCGTCGAGCAGCACGTAGTTCTTCATCTTGTAGCTGAACATCGCGGGATACCGCCCGTCGATTTCGAGGCGAATTCCCTCCGGCAGTACCACCGCGAGCTTGTCGATGAGCGCCTCCTCGCCGGCCTCATCGGTGACATCAACCGGCGGCACGAAATAGATTCCATCGGTATCGACCTCGACCACCTGCGCGCCCAGCCGTTCCAGTTCCTCGACCGCCCGGCGAATCAGCTCGCGCCCGCGGCGCGTGACCTCGTTGGCCACTGCAAAGTCATTGAAGTGACCGAGTCCGAAGCCCAGGTAGCCGTAAAACGAGTTGATGAGAATCTTGAAGGTCTGCTGCAGCGCCTCCAGGTTGCGCCGCTCCACGCCGTCCAGCTCGCGCGCGAGCGCCTTGGCCTGGACCCGAAAGCTGCGCAGGTCACCGAGCAGCTTGAGGAACACGCCCAACCGGTCCGCTGAAGGCGCCTGATGGTATTGCAGCATCAGCGAGGGGTACAGCGAGGTCACGTCGCAATGCAGGACGCCGCGCGCCACCCCCGAGCGGCGCATCTCCGTGTAGCCGCCGGCGACCGGCGCGGGCGGCTGAGGCGCCGGAATCGAATGCCCTGCAGCCAGATACGCGCGCATCATGAGCGCGTTGATGCGTGTGGCGTTTCCGCGCAGAACCACGGTCTGGTACGAGTAGGGAAAAATCTTGGCCTGCACGAAGTAGCTGGGGGAGAGAATCTCGGCCAACCCGCGCGTCTCGCGCGCATCGTCGAGCGCGTACTCGAAGAGGGTCTTCGGCTCGCGATCGAAATACTCGCTCACCCGCGCTGCGTCGATATAGACGCGCGCCTCACGCGCAATGCCAAAATGCTGCGCCAGTTGTTTGAGGCCAAACCCTTCCAGTTCGCGGCTGGAGATATCGTAGTGTTGGGCCAGGATCCAGGTGTCGATGATGTTGCGACCGTAGATGTCGTAGCGGCGATAGGCGATCGAACGCTCCGCGATTTGCAGGCGCGACGGCCGCGCGCGCAGCTCGGACCCGTCGCGCCCCAGCGCAAGCTTGACCCGATGCCGGCGAGCGCGCGCCTCGAGGTATTCGAAATCGAAGCGAAACAGGTTGTGACCCTCGATGATGTCCGGGTCCCCCTCTGCGACGATGCGGACCAACTCGGTAAGCATGGTGCGCTCGTCCATGTCCTTGCCGCTGAGCAGCTGCTCGTAGCCCGTGGAGTCGGTGATCGAAATTGCGATAACCCGGTCGTCCTCGCGCGCCGGTGAGGGGAACTCGAAGCCCGGCGAAACGTAGGTTTCGATATCAAGCTGCATCCGCACCAGGTCGGAGAACTCCAGTCCCGTGAAGTAGGTCGTGCCGGTGAGCATCAGGTGCTGCTCGATTGGATCGGCCAGCACCAGGTACGGCGCATCGGGGGCGTTGGGGGCCTGGCCGGTGGTATTACGCAGATGGCGTTTCAACGCCTCGAGGGCTTCGCCGGAGGCCAGCGTGATCAGATGACGGAAGCGGAAGTCGCCGTCGAGCGTGCGAACTTCATGGGGGCCCTTGAAGCCGCGCAGATGGGTTCGGTCGTCGAGCAGTACGAACAGGCGCAGTGGACGTCGTTGGCGGGTGAGATTTCCGGCAATACGCCGGAAAATTTCGACCTCGGTCGCCGAAGCTATTTCAACCGCGACGATTCCGCGCTCGGTGGGATCGCCAAACAGCAGCCGATTTTCGTAAAAACGCTGCGCGAGTTCCTGGTAGCGGCCGGCCACAATTCAGATTGTGCACTGTCGCTTTACTTTTGAGTAGGGGAAGCAGAAGCCATTAACCACAACCAAGCCTTCCCTGCTTCAACCCTCAGCGCGACGCGGGAAAGGACCGCTCTTTGGGAATCGGTGACGAAGACCTTCCACGAAGTGTTCGCCCTCACTGTGCTCGCGAAAGAATCCGATCTCAAAATCGCCCGGTTTTGGGTAGATCATTCGTCTTCGTGGAGACTAGCCACTATAATCGCGGGAACTGGCGGGATAAGGCGCTTTGATGAGCGAATCGCTGCGACTAGACGCGCGTGAGAAGGCCGAGCTGGTCGAGCGCGGGTTCGTGCTGCGCAGCGGCGTCTTCGCCACGGGGGAACTGCGCGCCATCGGCGACGCCTGTGAGGCGCTGGTGCGGCGGCTGCTCATGGCGAAGCGGCGGAGCAAACACGCGCTGGGCAGCTATATGTTTGAGCTCCAGCGCCAACTCCAAACCATCGTCAAGTGGGAGCCGGGCGATCCCGACGTGGTTCAGGGGCTCGAGCTGTTTGCTCATCTCAGTGACAGCCTGCAACGGTGGGCACTTGACCGCCGGTTTACCCAACCCTGCAAGGACCTGGTTGGGGAAGAGGACATCCGGCTGTTCACGGAAAAGCTGACCCTGAAACGCGCCCACAAGGGCGGGTCGATCATACTGCATCAGGATTTTCCGTATTGGACCGGCGTTACCAAGGCCGCCGCGCGCGTCGCTACTGCAATGCTCTTTCTCGATGACGCCACCGTGGAAAACGGATGCCTCGAAGTAGTGCCGGGGAGCCACCGGGAAGGACCTTCACCCCGGCGCGCGCTCGAAGGCCTGGGCGGTATGGAAATAGATCCCACAAAATACGACGACGCGCGGCTCCAGCCGCTGCCGGTCAACGCGGGCACGGTGATTTTCTTCGGCCCTTTCCTCGTCCACCGCTCGCTGCCCAACCGATCAGGCGCCGACCGCCGGGCCCTGCTGTTCAGCTATCAACCGCCCGGACTCCCCCATCTCCGAGACCTGCTGATGAATCCCCAATAATTAATGCGCACTTGTTTGGTAAGCATGCCGCGGATTCTTCAGGTTGGGAGAGCTTCAATTCGCAACGGTAGTGAATATCTGTTTGAACTGCTGCTCATCACTGATGGCGCAACTCGGAGGGGAGCGTGCGGGAGGTCTGGGATGACTACCTGCTCGTGGCCGGCGAGGCAGTCGGTCGGGCCCTTCTCTGCGCTCTGGCCCCCGCTCGAATACAGCGATGAACGCTGTTTTCATGGATCCTCAGGTCCGATGCTATCTGCCTGGGTTCTTTACCCTGACGAAACTCGCCCATTACCGCATCGCAATTGACCTTGTACTGGGCGCAGACCGGCACACTTACCACTGAGAGCATCAGGGTTACCGCGAGGGTTGCGGAAACCATCCACCATCCGATGCGTTTCAAGCGGTCCATCCTATCAGTCTTGCGGAAGCGGTTCTCCCCACTGGATTAGGGTGACTTGGTCGCTTGGGACAGGCTGATCCACAATAAACATGACCGCACGAAGACCATCGGTAAAGTATGGGTCTCCAGTGAGGTTCGCGCGTGGCGATTCGCGCGATGCTGCCCCGACCCCCTGCACGTACGCCAGTGATTGAAGAAATCCCGATGCGAACATGTCCTGCACCAGGTAGTCGCGCGCCTCGTCCACGTCGGGATCGATCTTGTGTGTGACCAGAGTCGGCGATTGCCAGGTGAAACGCACTCCAATATCGCGGCTGATTTGCCCCATCCATACGTCCTTGCCCCGAAAGCTCAGCGGCGCTCGCCACAGGCGCAGGTGGTTGCGTTGATGGATGGTGTCGCGAACTTTCTGCAAAGCGAGATCCTGACCACGGCTGAAGTAGAAGAGGCGGCTCACGGGCGAATATCGATACTGGCTTCCGAACAGAAACGATTTGACCGTCAGTCCCACCGAGTGCCCGGCGATAACGTGGGTGGGATCCCAACCCTGTCCGACTAGCGCACCCATCACCGCGTCTTCGTCGCCGATCAGTACAAAGTTGACCGGATCGCCGCTTTTTGCCCCCGAGCTGTCGGCGGTGCAGCAGGGCAATTCCTCGAGACGCTGGTGAAGTTGTGCCAAGTCCAGTGCTTTGACCTGGCCGGGGGGGTAGGTCTTGGCGAAGTCCGCTTCCTCGAAATCAAATCTGCCGCTGGGCAACCTCATATAGAACCCGTCGCGGCTCAGACCCCCGCCGTACCAGAACTCCACGCTGACGAATTTCGCACCCTCCGACCGGCTGGTAAAGACGAATCCGGAGGCGGTCACGCCAGGCTCGACGTAAGGCGGAAAGCGCGATTGATCAAACAGCTCATCGAGGTTCCTGTTCCGATTCTTTTCGAATGGCCGATGATAGGCGTATGCAACTTCGAATGGTGAAAAGTAATCTGGATCCATGTTGCGGTAGAGCAGGCCGATTGGGTGGTCGGTCTGATTGTTTACCTTGAGCCAGACCGCCTGGACGTCCTGTTTTCCGAGTGGGCAACCGAAATACTGCTCCGCTTCGGCATCGGTCAACACGGCGACCGAGACGACCAGGTTGTGGTTCTGCTTGATGGCGAGATGGTTCTCGAACGGCGCGGTGGTTGGAGAACTCGGTACCGTGGCGCACCCGCTGCCGAGCAGCGTTGCCAGCAGCGCCGCGAGCACAGTCACTCGTGCGAGCGCATTCGGGCTACCGGAGCTCATACGGGCAGCGTTAACTTCGCCATGGTCCTGTTTGGCCCACGGGGCACTGAAAACGTCAGGCCCCGGGCAATGGGAGCAAGTCGTGACGCCCGAGGCCGAGAGAGATCGGATTCTCGCAACCAGCCACTCCCAATACCCCTTTTACGTCGCCAACGCGACGCTAAACAAAGAAAGCCGGCCAACGGTGCAAGGAACACCCGTCCGGATCAAATGGTTCCCAGGTAAACCAGGCCGCCCAGAAAGATCGCATAAGCGATCCCGCCAATCATCAGGGTCGGCGTACCGAGCTCGGAATCGCGCAGATTGATAAACAAAATCGCCGCCGACGTGAGGGCGATTACGCTGGCCAGAATTTCCGGGGCGCTCAGCACCCAGGGTGAAAATGCCAATCCCAGCGCGACCGGTATACACGACTGAAAGACCATCGCGCCGGTGATGTTGGCCAAAGCAAGGTGGTCCTTGCTCTGCCGGATCCAAACCACCGAGTTGTACTTCTCCGGCAACTCGGTCGCGAGCGGACTCAGCACCAGCGAGAGCACGCCGGGATTAACCCCGGCATGCGTCGAAAACAGCACTATCTGGTCAACGAAGGCCTTGGCGCCTACCAGGATTGCCAGGACGCCCGCCGCCACTTGCGCACCGATCGTCCAGGCGGAAGGTCGCTTCGACTTTCCACGCAACAGGGTTTCGAGGTACAGCCCGTGGTCCATCTGGGCGCCCGGCGCCCGACTCAGCCGCAGCATCATGATCGCGTATCCCGCGTAGGCCAGCAATGCGACTGCCACCAGTACAAGGCGGACCGGCGAGCTCAGGTGCAAAAGGCCACACGCCGCGAAAACGATAAAGATGAAAAAGAAGCAGGTGAGGTCGCGGCGGGCATCTTTGCGCGCCACCTTAAGTGCGATCCGGCCGCGGCGCCGTTGATATACGATCGCGCCGATGCCCATCACGAACAATGCCAGCGTCGATAGCATCAAAGGTGCCCCGATGATCGCGCCAACGCCGACCGCATGATGACCGGACGATCCGCTCAACAACGCCACCGCCGGAATAAAGGTCTCCGGCAGGGCCGTCCCCACGGCGGCCAGCAGACTTCCGACCGCCGCCTCCGCAATAGACAGCCGCTCGCCGGCCCATTCCACTCCGTTGGTAAAGAGCTCGGAGCCGACCAGGATTATCCCGAAGCTGAGGGTCAGAATTATCGCGTGAATAGGCAAGAGGCCGGTACTCGGCGCCCAAAAATAAGCGGAGAAGGGAAGTTTTTCCAGTGATGCGTTGCTTTTTCTACCATTATTCGGAGGCGGCAAAGCCTCCACCCGATGATTATAATATTAAGGGTATAGGGCCGCGGGCTCGCGGCGGATCCTTGTTCGTGACCATCGGGGCCGCCAGCGCGCAATGCCATATTTGACTCGAAAGTCCGTGGAGCGTAACTTTGAAAATTCGACGCGTCTAGCTTGCCTTTTCGAGATCGTCTGTATTAATGAGGCAGTTCCATCCGCGGCCACGGTGGCCTATCGGCCCGATTGAAGCCGTGAGCCCGGCTCCGGTAGCCGGGCCGGCTCGGTACGTGAAAGCATGAAACAGAAGTATGAAGGTAAGGATCTGCAGGGATTGGTGGATTTGGGGCGTGAGCAGGGCTATCTGACATTCGAGCAGGTCAACGACTTCCTGCCCCAGGACGTCTCAACCCCGACCGATCTGCGCGCAGCACTGGACAGCTTCGAGGACCTGGACATCAAGGTGCTCGAGGAGGTCCCGGCCGACGGCGCGGATACCGATACCGAGGCGGAGGCGAAAGAAGAGCCCGAGGAGCAGGCCGAGCCAGCAGACAACCTGGGAGAATCGTCCGACCCGGTCCGCCTGTACCTCAAGGAGATGGGCAATTTCCAACTGCTCTCGCGTGAACAGGAAGTGGAAATCGCCAAGCGCATCGAAGCGGGCGAGAACGAGGTCGAGGAGGAAGTTCTCAGCTCTCCCGTCACGCTCGACTACGTGATCAAGCTCGCCGAGGCCATCGAGGCCGGCGAGGCCGACATCCGCGACATCTTTGAAGACACCGAAGATGCCAACGCCGACCCGGACGAGGAACGCGGGCCCGAGGCCGATGAGCGCCAGCTCAAACGGCTCCACCTGCATCTAAAAAAGCTCAACGACGTTCACGGCAAGCTCGAGAAGCTGGAAGCGCGGCTCGGTAACCTCAAGCCGGCCCGCCGCAAGGGTGCGCCGCACAAGCTGACCAAGACCGAGAAGGTCTACCTGCGTCTCAAGGAGCGGGTAAAAAAAGAGCTCCGCTTAATGACGCTTTCGCGCCGGCTTATCGAAGCGATCATCGATCGGATGCGAAGTCTGCTCGTCGAATATCGCGAAGGGCAACGGACCATCCAACGCTACGAGGATGCGACCGGGCGCTCACGCACCCATCTGCTCAAGGAGGCGGCCGAAGCCGAAGACCGCCGCCACGTGCTCAAGATCAACGCGAACCGCGAAAACCTGCTCGACATCGCGGCGCGCATCCGCGCCTCGCAGCGCAGGATGAAGGACGTCGAGCTGCACGTGAAAGCTACGGGCGAGGACTTTGCCCATTCGCTTGAGCTGCTCGCCGCCGGACAGGACAAGAGCCGGCGCGCGAAGAAAGAGCTTACCGAAGCCAACCTGCGCCTGGTGGTGAGCCTGGCCAAGCGTTACACGAACCGCGGCCTTGGGTTCCTTGACCTTATTCAGGAAGGGAATATCGGCCTGATGCGCGCGGTCGACAAGTTCGAATATCAGCGCGGATACAAATTCTCGACCTACGCGACCTGGTGGATTCGGCAATCGATGTCGCGTGCGATCGCAGACCAGGGCCGCACGATTCGTATCCCGGTTCACATGGTCGAAACCATCAACAAGTTGCTGCGCGTGACTCGCCTGCTGGTGCAGCGGCTGGGACGCGAGCCGGGACCGGAAGAGATCGCCGAGCAGATGGAAATGCCGCTCGACAAGGTTCAGAAGGTCCTCAAGATCGTCAAGGAACCAATCTCGCTGGAGACCCCAATAGGTGACGAGGAAGAAAGCTCGCTGGGCGATTTTGTCGAGGATGAACTTGCGCCTTCTCCGGTCGAGGCCGCCATCCAGGGCAATCTCGGCGAACAGACCCGCAAGGTACTCGCCACTCTCACCCCGCGTGAAGAGCAGATCCTCCGAATGCGTTTCGGAATCGGGCAGAAGACCGACTACACGCTCGAAGAGGTAGGCAAACAGTTTGCAGTCACCCGCGAGCGCATCCGCCAGATCGAGGCCAAGGCACTGCGCAAACTGCGCCAGACCGGCCGTTCCCGCAACCTCGAAGGCTTCCAGGAGCGCGAGTAGCGGTTCCCCCGAATCCGGGGAACGAAACGAGGAAGTCGCCGAAGTTTTTCCTACCAAACGCACTCCTTTGCAATCTGCGAAGAAACCCCTCTACGATTCCGTTCTGCTCCGGTCTGTAAGGAGTGACTACTGGCGCAGTTGATTGTAGCGGCCGGCGATGGGCCGAGAGTTGGCCGTCGGAATACTCATGAAATATTTCAAGACCCATGAGAACGGCGGGTTCATCGTAACACCAGAATACTCGTCCGGGGCTGATTCAACGCTTTAAAAATGATGATTCCGGTTATAGTGTCGCCCGCTGGGACATGCCGTCGTAGCAATCCGTAGAGATAGCGAAGGTCTAAGAGCTAATGAAATTGAAGTTGGAATATTCGTCGGATATGGTGAAAAATTCGTTTAGGGATAGCTAAACACAAAAACGATTCGAGAAATGCAGTTTAATCAGAGATCGTCCAGCTTCATTAGCGTGAGAATGTCAATCTTTTCCAGGGCTTGCGATTTCGGCGGAGATTTTGTCGATCCGGTCTAACATCTAGCGATTATTTTGATTACTTATGCGCGAGTTTCAGTCGTAGCCGGTTCTAAAAGGCGCGACGTGTGACGGATACGGAAAGGATCGTTTCTCTTTGGACGAATCCTGTCTTGTAGTTCGCGATCGAAGTCCGAGGGAGCGCGCGATTTCCGGATAGGCGATTAGGCTGACGCTGGGAATCGTAGCGACCCCTGGAAACTACCTGCCAACGAATGCTAACTGCCGTGGGAATGTCTAGTTAATTGGGAGCCCGCCACGTCTAGACGGGAAGATCAACGTGGAACTGAACGAGGCTGGGCTTTCGCGACCTTATGGTTAGGAAACCAAGAAAATCCAGCGTTACTGGAAACTAACCGAACGGTCGCGCACAAAAGGGGGCGCTAGTCGGCACAACGCTGAGCCAGCTCCAACTGCCGTCTCTCACAGGCGTTACACCTTATGAAAGAGTTATTCGTGGAGATTCACGCACTCAAAACAATATCACTAAGTGGCGGTCACCTGATCGCTACTACTTTCCACCAGTCATGATGCGGATACTTTTCAAACGACCTGACGGATCGACGAGGACTGGGTGGTTAGGAATAGCGCTGTTCATAGTTAGCTTCAGTGTGTTCTTTCTGTCTCCGAGAAACTCTGCCATGTCGGACCCCAAATACTCGATGCTTCTCAGCGAAAGCCTTCTCATGCGCCAGACGCCGGCGCTGAATAACTTTTCGATTCCCGGCTTAGATCCTGCCAGATTATCCTCCGCTCAGTCTCCAACTCCAGGGCACTCCCAGCTGACCAGAATCAATGGGAGAATCGTTTATGCATATCCTTGGGGTACATCAGTACTCTCGTTACCATTTGTCGCTGCATTAAACGCGCTAGGGCTTTCAGCCGCGAGAAGGGACGGATCCTACAACCAGACTGGTGAGATTTGGATCCAGAAGATTATCGCATGTCTATTAATGTCTGTAACTACTTGCCTTTTCTTCCGCACAGCGGTTCTCCTATTACCAATCTCCTGGAGTGTTGTGCTAGCTGCCGCTGGAGCATTAAGCACGCAAATCTGGAGCACCGCAACACGGGCGTTGTGGTCTCACACTTGGGACGTGTTTCTGGGCTCTTGGGTAATATTCATACTTCTTTCGGTTGAAGAAAGGCGATCACGGCTGAGAGCAACTTTGCTCGCTACCTTGGTCAGTTGGATGTACATTGTCCGCCCCACTTCCGCTCTCGACGTGATCGCTATATCAATCTTTATGTTTATGTTTTACAGGGATAAATTCTTGGTCTGGACCGGCACTGGAGTCTTCTGGCTGATCATCTTCTGTATATATTCGCTTTGGGCTTTTGGGACGATATTTCCAATTTATAATCAGCTCTTTCATTTCTTTAGAGTGAGAAATTGTCTTACGGCATTGGCCGGTATCCTTATTTCTCCGTCACGTGGCCTTATTCTTTTCGTCCCTCCGATCACCATGGTCGTGTTTCTAGTAGCGTTTCACTGGCGGTATCTCCCACATCGACGGCTGGGCGTTTTGGCGATCGCAGTCGTTTTGGCGGAGATTTTTATGGTCTCTGCGTGGCCTTGGTGGTGGGGGGGATGGAGTTTCGGCCCGAGACTTCTCACTGATACGGTACCTTGGCTAATGTTGTTGGCGATTCTTGGCTGCGCCGCACTCTTGAAGTATTGCGCCGCAGACGGAAGCACGATGACTCACGCTACATACAAGAACAGTCTGGTGTCATTGGGACTGTTTTTGATTTGTGTTGGTATCGCTATCAATGGGATTGGAGCCATTTCGCGGGAAGCCGGCTCCTGGAATGAACAGGAGGATATAGATGCTCACCCCGAACGGGTCTGGGACTGGCATCATCCTCAGTTTTTTTCAAAAATCTCTCGCGAAGATTGGACTCCCCACCGTTTTGACGCGCCAGAAAGGAGGGATTCGCCTGCGGCCGGCGCGAGTCCCGTTACAAAATAGGAAAGATATTGAGGGCTAACCCGTCCCTCCTATGGAAGCCATCCTGACCTGCTGACCTGAGCGGGGCCTTTGAGTTCCTCGGTCACCGGGTGCGCCTCAAGTGGCATCCCAAGAT
>JAFAHS010000393.1 GCA_019237115.1 Deltaproteobacteria bacterium
CCAAGGTACACCGCGCTCGTCAAAAAGGTCGGTCTTCCACCCTGAGGCGCGAAGGGGCTGAAAGCGAAATGCGCTGCTCACCTGCGGGGCTGAAGATCCCGAAGGGCTCAAGTTCTGTGAGCGGTGCACGACGCCGTTCAAGCGGCGTTGCAGAAGTGCGGATTTAAGAACTCGCCCCCAGCACGGTTTTTCCGGGCAACGTGCCGCACCACGGAGCACCTGAGAGGCGAGAAAAGGTCGTAGCGAGTTAACGGCGACAATTTTCTCGCCAACGCGGCTGATGCGGATTGGCTGGGATGAGCCCTGACCAAGTGGAAAAAGACGCACTTGGCAACATCGGCCGATCGCAAAGTGCAGAAAACGGGCAGCTTGGAGCCGAGGTGATTGTGGGCTGGTATAAAATCCCACCGATCGACGGCATCGCGGTGACCACCTCTGGGCGCTTTTCCGAATTTGAATTAATCGCGACACCGCGCCATTTGGAATGACCTGCTCCAGGCTTGATCCAGTCGCGAACACTTGCTCGCAATCGGCGGTCGCGATAAGTGGACCTTGAGCTAGCGCGTGGAGGTCATATGTTATGCGACTGTTTCGTCTCTATAGCGGTGCTGATCAGCAATCCCATCTTGAAGAAATGAAGATCCAATTTGCCCCGGGACAGATCGCAGAGCAAACGTCGTTGCAGCCCGCAACTGGCGTGATGTTCACCCGGATGGCTCCGGGCGCGTTCGTCGATTGGCATAACGCGCCCCGCCGCCAGTACGTAATTACGCTGGCCGGCGGCGTGGAAATCGGGCTCGGCGACGGCTCTACCCATCGGTTCGGACCCGGCGAAGGAATCCTTGCGGAGGATCTGACCGGAAAGGGTCACACGACGCGGGCAGTCGGCGACGAGCCTCGCGTCATGATGATTATCCCGCTGAAGGACTAACTTCGAATTGGTGAACTGCTCACAAGGGGGCGCTGATGACTTCACAACCCGAAGATGTCGCCGCGGCGGTGTTATTTCTCTGCAGTCGAGCAAGCCGGCAGATTACCGGTCAGACCATCCATACCAGCGCCAGCGCAGTCGTTTGATTAACGATCCTGTGCCTACCCTGAAAAGTTAGTCGGGGCGAAAAGCAACTGCCGACACGCGTACGACCGGCAGCTCTGGTGACACCCGCGCATGATGCGGCAGACCTCGCTTCTGAGCCGCGGTCGAAAGAAGAGGCGACTTTCATTCATGAATGGTGGTGCACCACATCTCATCGCTGGACACGGAGCCGGTTGCCTCGAGCGCGCAATGGTGATTCCTCGCGCGTGCGGGAAGAGCGTTCTGCGTGGACGTTCGGAGACGATGGGCTGCGAGCGAGCTTCCAAATTTGGGAGTGAAGCGGGACTGAGGACGCGGCTATCGTCTGGAGGTGGAGCTGGCACCAGTCGCGATTTCAGTCGCAAAGGGCCTCTTTCGCCGGGTTCATCTGGTCTTCCCCAGTTCGTTCGGCGAGCTACCTTGCCGAGCAAATCGAGTACGAAATCCTGAACGGCCGCGATCTGTCAAAAAAGGGTCCGTCGCTGCGCCGGCTGGCGTACGCCATGCGGACTGCGAGCAAGGCCATCGCTCTGTCCAAGCAATAAACGGAGCCTTCGATGTGGAGAACCGGCTAAGTAATGGACAGCTAAAAATGAACGGTTGCATTCTGTGCGGACGAAAAGTTCAACCAACCGAAAATTGGGTCAGATGCCACTTGTGGGGCGGCTTCGCAAGCTTTCACTGGGAGTGTTTTGGAGAATACTTACGCGCGGACAGCGAACGGGAGGTTGAGAACGTTGTCTGGAAGGCAAGTAGCAATGTGAACTCGACAGCCTGAATGATGCACCGACGTAACAACTTGCTATCGCGGTTGTGGAATGGCATCGACCTGTTCGAGTGTCGGGGACAAAGACTCTCTTGGTTTCAGCGTCACTAAAGCAAGCGCCGCACAGACGAAAAAGGCTCCTACGAGCATGTAAAGAGAAGCAGCATTTGAATGCAGATGCGTTCTCGTCAGACCCATGACGGATGGGCCCACAAATCCACCCAGACTCCCAATCGAATTGAGTAGGGCAATGCCTGCGGCGGCTGTCGGTGCAGCAAAGAACGTCGGAGGACAGGACCAGAAGGTCGACAAGCAGGCAAGTGTGCCGGCAACAGCAAGCGTGAGGCCAATCATGGCAACCACGAGCCCGCCGGCTTCCGTTCCCGCCGAGATCGCTAGTCCAACGCCTGCTGCAATTGCGGGGGCCGCCGTGTGCCAGGCGCGCTCCA
>JAFAHS010000018.1 GCA_019237115.1 Deltaproteobacteria bacterium
AGGGAATGATTTTTTTTGCGATCATCATTAAATCGCGATCGTCGTCCGTTTTCGACCAAAATCGCTCCCCCCATCAAGTTCGAACAATCAAGCTAAGTCTCAATCCATGAGAAAAGTCAGCAGTTATTTGCCCCTCTTTCTTGGCGCTGTCATGACCGTGGCGAACCATGCCCCGGCGGCCGAGAAGTATGTCGTTGGTGTTTCTAATACATTAGTCGGGAATGGTTGGCGTGAGGAAATGGTCTGCTCAATCAAAGCAGAGGCCTTGGCATCGGGTAAGGTTTCCAAAATTATCCTGGCCAACCGTAATGGTGGACCATCCGAGCAGATCGCCGATCTGCGCAACCTGATCTCGGCCGGCGTCAACATCATCATTGTCAACCCGTCCGATCGGAAAGCGCTGGATCCAGTGATCAAACAGGCAACCGACCGGAAAATCGTGGTGGTTGCCGTGGATCAGGCCGTTGACGCACCCTCGGCCTATGTGGTGACCAATGATCAGACCGCCTACGGCCGCCTAGGGGCTGAGGCGCTATTCAAGAAGCTCGGCGGTAAGGGCAATGTCGCGGAAATGCGCGGAATCGATGGCGTCCCGGCCGACGCCGACCGCCACGAGGGTTTCACTGAAGCCCTCAAGAGCTATCCCGACATTAAAGTCGTGGCATCCGTGTTCACCGGTTGGTCGCCGGACAAAGGCGCGCAGGAAACGAAAAACTTGCTTAGCTCCGGCAAGCAGATCGATGGAATCTGGACTTCAGGAATCGATAAAGCCGTCGTTGACGCCTACAAGACCGCGAACGCCAAGTACGTGCCGATCGTCGGCGCCGATAATAATGGCTTTATGGGCCAGGAGATCGACATGAAGGATAGCCTCGTTGGCATCAACGTAACCAATCCACCGGCGGTCGGCGGAGCCGGCCTCAGTATCGCCCTCGATGTTCTAGCAGGGAAAAAGGTGCCGCGGGTTACGCATCTGACGCCGAAGGTCTACGACAGCACCACGGCTGAAGGCCAGGAGTGGTTGAAGTCTCTTTACGACGCAAACGTGGATCCGAATTACCCCGTATACAGTCCCGTCGACCCATATACGCATTACACCGTGGAGCAAGAGAAGGCCTGCAAAGGACCGGGTGAATGAAGGCGCTAAAGACCAGGGGGCGCGCTGCAATACCGTCCCTGTGAGTCGATGAGGTTCGCGAGTTTGTTTCGTACTCGTCCTCGTCGTCGTCCTCGTCCTCGATTGTGTCGGCTAGGCCTTAGGCGCCGTGCGAGCAAACATCGAATCCCGGCGGTCTACTAAATGCCGCGAACAACCGCTTTCCGAGGACGAGGACGACGACGAAGTACGAGTACGATTTGGTTGTGGCGCCTCTTTTATTAACCATCCCGAATTCCATGAGCGAAGCGACCCTTCTTCTTGAGGCCCAAGATGTAGCCAAAAGGTTCGATTCGGTCGTTGCGCTCAAAGCCGCCTCGCTTCAGGTGCGCCCTGGCGAGGTTCACGGTCTAATGGGAGCGAACGGCGCCGGTAAGAGCACATTGGTTAAAATCATTACGGGCGTCTTTCCGGCCGATGGCGGTCAGATCCTGGTAAAAGGGGTCGTCCGTTCGTTCCGGTCCCCGGCAGAAGCGCGCCGGGCTGGGATTGTCTCCGTCTATCAGGATCCGGCGCTGGTACCGGACCTGACCGTTACCCAGAATATGCGCTTGGCAGGCGCACCCGTCGACGCCGTGCGCAAACGGCTGGCGGAACTCGGCGTTGCCAGGCTCGATTTCAGCCTCTTAGTCCGTGATTTGCCTGATCCTACCTTACGCCTCATTGATCTCGCTCGCGCGCTCTCGTGGGAACCCGCGGTCTTGCTGCTCGACGAAATCACGGCTTCCCTCCCGGCAGATCTCTCCGAACAGATTTACGCGATGGTGAAGCGCTGGCGGGAGAGAGGCAACGCCGTGATCTTCATTTCTCACCGGATGGCGGAGGTATCGGCCCTGTGCGACCGGGCAACGGTGTTGCGCGACGGCGTCACAGCCGGTGTGACCGAGCGGGCGCACGGCAGCGAGGAACGTATCGTTGCGCTCATGTTGGGGGCTGAGACAGCCCGAGCGGTCGCCTCCGCGCCTTCAACACGCGCCTCTCGTCCAAAAACTGAGGACGCGCAACCGGCCCTGGAAGTGCGTGGGCTGCGCTGCGCTCCGCAGGTCAACGATGTCTCCTTCAAACTCTATCCGGGTGAAGTCCTTGGAGTTGCCGCATTAGAAGGCCAGGGTCAGGAGGAATTGTTCGATTGCATCGCCGGAGGTCGTCGTTACGACGAAGGCGCCATCTTTGCGCAGGGAAAGGAGTTGAGACTTCGCCATCCAGCGGACTCTATAGCCGCCGGCATTGTGCTCGTGCCGGCGAACCGCCTGCTAGCTCTCTTGCAGCAACGGCCGATTCCAGAAAATATCGCCTTGCCTGCCTTTGGCCGTTTTCGTAACTGGGGTCCGATCAAGATTCGCGAGGAGCGAACGCGGGTAGCATCCGCCATTGAACGCCTCCAGATCGACACCCGGGCAGGATCAGAATTGCGCCGGCTAAGCGGCGGCAACCAGCAGAAAGTCGTGGTCGCTCGCTGGCTCGCCAGCGGTTTTGATATTTTGCTTTGTTTTGATCCCACTCGCGGCATTGACATTGGTACGAAACGCCAGATTTACGCGTTGGTCCGAGAAATAGCGGC
>JAFAHS010000047.1 GCA_019237115.1 Deltaproteobacteria bacterium
ACGGCCACGGGCGGAGGGCGAAGCGTGCGGATTAGCTTCAACCCAAGCTCGATTGCGGCGCCGGGATCGGGGTCGTCGACGATGACGATCCGTGTGTCGAGCTTCGCGAGAACCGGTGCCCGGACGATTACCATTTCAGGCACGGGCGGCGGCGCGACGCACACGGCGACAGTGACCCTGAACGTGCAATAATCCGCGATTCAGTTCAATGATGAACAGCCCGGACCGCGAGGTCCGGGCTTTTTTATGGTGGTGTGCCGAGCATGTTCGATAGCTTGGAGGTGCAAGTCCTCTTCACAACCAGATGGAGGTGAAGTGATAGCGAAACGCAAGGACCAAACCGTGAGGTGAGGTCTGAAAGAAGCGCGTAGCAAAGACGCGAGCCGGTGAACAAGAACTGGATGCGAGGCAGGCAGTGCTCAGGCGAACTGGCCATTGGCAGTGAAGCCTCTATCCATCAAGGGCACTGAATGTAAATCCAGCGGTTGCGCGTCGAAGGCGGTCGAACTTACCTCGGGAGACCTGCCACCGGTCTTGAATTCAAGACTGAGGAGCGAGAAATCGCTTCTGATCAGGTGGTAGGAGTCAGCAGAGGGCGTAGTAGCTGCGCAAGCAGCGAAGGCCCGAACGGTCCCCGCGAGGGGATAAAGGGAGCGATGAGTACGCGGCACGACTCAATGACCGACAAGCGGCAGAAAAACCAGTATCGTCTGGCCTTTGCGGAGGAGAGTAGGGGTGCAACCCCGAGGGCTTCCGACGAAGGGACCGAATCGGGATTGGCGAAGTGCAAAGCGGAAAGTCCGGCTACCGAGCAGTGGATGGAAGAAGTCTGCGAGCGGGAAAACTGCAAGCAGGCGCTACGAAGAGTGAAAGCCAACAAAGGGAGTCCCGGCGTCGACAAAATGACTGTCGAGCAGTTACCGGGGCACCTGAAAGAGCACTGGCCAGCTATCCGTGAGCAACTTCTCCAAGGAACCTACACACCACAACCGGTAAGACGGGTGGAAATCGCGAAGCCGGACGGCGGAGTGCGCAAGTTGGGTATTCCGACGGTGTTGGATCGGTTCATCCAGCAGGCGATGATGCAGGTACTGCAGAGGAGTTGGGACGGAACATTCTCCGAACACAGTTACGGGTTTCGACCCGGACGGTCGGCGCACCAAGCGGTGCAACAGGCGCAGCAATACCAAGCCGAAGGCTACCGCTGGGTGGTGGATCTGGACCTCGAAAAGTTCTTTGATCGAGTCAACCACGACCGACTGCTAGCGAAGATCGCCCAGCGAATCAGCGACAAGCGTATGCTCAAGTTGATTCGCGCGTTCTTATGCGCTGGGGGGTTGGAGAACGGGCTGGTGAGTCCGAGCGAGGAAGGAACGCCACAAGGTGGTCCGCTCTCGCCCGTGCTGTCGAACATCGTACTCAACGAATTGGATCAAGAGTTGGAGCGGCGCGGACATCGATTCACGCGATATGCGGACGACTGCAACATATACGTCCGCAGTCGCAGAGCCGGTGAACGAGTGATGGGAAGCGTGACGCGACTCCTCACGACGAAGCTCAAGCTCCGAGTGAACCATGAGAAGAGTGCGGTGGCGCGACCTTGGGAGCGGAAGTTTCTGGGCTTTAGCTTCACGAGCCATCAGCAACCCAAACGGCGCCTGGCGCCGAAAACGGTGGCACGGTTCAAGGAGCGAGTTCGCGAACTGACGCGCCGGACGCGGGGAATCAGTCTCACCCGAATGGCCCATGAGTTAGCGGAATATCTCCGCGGATGGATCGGTTATTTCGGGCGATGCGAAACTCCGGAAGTGCTCGTCAAGCTGGAGAAATGGCTCCGCCGTCGACTTCGGTCGATGGTCTGGAAACAGTGGAAGCGAGGGACCACTCGGTATCGAGAGCTCCGCAAGCGCGGCATCGTTGCGCAAGAGGCCGCGCAAACTGCGGGCAGCTCCGACGGACCGTGGCACCTGGCGAACACCCCAGCGCTGAAGCTCGCTCTCCCAAACGCTTACTTCGCCTCGCTCGGGCTTCCCGAGCTCACTGTCCATGGTTAGCTCAACCCGCCGAACCGCCGGATGCGGACCCGCACGTCCGGTGGTGTGGCAGGGGCGAGTGGGTGACCACTCCCCCTATGCCGATTGGGGTCTTCGGTTTCCTGTCGTTTTCAGTGCTTGTAGCGCCGGCTTCCCGCCGCTTTTCTTGCGACACTGCGTCGCCTTGCCTATCCATCAGCGGCCTTTCCTCTGGTGCTGGCTAAATCCTTGTCTTAGCCACCGCCTTGTAGCGCCGGCTTCTAGGCGGCGAGCGTCGGTGCGCCAAACGGCGTCTTCCGGCGGGGCTTCCCAGGCGCGCGGGCGCGTGGCGACGGTTATCAACAACCCGTTTTTCAGTTTGCGCTTCGCTCTTGTCATCGGCAGCGCACTGTAGTATTCATCCCCCACTCCGTTTTAGGGCCCTTTCCCCTTCCTTTGCTCATCCACTCGCGGGCCGATCCTTGCGAGGCACAAATGCGCCGCCCAGCATCCCCAGGTCACTGCCTTTTTGTATCCCTGCTATTCTTAGCCGTATTGGTTTTGCTCTTGATGGGTCCCCAATTGGCTCGTGCGCAGACCAGCGTCGCCGTCCTTGGCGTTTTCAATATGACCGAGCCAACCACGGGTGAGTTGATCTCCGGTCCCACTGCCGGAAAGCACTACGACCAAACTTCGCGGAACGGCACCGGGGCGTCTGTCGAGTTCGAGCACTGGTGGTCCAAAAATGGTTTGGTACTCGCCTACGGCAGGATCCCCACCAATTCCACGCTCATTTCCGAGGCCGAGCACCACACCACGCTTTGGTTTCTTCGCGCTCCGAACTCCGTCGTCGTTTCCTCTGCCGGCGACGTCGAATGGAAACTCACGC
>JAFAHS010000170.1 GCA_019237115.1 Deltaproteobacteria bacterium
CGGGAAGGTGTTCGGGACCAGGAGATTTGGGCACATGAACGACACCGGGACAGTACTTGAGGTGAGCGGATCGACTGCACGCGTCGGTGCCTGAAATGGCGAAGGCTAGACCGCAACAACTGATGAGAAACTTGGCGCTCAGCAGCTTACTGGCTGTCCTGGGGGCGGCCATGCCGGTTGCAATTCATCACGTGGCCGAGGCGAGCGGATGTCAGCCATTGCTCGGTACGTGCAAGCCAACCAGCGCTTATCCCGCGGGCCCACGATCGAGTTCGCCGACAGCGGTTATCGCGCCTGCAGCTTCGTCTGGCTATTTCGACGCATCACTAGGACGGTGGGTCGAGTTTGGAGCACCGGTTGACACCAGCAGTGGGATCCCTAAGCCGATAGGTACCGTTCCAAACAACACTCCAGGAGCACAAGAGTGCACGGCTCCCTATACGTACTTTACGCTGAATGGAATAACAGCTACTGCCACCTTCCTCAACTACTGCTACTCGGACGGTACTCAGCAGTATGAACTGTATGTCACAACGAATAGCAACAGCAGCTATATGACATATGCCGAGAACAGCAGTTTCTGTTGTGGTCCGACATGGTGGATCCGAACGTGGCCATGCGGCACAGAGGAGGACTTTCAGTCTGACCAGCTGAACGATTCGTACGCGACATCGTTCTATGAGATCACCCCGTACCTCTATTACAATGGGTGCGGCTCGCAGGCAGACGATGCTTGGGACTACGTCGTCGACGAGAATTATGACGGCGTTTGGGTGCCCTACATGAGTTTTTAAAGAGGTTGCGAATCCCGCATGCCGGACGCAAGACGAGTGCGACGACGGCAACTCTCAGCCTCGCGCACGCGCCATGTTGGCGTCATGGCGGCGCTCGACACGCGGAATGTCGCCGTTTTCCTTTCCGTGCTCGCAGCTGGCATCGTGACGGTAATCGCACTGATGATCGCCGGCCGAGGCACCGCGCCCTCGCGGGTGCTCATCCACTGCCCCAATTACACGCCCCAGAATCCCAGTTCGATGCGCACCCCGTCGGATACGCCATCTGGTCGGAGTGGTCTCCCAAACACCTCCGCCTCCGGAGAGCAGGAATCCGCGCTCCAGGGTTGTCCTCCTCCGCCTACTCCGCCATCGAGATGAAAGCTGGCCCGTAGGCGGGGTCTTTTCATTTGTCCGCGCCCGATTTCAGGAGGGCGGAAGCTCGGATGGGGCTCGCGTAGAAACCGAGGATGAGGTACGCTGCCTTCCGTGAGTCAGTCCATCTCACCATACGCCGTGTTGGCGTCTTGACGTTCCCACGCAATCCTCTCCGAGAACCAACTACCCCTAGATGTAGTTCCCACAGAGGTGCTTGACACGGTCGAAGGGTGAAGCGCCTCCCAAGGCGGTGTGGGCCCGATGGTGGTTGTACAGGTGCAGCCACTCGGGAAGCAAGGTCTGGCGTTCCCTGTTGCTCGCGTAAGGACGGACGTAGGCCCACTCATCAAGCAGCGTCGGTTGAAGCGTTCCGCCTTGCCGTTAGTCTGTGGACGATACGGCCGAGTGAACAGCTGACGGACGCCGACTTCCGCCACAGCCGCCTGGAAGACCTTGGCGGTCCGAAAGTTCCTGGCGTTGTTGGTCATCACGCGCTCGGTCCGTATGCCCAGTGTGCCGAAGTGCTCAACCGCGCGCTGCAGAAAGCCGGCACAGGTGTCGCCACGCTCGTCGTTGTGGATCTCGGCGTATGCGTATCGGGAATGGTCGTCAATGCAGGTGTGCAGGAAGTCATAGCCCTGACCTGTGCATTCAGGGACCACACCGCGGCCGAAGACACGATGACCGCCGCCGACTGGGATCCGACCGAGTTTCTTGACGTCGATGTGGACGAGCTCGCCGGGCCGCTCGCGTTCGTAGCGCCGAATCAGCGTTCCGGTCGGACGGTCCAGCCAGTCCAACCGGTGCAGCTGGTGTCGACGCAGCACCGCGTAGCAGGTGGAGCGCGGTCGCCCCAGCACAGCGCCTAAGCGATGCGGTCCGAGCTTGCGCAGTTGTCGCAGCGCCAGGATCTCGGCCTCGGCCTGCTCCGCGAGTCGGTGCGGGCTGTGGTGCGGTCTCGAGCTGCGATCCGCGAGTGCAGCTGGACCGCCGCAGTCCCAACGACGCAGCCAGAGATACACCGTCGCCCGAGACACCCCAGCCGCTTCAGCCGCCGCGGCGGCACTCCACCCCTCGACCCGAACGCGCGCGATCAGCAGCGCCCTGCCGTATTCCGAGAGCCGACGCCTAGCATGTCCCACAGAGAGCCCTCCTCCTGGTCGGAGCCGTTGAACAGCCCAGACCGTGCGAGAGGGCTCTCGCTCATGTCAACAACGTCCGTGGGAACTACACCTAGAGCTCCGACGAACCCCATTTGTTGGCCCACCTGGCCTGTCACCCCTTTCTCGGACTCACAGTCCTGACACTTTAAGCTGCGTTCACATGCGCATTTTCGATGCCCACTGATTCGCCCCGGGAATCCTGGAGACTCTGGGGTGCCCTGACTTTGATGGAGTCACATTCTTGGACTCACGCTGCCGTCGTTGGTTGATGTAGAGCCTCGAACTCGACCGGCGCTCCGATACCTCGAGGACGCGACAGGCCAGCTGTGCCGGCAACCCGTGCCGGCGATCATCTCGACGGCCGCGAACCTCCTTTTGGGCTTGTGTTCGCCTTCAGCAACTCGGCGGCCTTGCGGTGAATCGCGAGCTCCGTCTCGAGTTCGCGGATGCGTCGGCGTGCGGCCAGCAGCTCAGCACGCTCAACTGACGTGAGCCCAACCTCGATCCCTTGATCGATGCGCTCCTGGGGGCGCCAGCTGTACACCGTCTGATCGCTGATGCCGAGGTCGCGTGCGACATCCGCCACGCGTCGTCCCGACGTGATCAGCTCAAGGGTATCCCCTTCGTGCCATGCCGTCCTCCGTGTGGGACGGCAGCATGCCATTCCAACAATCCGACTCCACGAAACCCGGGGCACACTAACAACTACCAGGGTACAACGCGAGAGCGCTTCATCGCGATTATTTCGTCGCTGTCGCCGCAGGATCAAGCCCGGGTGGTTCGAGGAGTGGCGGTACCGCCTTACTGGCTCACCATCAGCGCTTCACGGCGTGAACAACGTCGCATCGCGGCTAGTGCAGGTTCGCGGTGGGATGCAATCGAACGTTCGTAGGTTTGGCATGCAGCCCCGGATCAGGCTCGCCTCAGGCGACGCTGATCCGAGTGCGAGGCAGAATTGCCGTCACGGCCGGCAGCCAAGATTCGAATGAATCGCTATAAGCTTTTCGTACAGGGTCCGTTGACATTTTGCGCGCACCGTGAGAGCCTCTCGACCAAGGCTCCAACGTCTCTAGGAGGCTCGAAAATGGGAAGGCGGATTCATCACCTCCGGCCAAGCGGACGTCACCACGCCGCACGCTTCGTCATCGGCGTCCTCGCCTCAAGTACGATTTTCTTATCCCCCGCCACAGCTAGCGCGGGCGGCCCCACGACGGAAGGTCCGGCTGCTGGGCAGGCCGCCCCACACCAGACGACCTGCACGTACAGTGCGGGTGCGGCTGTCAATAGCTTCTGCTCCTATCTTCGCGACCGCGCTCTCCAGGTGGCAGAAATCGCGATCAACACGGACTGGGGCAATTGTCCGAACAACCAGTTGAACGGCGCTACGTACAGCGACGATGGGACGCTCAACTCGCAGCTCGACTGGTATGAGGTGTCGAGCGGCTATTACTGCTATTTCTTCATCGGCGAAGGTGACAACAACGACTTCGATTTTGATGACTCTTGGTTTGTCGGCATCCGTGTGTGGGTT